>NZ_JAAGNI010000262.1 GCF_010550605.1 Streptomyces sp. SID9727
CGCCGTCGCAGCCGGTGCCGTGCTCCTCCGCAACGAGGGCGGGCTGCTGCCGCTCGATCCCGCGGCGCTCCGGTCCGTCGCGGTCATCGGGCCGCACGCCACCGCCGTGCGCGTGCAGGGCGGTGGCAGCGCGGAGGTGTTCCCGGAGCACGTGGTGAGCCCGCTGGCCGGGATCGAGCGGGAACTGGACGGGATCGCGGCGGTGACGTACGAGCCGGGGCTCCCGGCGTCGGACCGGCCGGAACCGCTCGGCCGCGACCGGGCGCGCGATCCGCGCGACGGCGAGCCCGGGGTGCTCGTGCGGCTGCTCGACGCGCGGGGCACCGAACTCCACGCGGAGCACCGGCTGTCCGGCCGGATCGTGGAGCCGTCGGTCCCGGCCGGGGACGCGGTCGCGGTGGAGGTCCGGGCCCTGTTCCGGCCGCACGAGAGCGGCACGTGGACCTGGGCGGTGGGCGGCTGGGGCGACATCGCGCTCTCCGTCGACGGCCACGAGGTGCTGTCCGGCACCTTCCCGCTGGACAGCGACGACCCGACCCGGGTGCACGTCGCCCCGCCGCTGCACACGGCCCGCGTGGAACTGACGGCGGGCCGGGAGGTGGAGGTGGTCGCTTTCCGCTCGCTCGCCCCGGGCACGGGGGTCGCCACGGTCCTCGCGGCCGCCCCGCCCGCGGGCGACCCGGACACCGCGCGCGCCGCGGCGGTCGCCGCCGCACGCTCGGCCGACGTGGCGGTGGTGGTCGTGGGCACCACGGAGCAGAGCGAGTCCGAGGGCCACGACCGCGAGAGCCTCGATCTGCCGGAGGGTCAGGACGCGCTGGTGCGGGCGGTTGTGCGGGCCAACCCGCGTACCGTCGTGGTGGTCAACGCCGGTGGCCCGGTCGCGCTGCCCTGGCACACCCGGGTGCCCGCGCTGCTGCTCGCCTGGTTCCCGGGCCAGGAGGCCGGGGACGGGCTGGCCGACGTGCTGTTCGGGCGCGCCGAGCCCGGCGGCCGGCTGCCGACCACCTGGGCCGCGGCCCAGGACGACGTGCCGGTGCTCGGGACCGCACCCGGTGCGGACGGGCGGCTGCGCTACGCGGAGGGTCCGCACGTCGGATACCGGGCCTGGCTGCGGTCGGGGGCCGCTCCGGCGTACTGGTTCGGCCACGGACTCGGTTACACCGGCTGGGCGTACGAGGAGCTGGCGGCCCCGGCGGCGGTACGGGCCGGCGAGGCGTTCGACGTGCGGGTGCGGGTGCGGAACACCGGACGGCGGCGCGGGCGGGAGGTGGTGCAGGTCTACCTGACGCGCGGCGGGTCCGCCGTGGAGCGGCCGGTGCGCAAGCTCATCGGTTACGCGGCGGTCGGGGCGGAACCCGGGGAGAGCGCGGACGCGGTGGTCCGGGTGGACGGGCGGGCGCTGGCCCACTGGTCGCCCGGAGGGCGCGGGTGGGAGACGGAGACCGGTGCGTTCACGCTGCTCGGGGGCCGTTCCGCGGGCGATCTGCCGCTGACCGCGGAGGTCGTGGCACGGCCTGGTCCGGACGCGGCCGGGAAAGGATCCGGTAACGGTTCGGAGCACAATGGAGAGCGCTCTCCGTTGATGCTATAAATGCGCTCATGACGGATGATCTGCGACCGGCCGGAACACCCACCCTTGAGGACGTGGCGAGGGCGGCCGGTGTTTCCCGCGCCACCGTCTCCCGGGTGATCAACGGCGTACGGAATGTCGACCCGGTGATCCAGGAGGCGGTGCGCAGCGCGGTCGCCTCGACTGGCTACGCGCCCAACCGCGCGGCGCGCTCGCTGGTGACCCGGCGCACCGACGCCATCGCGCTGGTGGTGTCCGGCGCGGGCGTCGAGCCGGAGGCCGAGGAGGGCGCGCCGCCGGACGGGGCGGACGGCGGCGAGGGGGCCTCGTTCACCGGGCAGGTCTTCGCCGACCCGTTCTTCGGGCGGGTGGTGACCGGAGTCGTCAACTACCTGCGGCCGCGCGGGATGCATCCGGTCCTGATGTTCGCCGAGACGTCACGGGCGCGGGAGGACGTGGTGGCGTTCCTGCGCCAGGGCAGCGCCGACGGCGCGCTGGTCGTCTCGACGCACGCGGAGGACCCGCTGCCGGGCATGCTCACGGACGCGGGGCTGCCCGCCGTGCTGTACGCGCGCCCGGCGCGGGCGGCCCGGATCAGCTATGTCGACGTCGCCCATCAGGACGGCGCGCGGCTGGCGGCCGAGCATCTGCTGGCCCGGGGCTGCCGCCGGATCGCGACCATCACCGGACCGCTCGACGTACCCGCCGTGCAGGAGCGGCTGGCCGGCTTCCGGGACGCGATGACGCACCACGGACACCCTTACATCGCGATCGCCGAGGGGCGGTTCACGCAGGAGAGCGGCGAGACCGCGATGGAGCGACTGCTGAGCGAACACCCGGACCTGGACGGGGTGTTCGCGGCCAACGACCTGATGGCCACGGGCGCCTGCCACGTCCTGCGGGAGCGCGGCAAGCGGATCCCGGAGGACGTCGCGGTGATCGGCTTCGACGACAGCAGCGCGGCCCTGGCCTGCCGTCCGCCGCTCACCACGGTCCGCCAGCCGGTGGAGGCGATGGCCGCGGAGATGGCCCGGCTGCTGATCGAGCGGCTGGGCAGGCCGGAGGGCGCCGCGACGTCCGTGGTCTTCGAACCGTCACTGGTGGTCCGGGACTCGGCGTAGGGCCGGTCCGGAGACCCCGCGGAAGCGCCGCTCACCCCGCCGCGCCCTGCTCCGTCCTGGGCCGCTCCCTGCCGCGCACGGCGTCCGCCGGGGTCCGGAGCGCCGGTGCCGCGGCGCCGGTCCGGGGCGGGGGTGAGGGGCGGCTGCCGCCGCGGGCCAGGAAGTCGGCCAGGGGCAGGGTCGCCGCGCCGACCGTGACGGCGTCCGGGCCGAGGCGGCCCATCTCGATGGTGGTCCGGGCCGCGGCGTGCTTCAGGGCGTACTCCTGGGCGTACCGCCGGATGTCGGGCAGCAGGTGCGGGCCGATGAGGAGGCCCGCCCAGCCGCCGAGCAGGATGCGCTCGGGCAGGAAGAGGTTGATCAGGTCGCCCAGCGCGGCGCCCAGGCACTCGGCCGTCTCGTCGAGGAGGGCGACCGCCACCGGGTCGGGCTCCACCCCGGGGGGTGGGTAGGCGGCGGCGAGGAGCGCGGCGAGCGCGGTCTCGTCGTCGGCGTCGGCGGGCAGCGGGCCGCCCGCCTCGTGCCAGCGTTCGCGCATCGCCTCGGCGCCCGCGTACGCCTCCAGGCAGCCGATCGAGCCGCAGCGGCACCGCCGGCCGCGCAGTTGCACGGTGCTGTGGCCCCACTCCAGGGCCTGGCTGCCGCGGTCCTCGTCCAGGAGGTCGCCGTGGTTGACGCAGGCGCCGACGCCGGAACCGATGAGGGCGATCGCCGAGGCGCCCGCGCCCCGCCCGCCGCCGAACCACATCTCGGCCTGGCCGAGCGTCTTGGCGCCGTTGTCGATGAAGAACGGGACCTCGGGCGGCACCCGCACCGCGTCCCGGAGCAGCCGCTCGAAGGGGACGGCGCTCCAGTCGATGGTCTGGCCGTGGACCACGGAGCCCACGTCGCCGACGGAACCGTCCGGCGCGTGGCGCTCGATGATGCCGGGGACGCCGATCCCTATACCGAGCAGCCGGTGCGGGTCGGCGCCGGCGTCCCGCAGCACGTCGGCGACGCCGCTGCGGACATGGCCGACGATGCGGTCCACGTCGTAGCCGTGCTGGGCGAGCAGCCGCTCGGTGCGGGCGAGCTCGGTCAGGGAGAGGTCGAAGAGCTCCACCCTGATCCGGGTCTCACCGATGTCGATGCCGATGAGGAGGCCGCCGCCGGGGGCGACGCGCAGCAGGGTGCGGGGGCGGCCGCCGTCGGAGTCGACGACACCGGCCTCCTCCAGCAGGTTCTCCGCGGAGAGCTCCGCGACGACGTTGCTGATGGAACCCGAACTCAGCCCGGTCGCCGGGCCGAGTTCCTGGCGGCTCAGCGGGCCGTCGAAATACAACCGTTGCAATACCCGCGACCGGTTGCCGCGTCGCAGGTCACGCACGGTCCGTCTGTTGCGCTCAGCCATGTGGCTCCTTCCCTGGCGGAAACATACCGCGACCCCGGGACTTGACGCGACCTTCGCTCACCTCTTAAATCACGTCATAAATTAAGCCCTGAAGGTCGTTCGGATCCCGAACACGGCCTTCCTCCCCGGAAAGGGGCCATCCCGCATGCGCACCATCAGAGCCGCGGCAGCCGTCACCCTCGCGATCTCCATAGCCGCCGGTGTCACCGGCTGCGGAGGCGGTACGTCCTCGGGCGGCGGCAGCAACGATTCGCCGAAGACCCTCACGTACTGGGCCTCCAACCAGGGCGCCAGCATCGAGGCCGACAAGAAGATCCTGACTCCCGAGCTGAAGAAGTTCGAGGAGCAGACCGGGATCAAGGTCAAGCTGGAGGTCGTGCCGTGGGCCGACCTGCTCAACCGGATCCTCGCCGCCACCACGTCCGGCCAGGGCCCGGACGTCCTGAACATCGGCAACACCTGGTCGGCCTCGCTCCAGGCGACCGGCGCGCTGCTCCCCTGGAGCAAGGAGAACTTCGACGCGATCGGCGGCCGTGACCGGTTCGTCGACTCGGCGGTCGCCTCGGCCGGCGCGGAGGGCAAGGACCCCGCCGCGGTCCCGCTGTACTCACTGGCGTACGCCCTCTACTACAACAAGAAGAGCTTCGCCGAGGCCGGCATCGAGAAGCCCCCGGCCACCTGGGACGAGCTGGTCGCGGACGGCAAGAAGCTCTCCAAGGACGGCAAGTGGGGGCTGGGCGCC
The DNA here is from genome assembly GCF_010550605.1 of Streptomyces sp. SID9727. Taxonomy (GTDB): domain Bacteria; phylum Actinomycetota; class Actinomycetes; order Streptomycetales; family Streptomycetaceae; genus Streptomyces. The sequence continues at coordinate 4,827 of NZ_JAAGNI010000262.1, forward strand.
GAGGGCTCCAACCTCTCCAACAACATCCACCAGACCTTCGTCCTGGGTCAGCAGCACGGCGCCGACTTCTTCGACGCCGGGGGCAAGCCGACCTTCACCTCGGACGGCGCGGTCGCGGCCGTGAAGCAGTACATCGACTTCATGGCCAAGGACAAGATCATCGCTCCGGGCAACGCGGAGTACGCCCAGAACCAGTCCCTGACGGACTTCGCCAAGGGCAAGACCGCGATGGTGCTGTGGCAGGCCGCCGCCTCCACCTTCGCCTCGCAGGGCATGAAGCCCGAGGACTGGGGCGCGGCCCCCGTCCCCGTCGCCTCCGGCGCCCCCGGCCAGGGCAAGAACGTCAACTCCATGGTCGCCGGCATCAACATGGCGGTGTTCAAGAACACCAAGAACCTCGACGGCGCCAAGAAGTTCGTGAAGTTCATGACGAGCGACGACGAGCAGAAGCTGCTCAACAAGACCTACGGCTCGATTCCGCCGGTCAAGGCCGCCCAGGCCGACGAGGCGTTCTCGGCGCCCGACCTCGCGGTTCTGCGCGACACGCTGGCGAAGAGCGCGGCCCCACTGCCGCAGGTGCCCAACGAGTCGCAGTTCGAGACCGCTGTCGGCACCGCGGTCAAGGAGCTGTGGGCCGACGCTGCCGCCGGCCGTCCCGTGACCACCGAATCCGTCAAGGCGCGCCTGGAAAAGGCCCAGCAGACGATGCAGCAGTAAGGCACCCTTCATGACCGCCACCGTGACCACCGACAGCCTGACGGAGAAGTCGGACAGGGTGACGAGCCGGGGCAGCGGGGGTGCGCGCAGGAGACTGCCGCGCATCCCCGACCGGATCCGCCAGGGCGGACTGCCCTATCTCCTGCTCCTGCCGGCCGTCCTGCTCGAACTCCTCGTCCATGTGATCCCGATGATCATCGGGATCGTGATGAGCTTCCGCCAGTTCACGCAGTTCTACATCAACAACTGGGGCGGGGCGCCCTGGAGTGGCTTCGACAACTACAAGATCGCCGTCGACGTCAACGCCCCGATCGGCGAGGCACTGCTCCACTCGTTCTTCGTCACCTGCGTCTTCACGTTCTTCGCCGTCGGCCTGGCGTGGCTGTTCGGGGTCGCGGCGGCGATCATGCTGCAGGAGAACTTCCGCGGCCGGGGCTTCCTGCGGGCGGTCTTCCTCGTCCCGTACGCCCTGCCGGTCTACGCGGCCGTGATCACCTGGGCCTTCATGTTCCAGCGCGACAACGGCCTGGTCAATCACGTGCTCCACGACCAGCTCGGGCTCACCGACCAGCCGTCGTTCTGGCTGATCGGCGACAACAGCATCTACGCGCTGATCATCGTCTCGGTCTGGAAGGGCTGGCCCTTCGCCTTCCTGATCGTGATGGCCGGGCTCCAGAACATCCCGCGCGAGCTGTACGAGGCCGCCTCGATCGACGGCGCCGGCATCTGGCAGCAGATCCGCAAGATCACACTGCCTTCGCTGCGCCCGGTCAACCAGGTCCTGGTGCTCGTCCTCTTCCTGTGGACGTTCAACGACTTCAACACCCCGTACGTGCTGTTCGGGAAGGCCGCCCCCGAGAACGCGGACCTGATCTCGATCCACATCTACCAGTCCTCGTTCGTCACCTGGAACTTCGGCACCGGCTCCGCGATGTCCGTGCTCCTGCTGCTGTTCCTGCTGGTCGTGACGGCCATCTACCTGTTCATCACCTCACGCGGAAGGAAGGGTGCCGATGCCTAGCCATGCCCAGCCGTCCGCGCCGCCCGCCAAGACGACGGGGCGCTCGCGCCCCCGTTCCCCGATGGCCGCGCCGCAGTCCTTCCTGTGGATCCGCCGGGCCGTCCTGACCTTCCTGACCGGCTTCGTCCTGCTGCCCGTCTACGTGATGATCAGCAGCTCGCTCAAGCCGCTCCAGGACGTGTCGGGGAAGTTCCACTGGATCCCCTCGGGGCTGACGGTGCAGCCCTACATCGACATCTGGGACACCGTCCCGCTCGCCCGGTACTTCGTCAACTCGCTGATCGTGGCGGGCGCGGCGACGGTCCTCTCGGTGATCATCGCGGTGTTCTCTGCGTACGCGGTCAGCCGCTACAAGTTCCGCGGCAAGCGCGTCTTCACCGTGACGGTGCTCTCCACCCAGATGTTCCCGGGCATCCTCTTCCTCCTGCCGCTGTTCCTGATCTTCGTGAACATCGGCAACAGCACGGGCGTCGCCCTGTACGGCTCGCGCGGCGGTCTGATCCTCACGTATCTGACGTTCTCGCTGCCGTTCTCCATCTGGATGCTCATCGGCTACTTCGACTCGATCCCCCGGGATCTGGACGAGGCCGCGCTCGTCGACGGCTGCGGGCCGATCCGGGCGCTGTTCCGGGTCGTGGTGCCGGCCGCCGTACCGGGCATCATCGCCGTCGCCGTCTACGCGTTCATGACCGCGTGGGGCGAGGTCCTCTTCGCCTCCGTCATGACCAACGACACCACCCGCACCCTGGCCGTCGGCCTCCAGGGCTACGCCACCCAGAACGACGTGTACTGGAACCAGGTCATGGCCGCCTCGCTCGTCGTCAGCGTGCCGATCGTCGCCGGCTTCCTGCTCCTCCAGCGCTACCTGGTGGCCGGCCTGACCGCGGGAGCCGTCAAGTGACCGCTTCGGAAAGGAAGTCCGTGAACGACCTCAGCGCCCTGCCGGCCGGCTTCACCTGGGGCGTCGCCACCGCCGCGTACCAGATCGAGGGAGCCGTGACCGAGGACGGCCGCGCCCCTTCCATCTGGGACACCTTCTCGCACACCCCCGGCAAGGTGGCCGGCGGCGACACCGGCGACGTGGCCTGCGACCACTACCACCGGGTCCCGGAGGACATCGGCCTGATCAAGGAGGTGGGGGCGAACGCGTACCGCTTCTCGCTCGCCTGGCCGCGCATCGTGCCCGGCGGCGACGGACCGGTCAACGCGGCCGGCCTCGACTTCTACGACCGCCTGGTGGACGGGCTGCTGGAGGCCGGGATCACCCCGTTCGCCACGCTCTACCACTGGGACCTGCCGCAGGCCCTCCAGGACCGGGGCGGCTGGACCGTACGGGAGACCGCGGAGCACTTCGCGGCGTACGCCTCGGTCGTCGTGGAACGCCTCGGGGACCGCGTCAAGGACTGGGCGACCCTCAACGAGCCCCTGTGCTCGGCGTGGATCGGCCACCTGGAGGGCACGATGGCACCGGGTCTGACCGACCTGACCGCCGCCGTCCGGGCCTCCTACCACCTGCACCTGGGCCACGGCCTCGCGGTCCGGGCGATCCGCGGCATCTCCCCCGACGCCCGGGTCGGCATCGTCAACAACCTCAGCCCCGTCGAAGCGGCCACCGACCGCGAGGCCGACCGGGCGGCGGCGGTGCGCGGCGACGGGCACACCAACCGCTGGTGGCTCGACCCGATCCTCGGGCGCGGCTACCCCCAGGACATGGTCGACCTGTACGGAGTCGAACTCCCGGTGCGGGAGGGCGACATGGAGCTGATCTCCGCGCCGCTGGACTGGCTGGGCGTCAACTACTACTTCCGCCAGGTCGTCACCGCCGACCCGTCCGGCCCGGTGCCGCACGCGAAGCAGGTGTACCTGCCCGGGTCGCGCCACACCCACATGGACTGGGAGGTGCACGCCCAGGGCCTGGAGCAGCTGCTCCTGCGCCTGACCGAGGAGTACGGCGTCGAGCGCGTCTACGTCACGGAGAACGGCTCGGCCTACCAGGACGTCGTACTCCCCGACGGGTCCGTGCACGACCCCGAGCGCACCCAGTACCTGGAGGAACACCTCGCCGCCTGCGCCCGCGCAGTCCGCAAGGGTGTCCCGCTGGCCGGCTACTTCGCCTGGTCGCTCCTGGACAACTTCGAGTGGGCGTACGGCTACGACAAGCGGTTCGGCCTGGTCCACGTCGACTACGCGACCCAGCGCCGCACGGTCAAGACCAGCGGCCGCCGCTACGCGGAACTGATCCGCGAAGCGTCGGCTCCCCGCTCCCGCAAGGCCGCCTGACCCGGCCGCCCGCCCGACCGCCCCCGGCCGCGACGGATCACCGCCGCCGCCGGGGGCTCCGGGCTGCGGGCGGTGAGCTGCCGGGACGCCCGCACCGAGCCCGGAGAGGAATTCATGACGTCTCCGGCTTGAACCTCACGCGGTGTGAGGATGCATCGTGGAACCATGACGCGCGAAACGACGAGCGAATCCTGGCGAGTGGGCCGCCTCGCGGAGGCCAGCGGGCTGACCGTACGCACCTTGCACCACTGGGACACCATCGGCCTGCTCAGCCCCTCCCGGCGCACCGCGGGAGGACACAGGGAGTACACCGAGGCCGACCTCGCGCGTCTGTACCAGGTGCTGGCGCTCCGCAGTCTCGGGCTGGCGCTGGACACCATCGCCGTCTGCCTCGACGCGGGTGTCGATCCGACGCGGCTGGTCCGCGATCACCTGGCCGCTGTCGAGACGTCCATCGAAGCCCTCGGTGTCCTGCGCGACCGGCTCGTGCGACTGGACGTGGAACTGTCGGCCGGACAGGCTCCGCCGGCCACGGCCCTGGTCGATGCGCTGCGGGCGATCGGCCGCACCGACCCGGAGGGCGAGCACGCCCTCGACCGCCACCTGGACTCCGGACAGATGCGGGTTCTGCGGACCCGTGCCGCGGCGCTGGGGCCCGCGCGGCATTACCTGCTCGAAGTCGAGTGGCCCGAGTTGTACCGCCGGGCGGACCGGCTCCGTACGGCCGGAACTCCCGCCGGCGACCCACAGGTCCGCCGCATCGTGTCCCGGATGGATGAGCTCAGCGCGTTGTTCACCGGCGGCGATGCCGGCATTTCCGCCGGAGTGAGGGCCGCCTGGCACGACGACCCGGCGGCCATGTCGGGAGAACCCGCTGCTCCCGCCGAGGACTGGCGAGAGCTGGCCGCATACCTGGACCGCGCTCGCCGGAACTCCGGCTGACGCGTCCCCGCCCTGGTCGACCCGCACCTGCCTCAAGGAGCTCGGTGATGAACCGACGAACGCGTATCCGTATCACCCTGGCCTCAGCCGTCCCCACGCTCCTCACCCTCCCCGTCCTCTGCCTCCTGGCTGCGGTCGGTGTGGCCCCGTGGGCCGTCCTCCTGGCCCTGCCGGTGTCACTCGCGGTCCAGGCCGTCGTCACCCTCTCCCGCACGCACCGGATGCCTTGAGAGAAACCGAGGACGGGTCAGTCCTCCGCGGCGGTCGCCGAGGTCCAGTGCGACAGCAGGAAGTGCAGCGCCTCGACCGCGTGCTCCCAGGAGGTCTGCACCGGTCGGGCGGCCTCGAAGCCGCCCTCGGACTCCAGGTCGGTGAAGCCGTGGAAGGTGCTGCGCAGCAGCCGTACCGCGTCCGTGAGGTCCGGGTCGCTCAGGCCGTACGCGCGCAGCATCGCGGAGGTGGTGCGGATGGTGCGGTGGTACGCGGGCGCCTCGGCGACGACCGCGGGGTCGACGCGGTAGCGCGTGGCGGCGTACCGGCCGGGGCACTCCAGCGCGAAGGAGCGGTAGGCGTCGGCGAACGCGAACAGCGCGTCCTTCCCGGCCCGGCCTGCCACCGCCGCCTCGATGCGGTCGATGAACTCCTCGGCGGCCAGGAGCGCGACGCGGGTCCGCAGGTCGCCCAGGTTCCTGACGTGGGAGTAGAGGCTCGCGTCCTTGACGCCGAAGCCCCGGGCCAGCGCGGAGATGGTGACCTTGTCGAAGCCGGCCGAGTCCGCCAGATCGGCCGCAGCCGCCACGACCCGGTCGGTCGTGAGCCCCGCGCGCACCATGTCCACCCCTGCCGACGTGTTTCCTAGACCCCTTAGCTTTACGCCTCGCCGAATATACACAGAGGCCCGCGGTGGTCACGGCCCGGCCGTGACCACCGCGGGCCTCTGTACCGTGCCGACAGCGGGGAGTGGTCGACACGGTGGCCGGGATAGCTCGGAGAGCGCTCTCCGAAGCCCAGTGTCTCGCCGCTGTCGACGGGGTGTCAAGGTTCGGCCGCTGGACACACGGATGCGGGGGCCCGGCCGCGCCGGAGCCCCCGCATCTCACGGATCAGCTGGTCGGGAAGTTGTCCGGGGTGCTGATCCGGGACTTGAGCAGCGCGCCCGACTCGGTCAGCACACCGCTGCTGCTGTAGTCGCCGCCGTCGCAGGTGCCGGGCTTGAAGGCGGCACTGCTCTCGTTGGCGTCCGAGTAGGTCCAGTTCGCATAACTGATCTTCAGCTGGTCGAGCAGATCCAGCCAGGCGGTGGTGCTCGACCGGTCCAGCGCGCCGCCACCGGTGGCGCTCACCGTGCCGAACTCCGTCACGAAGAGCGGGAGTTTCGAGGCGGCCCGGCTCACCGTCGCCCGGTAGTTGTCCTTGTGGCTGGCGGCGTAGAAGTGGAACGCGTACATGATGTTGGTGGCGTTGACGGGACTGTTGACGACCTCGCTCTCGTTGGAGCCGTCCGAGACCCCGAGGGACGACCAGCCGCGCGTGCCGACGATGACGACCGCGTCCGGGTCGGCGGCCCGGATGACCGGGATGACCTGCTCGGCGTAACTCTTGATGCCGGCCCAGCTCACGCCGTTGGGCTCGTTGGCGATCTCGTAGATGACGTTCTTCTTCGAGGCGTTACGGGCGGCGACCGACGCGAAGAAGGTCTTGGCGCGCGCCAGGTTGTAGTTCGGGTCGCCCGGAGTCAGGGTGTGGAAGTCGATCAGGGCGTACATGCCGCGGGCCTCGGCCATGTCGACCAGGCTGTTGACCTTGCTGGTGAACCCCGCCGGGTCGGTCTCGTAGCCGTCCTCCTGCACGTACATGGCGGTGCGCAGCAGGTCCGCCTTCCAGTCGTTCGCCAGCGCGTCCAGCGACGCGTTGTTGTAGCACTGGCTGAACCACTGGAGGCCGTGCGTGCTCATGCCGCGCAGCTGGATCGGGCGGTTGTACTGGTTGCACAGGTTCACCCCGCACACGCGGAGCTGCCCGTTGGTCTCCACCGGGGTACCGTCACCCGTGGCGGGCGGCGGATCGTCGTCGTCGCCCCCGCCGCCGACCGTGCCCGTACAGGCGACGCCGTTGAGCGTGAAGCCCGTGGGCGCCGGGTTGGCGCCCGAGAAGGAGCCGACGAAGCCCAGGTCGGCCGTGCCGCCGGTGGCCAGGGTGCGGTTCCAGTCGACGGGGGCCGCGGTGACCGTGGAGCCGGACTGCGACCAGGTGGCGTTCCAGCCCTGGACCACCTTCTGGCCCGATCCGGGCAGCGTGAACTTGAGCTGCCAGCCGCTGACGGAGTCACCGAGGTTGGTGACCTTCACCCCGCCCTGGAAGCCGCCCTCCCACTGACTGGCGACCGTGTACTCCACCTTGCATCCGGTGGCGGCCGCCGCCGGGGGGCCGGCCAGGACCGTCAGGCCCGTGGCCGTGGCACCGGCCGCCAGTAGAGCCAAGAAGCGTTTCACAGCATTTCTCCTCGTTCGAAGGGGAACAACTGAGGAACAACTGGATGGGAGCGCTCCCAGAACCCATCGGCCCGAGACCGTACACGCCCCCGGGGCCCACGCATAGCCATCCGACGCTGTCATGCACAAATAAAGTTGGGAGCGCTCCCAGACGAGTGACGCGATCGCGTCGTCAATTGGTCCGACTCCTTCGGCCGCCCACCTTCCGGGCCGTAGGATCGGTGCCTCTTGGGGGTGGTCCATGCTGAACAGGGGTTCCGGCACGCCGACGCTGGAAGAGGTGGCGGCGCTCGCCGGGGTGGGCCGGGGGACGGTCTCCCGAGTGATCAACAACGCGGCGGGCGTCCGGGAGTCCACCCGTCGCGCCGTGCAGCGCGCCATCGACGAACTGGGTTACGTGCCCAATCTGGCCGCGCGGTCCCTGGCCGGCCAGCGCGCGGGTGCCGTCGCCCTGGTGATGACGAAGACGGACTGGCGGCTGTTCGGGGAGCCCTTCTTCTCGGAGATCGTGCGTGCGGTCGGCGACGCCCTGGACGAGCGGGGGGTGCAACTGCTGCTCACCCTCGTCCGCACGGACACCGAACGGCAGCGGCTCCTGGAGTACGTGCGCGGCGGCCGGGTCGACGGGGTGCTGCTGATGTCGGTGAGCGCCGAGGACCGGCTGCCCGACATGCTCGCGGACGCCGGAGTGCCGACCGTGCTGCTCGGCCGGCGCTCCGGCGACGAGCGGGTCACCTATGTGGACGCCGACAACGTTGGCGGCGCGCGGGACGCGGTCGGCCACCTGGTGCGCGGCGGGCGCAGAACCATCGCCGCGATCGCCGGTCCGCCCGAGATGTACGTCGCCCAGTGCCGGCTGCGCGGTTATCGGGAGGCCCTGCGCGAGGCGGGCTGCGCGGAGCCGCCGTCCCTGGTCGCCCAGGGAGACTTCACCGAGGCCAGCGGGCGGCGCGCGATGGCCCGCCTGATCGAGCGGCACCCGGAGGTCGACGCGGTGTTCGCCGCTTCGGACAGCATGGCGGCCGGGGCGCTGGCCGCGCTGCGCGCGGCGGGGCGGCGGGTGCCCGGGGACGTGGCGGTGGTCGGCTTCGACGACTTCGAGCTCGCCGAGCAGACCGACCCGCCGCTGACCACGGTCCGCCAGCCGATGGAGGAGATCGGCCGGGCGATGGTGCGACTGCTGCTGGAGGAGATGAACCGGCCGAAGGTCGCCTGGCACCACGTCATCCTGCGCACAAGCCTGATGGTGCGTCAGTCGGGTTGACCAAAAGGGGAGTTGCCCTGAGCGCGCTCGGCGCGTGCGCGAGCCGCGACCGACTCGACCGATGCCGCGCACAGGGTTGTCAGGGACACGACCGTGCCCTACAGTCCCCTACCAACGAACACATGGGAGCGCTCCCACCTGTCCGCACCCCCGCGCCCCCTCCGCGGCCCGCCCACCCCGTCTCCCCCACCCGTGAGGCCCCGGAGTGCCACCCCCGCACGCCCGGCGCCACCTTCACGTACGACGACAGCCCCCGCACCCGCAGAAGGAGACACCATGGCACGACGCAGAACACAACTCGCCTCCCTGGCGGCGGTGCTGGCGACACTGCTCGGCGGAATCGCCTTCACCCTGCTGGGCCAGAGCAGCGCGCAGGCCCACGGTGTCACCATGACACCGGGCTCGCGCACCTACCTCTGCTGGCTGGACGCCAAGACGAGCACCGGCTCCCTGGACCCGACCAACCCCGCCTGCAAGGCCGCGCTCGCGGAGAGCGGCGCGAGCTCCCTGTACAACTGGTTCGCCGTGCTCGACTCCAACGCGGGCGGGCGGGGCCAGGGTTACGTCCCGGACGGCACCCTGTGCAGCGCCGGCGACCGTTCCCCGTACGACTTCACCGGCTACAACGCGCCGCGCGGCGACTGGCCCCGTACGCACCTCACCTCCGGTGCCACGATCGAGGTCGACCACAGCAACTGGGCCGCGCACCCCGGTTCCTTCCGGGTGTACATGTCCAAGCCGGGTTACTCACCCACGTCCGAACTGGGCTGGGACGACCTCGAACTGATCCAGACCGTGACCAACCCGCCCGCGGTGGGCTCGCCGGGCACCGACGGCGGACACTACTACTGGAACCTGACCCTGCCCTCGGGCCGCTCGGGTAACGCGGTGATGTTCATCCAGTGGGTGCGCTCGGACAGTCAGGAGAACTTCTTCTCCTGCTCCGACATCGTGTTCGACGGCGGAAACGGCGAGGTCACCGGCATCCGCGGCTCCGGCAGCACGCCCGACCCGGACCCGACCGACCCGACCCCGGACCCGACCGACCCCACGCCGGACCCGACCGACCCCACCGACCCGCACGCCGGCTGCATGGCGGTCTACAACGTGACCAACTCCTGGAGCGGCGGCTTCCAGGGATCCGTCGAGGTCATGAACCACAACACGACGGCGCTCGACGGCTGGGCCGTGCAGTGGAAGCCCGGCACCGGCACCAAGGTCAGCAGCGTGTGGAGCGGGGTGCTGAGCACCGCGTCCGACGGCACGCTGACCGTGAAGAACGCCGACTACAACCGGTCGATCCCGCCGGACGGAAGCGTCACCTTCGGCTTCACGGCGACCTCGACGGGCAATGACTTCCCCGTCGGCTCGATCGGCTGCGTCAACCCGTAGCCCCGACACGGAGGGCGGCGGTTCCCGAGCGGCACGGGAGCCGCCGCCCTCTTGCCGATCCTTGACCCGTGACCGCCCCGCCACGCGCCCGCGGGTCCCGAATGGCCCGGTACGGTGGACTCCGTCCGATCATGTTCCGCCGGACGGGTACGGAGGCTGCGTGGCACTCGACATCAACGAACCGTTCGGTCAGAACTGGACGCACGCGGCGCAGTTCGGCATCGCGTTCGTCCTGTCGTGCGCGATCGGGATCGAGCGTGAGATCCGCCAGAAGGCGGCCGGGCTGCGCACCTACACGATCGTCGGGCTCGGTGCCGCGCTCTTCACGCTGGTCAGCAAGTTCGGCTTCTCCGATGTCGTGGTGACCGGCCAGGTGGAGCTGGACCCGTCGCGGGTCGCGGCCCAGATCGTCTCCGGGCTCGGCTTCATCGGCGGCGGCGTCATCTTCGTCCACCGGGGCTCGGTGCGCGGCCTGACCACGGCCGCCTCCATCTGGCTCACCGCCGCCGTGGGCTGCGCGGCCGGCGCCGGGCTGCCCGTGCTCGCGACGCTGGCCACGTGCGCGTACTTCCTGGTGTCCTACGGGGTACGCCCCCTCGCCCACCGGCTCCCCGCCCTGCGCAACGCCTCGATCGGCTACCGCATCACGTACACCGAGGGCGTCGGAGCCCTGCGCGAGCTGGTCAACCACTGCACGGAGGCCGGGTTCGCCGTGTCCGAACTGACCACGCTCTCCGGCTCGGGCAGATTCCGGCGGCGCCGCTCGCAGGACGCCGAGGGGACCGTGGAGGTCGCGCTGAGCGTGCAGGGGCGGGGCGACCCCGACGCGCTGACGGCACGCCTTGCGGGCACGGCCGGGGTCCTGGCGTGCAGCCGGAGCGACCTCAACGACGAGTGAGCCCGGCCCGCGCGCCGGGTGCTCGTATGCTCGGCTGCCATGACGAGCCGTGCCGCCCTCCCACCGGAGCCGTCCGTCCCACTGCGCGAGCTCCTCGCCTTCGACGACGGGGGCAGCCTGCGGCTGCTGCTCGCCCCCTCGGGCCGTGACGTCGGGGTGCGCGGTGTGGCCGTGGGCGACGAGGGCCCGGCCCGTTCACTGGACGGCTGCCTGGTCCTGGTGACCGGTGCGCCGGCCACGTCCCCCGAAGCCGCCGTCCCGGTCCGGGACGCCGCGCGGCGCGGCGCGTCCGGCGTCGTGCTGCGCGCCGTGGACGGGGTGGCCGCCGCGCCACAGGTCCTCGCCGCCGCCGAGGAGGCGGGGGTC
>NZ_JAAGNI010000277.1 GCF_010550605.1 Streptomyces sp. SID9727
GTGGCGGTCCTCGTCGGCGGGCCTGCGGTGCGGGGGGCGGGCGGGGTCCGGGCGGCGGTGGGCGCGGCGGCCCCGCTTCTGTTCGGTGAGCCGGCGCAGACAGGTCCACCGGGCCAGGGCGTAGAGCCAGGTTTTACGTTCCTCCTCGCCGGCCGGGCAGCGGGAGCCCTGCCGTTCGGCCAGGGCGAGGACGCCGCCCAGCGCCTCGGTGGCGGCGTCATGGTCGCAGAGGACGGAGAGGCAGTAGGTGAAGAGGCCGTCGAGATGCGGCTCGTAACGGGCGGGCGGCTTCTTCGGCGCGGCGTGCGTGGAGTGAGGCGCGCGATGCTGTCCCCGGTGCGTGCCGGGGGTGTTCGTCGGCGTTTCCAGCCTGCTGCTCGTCACCTTGCGACCGTAGGCACGGCGGGCTCGCCGCTTGTACTCCTTGCGTAGATTTAACCCTTACGGGTGAACGTATCGCGCGATAAGGGACAGGTGTTCCCGGCCGCGCTGTCAGACCTCACCGATACGGTGGCGCCATGGCTGCCCGTACGAAATCCGCGAAGGACCGGCCGTCCTATCGCTGCACCGAATGCGGCTGGACCACCGCGAAGTGGCTCGGCCGCTGCCCCGAGTGCCAGGCGTGGGGGACGGTCGAGGAGTTCGGCGGCGCGCCCGCCGTCCGGACCACGGCGGCGGGGCGGGTCTCCACCGCCGCGCTGCCCATCGGCCAGGTGGACAGCCGGCAGGCCACCGCCCGGCCGACCGGGGTCGGCGAGCTGGACCGGGTGCTGGGCGGCGGTCTGGTGCCCGGGGCCGTCGTGCTGCTCGCGGGCGAGCCGGGCGTCGGCAAGTCCACGCTGCTGCTCGACGTCGCGGCGAAGGCGGCGAGCGACGAGCACCGCACCCTGTATGTGACGGGTGAGGAGTCCGCCTCCCAGGTCCGGATGCGGGCCGACCGCATCCACGCCATCAACGACCACCTGTATCTGGCGGCGGAGACCGATCTGTCGGCGGTGCTCGCCCACCTCGACGCGGTCAAGCCCTCGCTGCTGGTCCTGGACTCGGTGCAGACCGTGGCCTCGCCGGAGATCGAGGGCGCGCCGGGCGGGATGGCGCAGGTCCGCGAGGTGGCGGGGGCGCTGATCCGGGCCTCCAAGGAGCGCGGGATGTCGACGCTGCTCGTGGGCCACGTCACCAAGGAGGGCGCGATCGCCGGGCCCAGGCTCCTGGAACACCTGGTGGACGTGGTGCTGTCGTTCGAGGGCGACCGCCATGCCCGGCTGCGTCTGGTGCGCGGCGTCAAGAACCGCTACGGGGCGACCGACGAGGTCGGCTGCTTCGAACTGCACGACGAGGGGATCACGGGTCTCGCCGACCCGTCCGGCCTGTTCCTCACGCGGCGCGACGAGCCGGTGCCGGGCACCTGCCTGACCGTGACGCTGGAGGGGAAGCGGCCGCTGGTCGCGGAGGTGCAGGCGCTGACGGTGGACTCGCAGATCCCGTCTCCCCGGCGGACCACCTCGGGACTGGAGACCTCCCGGGTGTCGATGATGCTCGCGGTCCTGGAGCAGCGCGGCCGGATCAGCTCGCTGGGCAAGCGGGACATCTACAGCGCGACGGTGGGCGGGGTGAAGCTGTCCGAGCCGGCCGCCGACCTGGCGATCGCGCTGGCGCTGGCGAGTGCGGCGAGCGACACCCCGCTGCCGAAGAACCTGGTGGCGATCGGCGAGGTGGGGCTCGCGGGCGAGGTGAGACGGGTCACGGGGGTGCAGCGCAGGCTGGCCGAGGCGCACCGCCTGGGCTTCACGCACGCCCTGGTCCCGACCGATCCGGGCAAGGTCCCGGCCGGTATGAAGGTGACGGAAGTGGCCGACATGGGCGACGCGCTCAGGGCGCTCCCGCGCCGGACCCGCGCACAGGCCCCCCGGGAGGACGACGCGCGCCGGTAGACTTTGCCCTGGTCTCGCCCGTCCGTACGAACGGTACGAGGGACGTAGGGTCCTTCGATTGGACGGCCTGTTCCGACCGACAGGCCACGAGGGCACCGCAAACCTGTGACCGGAGGAGTGCAGTGGCAGCCAGCGACCGGGCAGCATCGCCCGGAAAGTCCGGCCAAACCACGGGCAACGAGGCGCTGATCCGCGCCTCGTTGAGCGCCGTCGCGCCCGGAACGGCCCTGCGGGATGGCCTGGAGCGCATTCTCCGCGGCAACACCGGCGGTCTGATCGTGCTCGGCATGGACAAGACCGTCGAGTCGATGTGCACGGGCGGCTTCGTGCTGGACGTGGAGTTCACCGCGACCCGGCTGCGGGAGCTGGCCAAGCTGGACGGCGCCCTGATCCTCGACAAGGACATGTCGAAGATCCTGCGCGCCGGTGTGCAGCTGGTCCCGGACGCGTCGATCCCCACCGAGGAGACCGGCACCCGGCACCGCACGGCGGACCGGGTCTCCAAGCAGTGCAACTTCCCGGTCGTCTCGGTCTCCCAGTCGATGCGCCTGATCGCCCTGTACGTGAACGGGGAGCGGCGGGTCCTGGAGGAGTCGGCGGCGATCCTGTCCCGCGCCAACCAGGCCCTGGCCACGCTGGAGCGGTACAAGCTGCGGCTGGACGAGGTGGCCGGGACGCTCTCCGCGCTGGAGATCGAGGACCTGGTGACCGTCCGGGACGTGACGGCGGTGGCCCAGCGCCTGGAGATGGTCCGCCGGATCGCGACGGAGATCGCGGAGTACGTGGTGGAGCTCGGCACCGACGGACGGCTGCTCTCGCTCCAGCTGGACGAGTTGATCGCGGGCGTGGAGCCGGAGCGCGAGCTGGTCGTGCGCGACTACGTGCCGGAGCCGACGGCGAAGCGTTCGCGCACGGTGGCGGAGGCGCTGACCGAGCTGGACTCGCTGACCCACACGGAGCTGCTCGAACTTCCCGTCGTGGCGCGGGCCCTGGGCTACAGCGGCTCGCCCGAGACGCTGGACTCGGCGGTGTCGCCGCGCGGTTTCCGGCTGCTGGCGAAGGTGCCGCGGCTGCCCGGCGCGATCATCGACCGGCTCGTGGAGCACTTCGGCGGTCTGCAGAAGCTGCTCGCGGCGAGCGTGGACGACCTCCAGACGGTGGACGGGGTCGGCGAGGCCAGGGCGCGCAGCGTGCGCGAGGGCCTGTCCCGGCTGGCCGAGTCGTCCATCCTCGAACGGTACGTGTAGGGCCGCGGCGCTCCCCCGGGGCCCCGCCCCGGTGCTCAGTCCTTCGCGAGGACGAACGAGGCGCGCTGCACGGGCTCGCCCGCCGCCTTGGCCTCCACGAGGTACGTGCCCGGCTCGGCCTTGCCCGCGGGTGGCGTCGCGCACTTGGGGGCGCTCCGCGCCCGGTCCCACTCCACGCTGCGCACGACGGTCTTCCCGGCGGGCACCTCGATCAGGACGGGCTTCGGGTCGCGCGGGCAGTCCTTGGACGACCACACCACGTCGTCGTCCCCGCCCGCCTCGGTGACGGTGAGCACCGCGCTCTTCGGTCCGAAGTCGGCCTTGCAGGCGCTGGACGAGGTGTTCGTGACGAACAGCCGGAACGTGGGCTTCTTGTCGGGGGCGTAGCTGAGTTCGGTCTTCAGGGCGATCCGGATCGCGTCCGCGGCGCAGTCGGGGAGCGAGGAGCCGGCCGGTACGGGACGCGCGGCCGCCACTCCGTCGGTTCCACCGGAGCCGGTGGAACCGGAAGCGGAACCCGAACCGGTTTCCTGGCCACCGCCGTTGGCGTCCGAGGAGCCCGAGCCGCCGCCCGTACCGGCGGAGCCGCCGCCCGAACTGCCGTCCCCGTCACCGCCGCTGCCGCCGGAGCCGTTGGACTCGCCGCCTCCGCCGGGCTGTTCGGTGATCGCGGGGCCGGAGCGGGAGGGTCCGGGCGTGATGGAGCCCGCGGGGCCGGAGCCGGGCGGCTTGGAGTCGTCGTGGTGACCCCCGTCGCCGCCACCGGAGGTGACGGCCCATGCGATCAGCAGCGCGAGCAGCACGACCAGGGCCGCCGCGACCGCCCTCCGTCGCCAGTAGATGCTGGAGGGTAGCGGACCGATCGGATTGCGCAGAGATCCCACGGCCCAAACTGTACGAGAGATCCGGCCCAACTCCCGCCCCACCCGCCGCGTTGATCCCCAAGTTTTCCGGATCATCATCCCGCGAGGGCCAGTTCGGGCACCCGGAGCCGCCGATGTGGCCCTGTGCGAGGAAACGTTTACGCACGGCGAGCGCGTCGAGGTGGGCGGGGAACGGCCCATCGGCCAGTTGCCGCAACGGCTCGCGGGGCGTGGGGCCTCTTACCGGAACGCCGTGTCAGGATCGATGGTGCGATGACTGCCACGACTGCGACACAGACGCCCCCCGCCTCCCTCCACGCCCCCGTGATCGGTTGGTTCGACCAGCACGCCCGCGATCTGCCCTGGCGCCGCCCCGAAGCGGGGGCCTGGGGTGTGATGGTGAGCGAGTTCATGCTGCAGCAGACCCCCGTCAACCGGGTCCTCCCGGTGTACGAGCAGTGGCTCGCCCGCTGGCCGCGCCCCGCCGACCTCGCGGCCGAGCCGCCCGGCGAGGCGGTCCGCGCCTGGGGCCGGCTCGGCTACCCGCGCCGGGCGCTGCGCCTCCACGGGGCCGCCCAGGCGATAACGGAACGCCACGGCGGCGACGTACCGAGCGAGCACGCCCAGCTCCTCGCCCTGCCCGGCATCGGCGAGTACACGGCGGCGGCCGTGGCCTCGTTCGCGTACCGGCAGCGTCACGCCGTCCTCGACACCAACGTCCGCCGGGTCTTCGCCCGGGCCGCGACCGGCATCCAGTACCCGCCGAACGCGACGACCGCCGCCGAACGCAGGCTCGCCCGGGAGCTGCTGCCCGACGAGGACGAGCGGGCGGCCCGCTGGGCGGCGGCCACGATGGAGCTGGGCGCCCTCGTCTGCACCGCGAAGAACGAGGACTGCTCGCGGTGTCCGATCGCGGAGCAGTGCGCCTGGCGGCTGGCCGGGAAGCCCGCGCACCAGGGGCCGCCGCGCCGCGGCCAGACCTACGCCGGCACGGACCGGCAGGTGCGCGGCAGGCTCCTCGCCGTGCTGCGCGAGGCGGTCGGCCCGGTCCCGCAGGCGGCGCTCGACGCGGTGTGGGACGAGCCGGTGCAGCGGGCCCGCGCGCTGGACGGGCTGGTCGCCGACGGTCTGGTCGAGCCACTGGCCGACCGGCGGTACCGGCTGCCGCTGACCTGAGGGGCCCGGCCGTCCCACCCGCGTAACAGCGTCCGCCCGCCTTCGTAACAAAGGCCCCGAGGCCCGCCCGCCCCGTGACAATGACGGGGCGGGCGGGCCCTTCGCGCGTCCGGCGCGGGGTCCTTTGTCCGGTCTCCTCCCCGCGCTGTTACACAACCGATGGACAGCCGTGCGTCCGCGTACGGCTGCCCCGCACAGCCTCGTGACAACCGCTCCGTAGCGTCTGCGACGTCAGCCGGAACCGACCACCGGCGGGCAGCGGTACGAGCGGTTCACGGGGATCCACGGGGATGGAGGCGGTTGTGATGGCGCAGGGCGAGGTGCTCGGTTTTGAAGAGTACGTACGGACCCGGCAGGAGGCGCTGCTGCGCAGTGCGCGCCGGCTCGTCCCGGACCCCGTGGACGCCCAGGACCTGCTCCAGACCGCGCTGGCCCGCACGTACGGCCGCTGGGACCGCATCGAGGACAAGTCCCTCGCCGACGCCTACCTGCGCCGCGTCATGATCAACACCCGCACCGAGTGGTGGCGGGCGCGCAAGCTGGACGAGGTGCCCACCGAGCAGCTGCCCGACGCCAGCGTCGAGGACGGCACCGAGCAGCGAGCCGACCGCGCCCTGCTGATGGACATCCTGGGCGTGCTGGCTCCCAAGCAGCGCAGTGTCGTCGTCCTGCGACACTGGGAGCAGATGAGCACGGAGGAGACGGCGGCGGCGCTCGGCATGTCGGCCGGTACGGTGAAGAGCACGCTGCACCGTGCGCTGGCGCGGCTGCGCCAGGAGCTGGAGAACAGGGAAGCGGCGAGCCGGGATGCCCGGCGCGCCGAAGAGCGGGGGCGGGAGCGGTGCGCGGCCTGACAGGCAGCGATGACGACGACACGGTCATCGGCACGATCGGCGGGGGAAGGCCGGGCGCGAGCAGACGCCTGCTGACCGGCTGGGCGGCGAGCAGCGCGGCCCTGGCCGGCCTCGCCGTCTTCGGGCTGTTCGCCGTCAGCTGCTCGACCGGCGGCACCGGCACCCGGGACGAGGGCCCGGCGGGCGCCGAACCGGTCGTCCAGGTCACCCCGAGCACGACGGCCGCCGCCACGGCGAAGCCCGCGCCCCGGGTGGACGCCGTGGCGCTGCTGAAGGCGGACCCGAAGGTGAGCGGGCGGGTCCGGTTGGACCTGAAGGCGTGCAGCGGCGACGAGTATCCGGTGGACACCTCGTACGGCAGGATCACCGGCGGCTCGTCCGCCGACGTCGTGGTGAACGTGATGACCTGCGGCGACTCGGTGGGAGTCGGCACCTACGTCTACCGGCCGCGCGCCGACGGCACGTACGAGAACGTCTTCGCCGTCGAGCAGCCCGCCGTCTACGGCACCATCGACCGCGGGGACCTGGTGGTGACGACCCAGGTGTACGAGAAGAAGGACTCGGTCGCCTATCCCTCGGGCGACGAGGTGATCACGTACCGCTGGGCGAACGGCCGGTTCACCGAGCAGGACCGGGTGCGCAACGACTTCAACCGGGCCGTGGGCTCGGGCGACGGGGACCTTCCCGAGCCCACGGAACCGCCGAGGAACTGAGAGCTCTCCGATGGCCGAGACCCATGTGCTGTTCGTCGAGGACGACGACGTCATCCGCGAGGCCACCCAGCTCGCCCTGGAACGGGTGGGCTTCGCGGTCACCGCGGTGCCCGACGGACTGGCCGGCCTGGAGGCGTTCCGGGCGGACCGGCCCGACATCGCGCTGCTCGACGTCATGGTCCCCGGCCTGGACGGGGTCAGCCTGTGCCGCCGCATCCGGGACGAGTCGACGGTCCCCGTGATCATGCTGTCGGCGCGGGCCGACTCGATCGACGTGGTCCTCGGTCTGGAGGCCGGCGCGGACGACTACGTCACCAAGCCGTTCGACGGGGCGGTCCTGGTGGCCCGGATCAGGGCGGTGCTGCGCCGCTTCGGCCATGCGTCGGGCGACCGGACCGGCGGCGGGCAGCCGGAGCCGGAGGCCGTGGGCGGGGTGCTGGTCTTCGGGGACCTGGAGGTCGACACCGAGGGCATGGAGGTCCGCAGGGGCGGGGCCCAGGTGGCGCTGACCCCCACCGAGATGCGGCTGCTCCTGGAGTTCTCCACGGCGCCCGGCACCGTGCTCTCCCGCGACAAGCTGCTCGAACGGGTCTGGGACTACGGCTGGGGCGGGGACACCCGGGTCGTCGACGTCCACGTGCAGCGGCTGCGCACGAAGATCGGCCAGGACCGGATCGAGACGGTCCGCGGCTTCGGCTACAAGCTCCGGGCATGAGGCGGCCCTCCCTGCGGACGGGCGTCCGCTGGAAGATCAGCATCGCGATCGCGGCGGTCGGCGCGCTGATCGCCGTCGCGCTGAGCCTGGTGGTGCACAACGCGGCCCGCGTCTCGATGCTGGAGAACGCCCGCGAGGTCCAGCTGGAACGGCTGACCTACGCGCAGCTGCTGTACGAGGCGAAGAAGACGAAGAAGGCCGACCCCCGGTTCGGGGCGAAGCTCAACGATCCGACGATGCCGAAGAGCCTGCGCGAGGAGGTCCGGCGCAACCGCCGCGCCACGCATGTGGAGGACTCCGGCGGGGTGCCCGACGTCTGGGCGGCCGTGCCGGTGGGCAACGGGAACGTGCTGTCGCTGCACACCCGGTTCGCGGACCGCTCGACCACGATCATGGGCGACCTGGACCGGGCGCTGATCATCGGTTCGGTCTCGGTGGTCCTCGGCGGCTCCGCGCTGGGTGTGCTGATCGGCGGCCAGCTCTCGCGCCGGCTGCGCAAGGCGGCCGCGGCGGCCGGGAAGGTCGCCCAGGGCAACACGGACGTCCGGGTCAGGGACGCGGTCGGCGGTGTCGTGCGCGACGAGACGGACGAGCTGGCCGGTGCGGTGGACGCGCTGACCGACGCGCTGAACGAGCGGATCGAGGCGGAGCGCCGGGTCACCGCGGACATCGCGCACGAGCTGCGGACGCCGGTGACCGGGCTGCTCACGGCGGCCGAACTGCTGCCGCCGGGCCGCCCCACGGAACTGGTGCGCGACCGGGCCCAGGCGATGCGCACGCTGGTCGAGGACGTCCTTGAGGTGGCCCGGCTGGACAGCGCGTCGGAGCGGGCCGAGCTCCAGGAGATCGCGCTCGGCGAGTTCGTCAGCCGGCGGGTGGCGCTGCTGGACCCGGAGGTCCGGGTGCGGGTGGTCCATGACTCCTGGGTCAACACGGACCCGCGCCGCCTGGAGCGCATCCTCGGCAACCTGCTGGGCAACGCGGCCAAGCACGGGGCGACCCCGGTGGAGGTCACGGTCGAGGGCCGGGTGGTCCGGGTCCGCGACCACGGGCCCGGGTTCCCGGCGGCGCTGCTGCGGGAGGGGCCGAGCCGGTTCCGTACCGGGTCGGCCGACCGGGCCGGGCGCGGGCACGGTCTCGGGCTGACGATCGCGGCGGGCCAGGCCCGGGTGCTCGGGGCCCGGCTGACCTTCCGGAACGCGGCGCCGGAGGGTGCGGCGGAGGGCAGCGGCGGGGCGGTCGCGGTGCTGTGGCTGCCCGAGCACGCGCCGACGGCCACGGGCAGCTATCCGATGCTCCAGTTCACGGAGCAGCGCGGTCCGGCGGAGCCGGAGGGCGGGGAGCGGGCCTGAAGCGGACGAGGGCCCCGGGGCGTGTGCCCCGGGGCCCTCTGCGTACATCGGTGTCCGGTCAGCTCTCCGCGACCGCCGGGGCGGGCTCGGCCTCGGGGCCCGCGCCCCGCAGCGGGACCTCCTTGACGAACAGGGAGGCGACGACCGCGACCAGGCCGACGGACGCGCCGACGAGGAACGCGATGTGGGTGCCGGACGACACCGCGAACTCGTACGCCTCGCGCACCGGCAACGGCAGCTTGGCCAGGCTCGCCGCGTCCAGCTGGGCGGAGTGCGAGGTGGCCGCGCCGCCGCCTCGCGAGGCCATCTCGTCCTGGACCCGGCCGGTGAACAGCGCGCCCATGATGGCGACGCCGAAGGAGCTGCCGAGCGTACGGAAGAGGGTGGTCGAGGAGGAGGCGACGCCCATGTCCTTCAGCTCGACGCTGTTCTGCGCGACGAGCATCGTGATCTGCATCAGGAAGCCCATGCCGGCGCCGAGCACCGCCATGTACAGCCCGGAGGTGAAGCGGCTGGTGCCGGTGTCCATCTGCGCGAGCAGGAAGAGGCCGATGACCATGAGGATCGAGCCCACGACGGGGAAGACCTTGTACTTGCCGGTGCTGGTGGTGACCCGGCCCGCGATGAGCGAGACGACCATCATGGACAGCAGCATCGGCAGGAGAAGCAGTCCCGAGTTGGTCGCGGAGGCGTGCTGCACGGACTGCTGGTAGAGCGGCAGGAACAGCACCGCGCCGAACATCACGAACCCGGCCATGAAGCCGACCACGGACATGAGCGTGAAGTTGCGGTTGCGGAAGATGTGGAGCGGGATCATCGGCTCGGCGGCCTTCGTCTCCACGAAGAGGAAGCCGGCCAGCGAGGCGACGCCGATCGCGATGAGCTCCATGATGACCGCGGAGTTCCAGTCGTACTCGGAACCGCCCCAGGTGGTGACCAGCACGATCGCGGTGATGCCGACGGTGAGCAGCGCGGCGCCGAGGTAGTCGACGTTCCGCTTGGTCCGCTCCCGCTGGGGCAGGTGCAGGACCGCGGTGATCATGACCAGCGCGACGGCGCCGAGCGGGAGGTTGATGTAGAAGCTCCAGCGCCAGCCGAGGTGGTCGGTGATGGTGCCGCCGACCAGCGGTCCGCCGATCATGGCGATGGCCATCACGCCGGCCATCATGCCCTGGTACTTGCCGCGCTCGCGGGGCGGCACGAGGTCGCCGATGATCGCCATGACGCCGACCATCAGACCGCCGGCGCCGAGGCCCTGGACGGCGCGGAAGCCGATCAGCTGGCCCATGTCCTGGGCCATGCCGCTGAGGACCGAGCCGATCAGGAAGATCACGATGGACGTGAGGAAGATGCCCTTGCGCCCGTACATGTCACCGAGCTTGCCCCAGATGGGCGTGGCCGCGGCGGTGGCCAGGGTGTAGGCCGTGACGACCCAGGAGAGGTGTTCGAGACCGCCGAGGTCACCGACGATGGTCGGCATCGCGGTGCCGACGATCAGGTTGTCGAGCATTGCCAGCAGCATGGCGATCATCAGGGCGAGCACCACCACCCGGACACTGCGCTGCGGCGGAGCCGATGGCTCCGCCTTGGTGGCCGGTGGGCCGCCCGCCTTCCCGTCCGCCGTCTTGATCAGGTCCGTCATCTTCCCCAACTCCCCAGTCAACCCCGCCACCGGGCCCTTACTTGCCGCCCGGCTAGTTGCTTACACTGGAGGAAGGTAGACCCGTAACTAGCCGGGCGTCAAGTAAGTCGATTGAGGAGAGCACCATGGCCAGCACGCCGCAGCCGCGCCGGAGCAACACGCGCCAGCGCATCCAGGACGTCGCCCTGGAGCTCTTCGCCGAACAGGGCTACGAGAAGACCTCGCTCCGGGAGATCGCCGAGAAGCTGGACGTCACCAAGGCGGCGCTCTACTACCACTTCAAGACCAAGGAAGACATCCTCGTCAGCATCTTCGAGGACCTGAACCGGCCGGTGGAGGAGCTGATCGCCTGGGGCGAGACACAGCCGCGCACCCTGGAGACCAAGACGGAGATCCTCCGCCGCTACAGCGACGCGCTGGCGCACGCGGCCCCGCTCTTCCGCTTCATGCAGGAGAACCAGGCGACGGTACGCGACCTGAGCATCGGCGACACGATCAAGCACCGGGTCCTGGGTCTCGTGGACCTGATCAAGGAACCGGACGCCCCGCTCACCGACCAGGTGCGGTGCTTCAGCGCACTCTTCACCCTGCACGCCGGGATGCTCGCGTTGAGGGACGTCGAAGGCGACCCCGAGGAGAAGCGGAAGGCCGCTCTCGAAGTCGCCGTCGAGCTGGTCACCCGGGCCCACGAACCGGAAACCCCCCGGTGACCCCGCTCGGAAGCGGGGGCCGGGGGGCCGGGACGCACGGGCCGGATCAGACGTTGATGCCGTGCTTGTGCAGGAAGTTGACCGGGTTGACCGCCGAACCGTAGTTCGGGGTGGTCCGGATCTCGAAGTGCAGGTGCGGGCCGCTGGAGTTGCCGGTGTTGCCGGACAGGGCGATCTTCTCGCCCTTCTTCACGTGCTGGCCGATGTGCACGTCGATCTGGGACAGGTGCGCGTACTGCGAGTACGTGCCGTTGCCGTGCGAGATCACGATGGCGTTGCCGTACGCGGGGCCGTCGCCGCCGCCGTTCGGGCCGGCCTTCACGATCGTGCCGCTGTGGGCGGCCTCGACCTTGGTGCCGATCGGCACGGCGAAGTCCTGGCCGGAGTGCTTGTGGGCCCAGCGGCTGCCGTCGTTGCCGAAGCCGGCGCTCAGCTCGTACTTGCTGACCGGGGTCTCCCACGGAAGCTTGGCGATGGCCTTCTTCTTGGCGGCGGCCTTCTTCTTCGCGGCTTCCTTCTTCTTGGCCGCGTCGGCCTTCTTCTCGGCCGCGTGCTTGGCCGCGGCCTTGTCCTGCGCGACCGCCTGCTTGGCGACCGAGTCGGCGGTGGCCGAGGAGACCAGAGCCGGGGCCTGGGGGGCGTCCGCAGTGCCGGCCGCGAACGCAGCACCCGCACCGAGAACCATCGACGTCCCCAGACCGGCTGCCACCACGGCGCCACGCATACGGGACACGGACGGGCGGCGGGACTGGAACGTAACGCGCTTCGACATAAGCGGAAATCCTCCGGAGATGACTGGACCCGGCGGTGTGCCGGGCTGGCCATACCTTGGTAACCCGCACCCCCGCCGGTGCTCAAACACCCCATCTACGATCAAAAGCCGTAGAAAGCACCCCGGGAATGCGCCCGGAGGACCCCCGCCCGCCCCCTGCGGAAGACCCTCGAAAGTCCTCCCCCGGAACAGGTTTACGCCCAGTTCCAAACCGACCTAAGCGGACATACGCCCTCTGTACGGGCATACGGCCCCAAGCCTGCGAAAGGCCCGTCCGCCGCAGGGCCGAAAGGCCCCCGACGGATCGGGCCCGTTGCTCCTAAGCCCGCTAGTAGGCCCGGAACGGCCTGTGCGCCTTGTCACCGGCGGTGGGACCGAAGGCCGTCCGTTTCGGGACCTTCGGCCGGCCTCCGGGCGCTATCCCACGGGCAGCCCGGTCACCTTCTCCGCGTGCAGTGCGACCAGATGCCTGCCGCCCGAGGCCAGGTACCAGCGGTCGAGGTCGCCGGAGCCGTCGTTGTACGTCCACAGCAACTTGCCGTCGGCCGGGTCGAAGGCGTGGATGCCGCCGTTCTTGTCGAACTGGGTGGCCCCGTAGAGGACGCCGCCCACCGTGGCGAACTGCCAGGGGGCCGCGATCTCCAGGCTCTCCTCGTTGTGCCAGTGGCGCTTTCCGGTGGCCGGATCGACCGCCCACAGGGCGTGGCCGGTGTCCGAGACGTAGAGGACGCCGTCCAGAACGGCCGGGTCGTTGAACCGGCTGTACTTCTCGGTCGCGAAGGACCAGCGCTCGGCGCCCGTCTCCAGGTCGAAGGCGCGCATCTTCTCGCGGGTCGCGACGACGACCAGACCCTCGTGGACCTCGAAGCCGCGGTTGCTGGTGCGGCCGATCTTCTTCGTCCAGACCTGGTGGCCGGTCGCGGTGTCGCGGACCGTGAGGTTCTCGCGGAAGTCCGTGTAGACGAGGCGCTTGCCGGAGACCCGCGCGGTGAGGCCGTTCGTCTCGGTGCCGTGGTCGCGCTGCTCGCGCCAGACGACCTTGCCCGAGGAGGTGTCGATGGCCGCGATCACGTTGTCCGGGGTCCGGAAGTTCTTGTCCAGGATCCCGGCGACGACGTAGACGTGGCGGGCGTCGGCGGCGATGACCCGGGGCTGGGAGTACTCCTTGTCGCCGAGCCGGCTGCGCCAGGTGTCCTTGCCGGTTCCGGGGTCGAGGCCGATGACGTTGCCGTCGTAGCGGGCGCTGGCCAGGTAGAGGGTGCCGTTGCCGATGAGCATGCTCGCGCCCGGGGTGGTCACCTCGGCGCGGGACCAGAGCTCCTTGCCGGTGGACAGGTCGCGGGCCACCAGCGGATCGCCGGAGACCAGCACCACGTCGTCGACCACGGCGACCGCGGATATCCAGGCCAGGCCGTCGTACGTGGCGGCGTGCTGCCAGGCCGGCTTCGGCCTCCCGCCCGGTTCAGGGGCGGCGCCCCCGGGCTTCCCGGACCCGCCCGGCTTCGCCGAACCGGAGCCGCCGCCCTCGGCCGGGTCCTCGTCCGGGCCGCAGGCCGCGGTCCCGGCGCCGAGCAGGGCCAGCCCCGCTCCGGCTCCGGCCAGCCTGATCATCCGTCTGCGCGACACATCGCCTCTGTCCATGGCGTGCCCGTCCCCCTCGTTCCTTGCATGGTTCCGGGCTTCTCGTTCGCAGTCGAAAAGCCCCACCCGGGCCGATCGCCCGAAGCGGGGCCAGACTAACGAGCGATTTTCGATCAATACGCGTAGCGAACGCGACCGGAACGCTCCTGTGACGCGCCTGTCACCGTGCCGCCCGGACCCCGCACACGCGAAGAGGCGGCCCCGGCCGGTCGAAACCGGTCGGGGCCGCCTCTGGACGCTACTGCCCCAAGGGGCGGAACGCGCCTGTCACGCTTCCTTCGTCATGTTCGGGCCGCCGCCCGCCGCCTGCTCGATCGGCGGGACGTCGGGCAGGGCCGACTTCTCCTCGCCGCGGAAGGTGAACTTCTCGTCGTCGCCCTCGCCCTCGCTGCCGACGACCACGATGTGGCCGGGGCGCAGCTCGCCGAAGAGGATCTTCTCCGAGAGGACGTCCTCGATCTCGCGCTGGATCGTCCGGCGCAGCGGCCGGGCGCCCATCACGGGGTCGTAGCCCTTCTTGGCGAGCAGCTTCTTGGCTTCCGTGCTGAGCTCGATGCCCATGTCACGGTCCTTGAGCCGCTCGTCCACCTTCGCGATCATCAGGTCGACGATCTCGATGATGTCTTCCTGGCTGAGCTGGTGGAAGACGACCGTGTCGTCGACACGGTTGAGGAACTCGGGCCGGAAGTGCTGCTTGAGCTCTTCGTTGACCTTGACCTTCATCCGCTCGTAGTTCGTCTTGACGTCGCCCTGGGCGGCGAAGCCCAGGTTGAAGCCCTTGGAGATGTCCCGGGTCCCGAGGTTGGTCGTCATGATGATGACCGTGTTCTTGAAGTCCACGACCCGGCCCTGGGAGTCGGTCAGGCGACCGTCCTCCAGGATCTGGAGCAGGGAGTTGAAGATGTCGGGGTGGGCCTTCTCGACCTCGTCGAAGAGGACGACGGAGAACGGCTTGCGGCGCACCTTCTCGGTGAGCTGGCCGCCCTCCTCGTAGCCCACGTAGCCGGGGGGCGAACCGAAGAGGCGCGAGACCGTGTGCTTCTCGCTGAACTCCGACATGTCGAGGGAGATCAGCGCGTCCTCGTCGCCGAACAGGAACTCGGCGAGCGTCTTGGACAGCTCGGTCTTACCGACACCGGACGGGCCGGCGAAGATGAACGAGCCACCGGGGCGCTTCGGGTCCTTCAGGCCGGCCCGCGTACGGCGGATCGCCTGCGAGAGCGCCTTGATGGCGTCCTTCTGCCCGATGACGCGCTTGTGGAGCTCGTCCTCCATGCGCAGCAGCCGGGAGGACTCCTCCTCGGTCAGCTTGAAGACCGGGATGCCGGTGGCGGTGGCCAGGACCTCGGCGATGAGCTCGCCGTCGACCTCGGCCACGACGTCCATGTCGCCGGCCTTCCACTCCTTCTCGCGCTTGGCCTTCGCCGCCAGCAGCTGCTTCTCCTTGTCGCGGAGGGAAGCCGCCTTCTCGAAGTCCTGGGAGTCGATGGCCGACTCCTTGTCGCGGCGGACGCCCGCGATCTTCTCGTCGAACTCGCGGAGGTCCGGCGGCGCGGTCATCCGGCGGATGCGCATCCGGGAACCGGCCTCGTCGATCAGGTCGATCGCCTTGTCCGGCAGGAAGCGGTCCGAGATGTACCGGTCGGCCAGCGTCGCGGCCTGGACCAGCGCCTCGTCCGTGATGGACACGCGGTGGTGGGCCTCGTAGCGGTCGCGCAGACCCTTGAGGATCTCGATGGTGTGCGGCAGCGACGGCTCCGCGACCTGGATCGGCTGGAAGCGGCGCTCCAGCGCGGCGTCCTTCTCCAGGTGCTTGCGGTACTCGTCCAGCGTGGTCGCGCCGATGGTCTGGAGCTCGCCTCGCGCCAGCATGGGCTTGAGGATGCTCGCGGCGTCGATCGCGCCCTCGGCGGCGCCCGCACCCACCAGGGTGTGGAGCTCGTCGATGAACAGGATGATGTCGCCGCGGGTGCGGATCTCCTTGAGGACCTTCTTCAGGCGCTCCTCGAAGTCACCGCGGTAGCGGGAGCCGGCGACCAGGGCGCCGAGGTCCAGGGTGTAGAGGTGCTTGTCCTTGAGGGTCTCGGGCACCTCGCCCTTGACGATGGCCTGGGCCAGGCCCTCGACGACCGCCGTCTTGCCGACGCCGGGCTCGCCGATGAGCACCGGGTTGTTCTTGGTACGGCGGGAGAGCACCTGCATGACCCGCTCGATCTCCTTCTCGCGCCCGATGACCGGGTCGAGCTTGGATTCGCGGGCGGCCTGCGTGAGGTTGCGGCCGAACTGGTCGAGCACCAGCGACGTGGAGGGCGTGCCCTCCGCGGGACCGCCCGCGGTGGCTGCCTCCTTGCCGCCGGAGTACCCGGACAGCAGCTGGATGACCTGCTGGCGCACCCGGTTCAGGTCGGCGCCGAGCTTCACGAGGACCTGGGCGGCGACGCCCTCGCCCTCGCGGATCAGGCCGAGCAGGATGTGCTCCGTGCCGATGTAGTTGTGGCCGAGCTGGAGGGCCTCGCGGAGCGACAGCTCCAGGACCTTCTTGGCTCGGGGCGTGAAGGGGATGTGGCCGGACGGGGCCTGCTGGCCCTGGCCGATGATCTCCTCCACCTGCTGGCGGACCGCCTCGAGCGAAATCCCGAGGCTCTCCAGGGCCTTAGCGGCGACACCCTCACCCTCGTGGATCAGGCCCAGGAGGATGTGCTCGGTGCCGATGTAGTTGTGGTTGAGCATCCGGGCTTCTTCCTGAGCCAGGACGACAACCCGCCGCGCGCGGTCGGTGAACCTCTCGAACATCGTTAATCGCTCCTCAGAGCGGTCAGGCAGTAAGGGGTCGGTCCCCTCCCTGTCCTTCCGCAGCTTAGTCCCGCAAGCGGGGACCGCTCATTTCAACTGCCGACACACGGCCTTGCTTCCTGGCGGATGCCCCGCCCCGAACGCCGACAACTGCTCCAACCCGATGGTGCGAGACGATGTTCCCGCAGGCCAGGCCAATACCCCAGTCGCCAGTACGCCGATGGCGAACGTGAGACGTGCATGGCTTGCGTGTCGCCCCTCCCCACTAGGGATGTCTTACCCGCAATTACAGACAGTCCATGCGGCGTACGCGGGTTCCCTCCGCTACGGGCGAACATCTTCGTACTCCTGAATGCGCCCGTACGCCCCCAACCCGGACACCCTACGCGTTTGCGTGTGCGCGGTACGTAACCTGCGGGGCCGGTCGAGGGTTGTTCCGTCATGACTCCCACCGTGCCGCCGCCCCGCGTCCCGCCCTCCGTCGAGCTGGGCGGTGCGCCCCGGGGCGAGCCGCGGGACGGCTGGGCCGGGTGGTACGAGCGGGAGATGGGCTGGGCCACGGCGGGCGGTTCACCGGTGCGGCTGCTGACCGGGCTGCGGTTCGACGTGCTCGTCGTGCCCGCCGCCGCCGGGCAGGCGGCGCTGCGGCGGGTGGGCCCTACGGGGCCGGTGGCGCTCATGGGGCTGCGGATGAGCCTGCTGGTGGCGCCGGGAAGCGCGGAGGAGCTGCCGGGGCTGCTCGACTGGCTGGAGTGGGGCGGGGTCGCGCTGCCGCTGACCGGTCTGGGCGCGGGCGGGCGGATCACCGCTCCGCCGCCGCCGGGACGTCCGGTGGAGCCGGGGGCCGCCTCCTGGCTGCGGCCCCCCAGGCCGTCACGGGAACAGGACGAAGCGCCGGTTCTCCCGGCCTTCTCCGGCTTCGGGAGCAGGCGTGGTGACGCTCCCGACCTCGTCCGGCTCGTGGACGCCGTGGCGACGGAATGCCACCGGGCCCGACTGGCGCGCGCCCGGGCGGGCTTGTTCCACGATGAGCCCGTGGCTCAGCCGTTGGCCTTCTCGTAGGCCTCGCGGATCTCGGCGGGGACGCGGCCGCGGTCATTCACATTGTGGCCGTTCTCGCGGGCCCACTTACGGATCTCGGCGGTGTCCTTGTTGCCACCGGAGACGGCGCGGCCCTTGGCACGTCCCGACGCCGCACGGCCACCGGTACGCCGGCCGTTCTTCGCGTAGGGCTCGAGAAGGGAACGCAGCTTGTCCGCGTTGCTGGTGGTGAGGTCGATCTCGTACGTCTTGCCATCCAGCGCGAACGTCACCGTCTCGTCCGCCTCGCCACCGTCGAGGTCGTCAACAAGAAGGACCTGAACCTTCTGTGCCACCGGATTTCCTTTCATCGAAAATGGAGTACGCGGAAAGGAAACCGCTTTTCCCCGGAAAACACAAACCCTCGGGAGAGGTTCAGCGGCTCAAGGGGCCGGGAAACGTGCGCGATTCGGACATAGAGGCGCGGCCCCCTCTTCCCGCTCTTCGCGCGGTCACAGGTGCAGAAGCATCCGGCTGTTGCCCAAGGTGTTCGGCTTCACTCGTTCGAGACCGAGGAACTCCGCGACTCCCTCGTCATAGGAACGCAGCAGCTCGCTGTAGACATCTCCGTCGACGGGCGTCTCTCCGATCTCCACGAAGCCGTGCTTCGCGAAGAAGTCGACTTCGAAGGTGAGACAGAAAACCCGGCGGACACCCAGCCAGCGGGCGGTCCGCAGCAGCTTGTCGAGGACCTGGTGGCCGACTCCGGCGCCCTTGAGGCCGTGGTCGACGGCGAGCGTGCGGACTTCGGCGAGGTCTTCCCACATGACGTGCAGCGCACCGCAGCCCACGACCGACGCGTCCTCGTCCCGTTCGGCGATCCAGAACTCCTGGATGTCCTCGTAAAGCGTCACCGTGGCTTTGTCGAGGAGGATGCCTTCCCGCACGTAGCCGTCGAGGAGACGGCGGACGGCGGGTACATCGCTCGTCCGTGCGCGCCGGACGGTGATGGCCACGTTTATAACCGACGGTTCGGTCCGGAAATCGGTTTGCGGAAGCTCTGAGGACATACCCCGACGCTATCGCCCGGCCTCCGGCTCCGCGCCATCGGCCGCATCACCGGCTTCGTCATCCCCCGCTCCGCCCGCGCTGTCCCCGGGAAGAGCGGGCAGAACGATCCGCATCGCGTCGCGCAGAGCCTCCCGCTGCTCGGCCGACATCATCCCGAAGAACGCGACCAGCGCGGCCGCCGGGTTGTCGCTGCGCGACCAGGCTTCGTTCATCAGGGCGGCGGCGTATGCGGCGCGGGTGGAGACGGCCGTATATCGATATGCGCGGCCCTCCACTTCGCGGCGGACCCAGCCCTTCTGATGGAGATTGTCCATTACCGTCATGACGGTGGTGTAGGCGATGGACCGCTCCCGCTGGAGGTCCTCCAGCACTTCCCGCACGGTGACCGGGCGGTTCCATTCCCAGACCCGTGTCATCACGGCGTCTTCGAGCTCTCCCAATTGACGGGGCACAGCGTCACCTTAGTGCCAGATGTCTGGAATGCGTAGCTATTTACACAGCAAAAGGGCGTACGACTCCTCGGGAGTCGTACGCCCTTTCGCATACGGGAGCGCCGGGCGCGCGCCCGGACGGGTCAGGCCCCTTCGGCGCGCGGGGTCTGCTGAACCGACTCGGCGCGGCTGATCGCCGCGTCCACGGCCGCGTCCTCCTTGGCCTTGTTGGGGCCGCCCTGGCTCTTGACGATCGTCACGACCAGGCCGATGAAGAAGGCGGCCATCACCACGGGGGGCACGAGCGCGGATACGTAGTCCATGCCTCCAGGGTAGCGAGCCGCCTTCCGGCACCCGGAGAGGCCCTACCCGGCGCGGCGCTGCGGCGGCTGCGGCACGGGGCGGCGCGGCGGGAAGACCTCGGAGGGCTTCGGCGCAGGGCGCTCGGACGGCGGCACGGGGCGGGCCGGGACCGGAGGCGCCTTCGG
>NZ_JAAGNI010000294.1 GCF_010550605.1 Streptomyces sp. SID9727
CGCGCCCGCCGCCGCGCCGAGGACGGCGCGGCGGCCCACGGAGGAGGCGGATCCGGGGGCGGGGGAGGCGGCCGGGGTGGCGGAGCGGGTGTGCGAGGGGGTGTGCTGACGCATGCGGAACTCTCCCTGCAGTCATGAACGAGGGGCGAAGGCGTGCGGAACGGTGGGGGTGCTCCGTCAGCATGTAAGCGGTTGCTGTCGAGCCGCAAGAGGGGTCGGGAAGTTACTGTGATTTTCTATGGCCAACTGCGGACAGGCGGGAAGTAACCGGTCACTTCCGGAGCGGTCTGCCGGACCGGGGCGCCACGGAATCGCGTACCACGATGTGCGTGCCGAGTCGCAGCGCGCCGGTGGTCGGCTCCCGCCAGTCGTCCTCGTCCCCGCCGGACACGGCGAGCCGGACCGCCTGCCGCCCCATCTCCTCCAGCGGCACATGGACGGTGGTCAGCCGGGGGCGCAGCTCCTGGGCGACCGGGATGTCGTCGTACCCCACCAGCGAGACGTCCTTCGGAACCCGGACGCCCGCCTCCTCCAGGGCCTGCGCCGCACCGGCCGCGACCATGTCGTTGGCCGCGAACACGGCAGTGAACTCGGGACCGCCCCGCAGGAGTTCGGCCATCCTCCGGTACCCGAAGCCACGGCTGAAGGCGCCCGGCTGGGCAAGCTCGGGATCGATGGCCACGCCCCGCAGCTCCAGGGCGCGGCGGTGCCCGGCGAGCCGGTCGCGGGTGGTGGAGAGCTTGGGCGGCCCGCCCAGGTAGAGGATGCGCTCGTGGCCCTGCATCAGGAGGTGGTCGGTGATCGCGAAGGCGCCGCCCTCGTTGTCGTACTCCACGGCGGCGGTCGGCGCGGACTCGCCGAGCGGGGGCCGGCCGCACAGGACCAGCTTCGAGCCGCCCGCGTCCAGCTCGCGCGCCCGGCGGGCCAGCTCCGCGGTGTAGCCGCGGTCCGCGAGGGAGCCGCCGACGACCACGACCGCGTCCGCCCGGCGCTCGTGCATCAGGTCGATGAAGGCCAGTTCGCGCTGCGGGTCGCCCTGGGTGCAGCAGACCAGGCAGAGCCGTCCGCCGAGCGCCGCCTCCCGCTCCACACCGCGCGCGATGTACGCGTAGAAGGGGTCGATGACCTCGTTGACGATGATGCCCACGGTGCGGTTGGAGACGCCGGCCAGGGCGCGGGCGTGCGCGTTGACCACGTAGCCGAGCTCGCGCATGGCGGACTCGACGCGCTCCCGGGTCGCTTCGGCGACGGGGTAGTTGCGGTTCAGGACCCGTGAGACGGTGGCCGTCGAGACGCCCGCGTGCCGGGCGACGTCGGTGACCGTCGCCCGCCGCTGTCCGTCCCCGGCCGTGCTCTGCCGGCGCATCCGGCTCACCCCCTGAAGGCTGTTGTGTGACGACGAGCCTAGTGCCGTGGCGGGCGTGGCCGGCCGCGTCGCCGGAGCCCGCGGCGGAAGGGCGGTCACGCGATCCGCCCCAGGTCGGCCCGGTGCACGGGGTGCCCGAACGGCTCGCCCCGCGCGTAACGCGCCAGCTCGTCCACGGCGAGGGCGCCGAGCCGGCCCACCTCGTTGCCCTGGGCGCCCGCCAGGTGCGGGGTCAGGAACACGTTGGGCAGGTCCCACAGGGGGTGGCCGGCCGGCAGCGGCTCGGGCGAGGTCACGTCGAGGACCGCGTCGAGCCGGCCGCTGACCAGGTGCCCGGTCAGCGCCTCGGTGTCCACGAGCGGGCCGCGCGCGGTGTTGACGAGCAGCGTCCCGGGCCGCATCAGTCCGATCCGGCGGGCGTCGATCATGTTCCGGGTCTCGGGTGTGTCCGGGGCGTGCAGGGTCACCACGTCGCTCGTCGCCACGAGGGTGTCCAGGTCGACCGGGGTCACGCCGAGGAGGGCGGCCTCGGCGGCGCCGACGTACGGGTCGTGGAGCAGGACGTCCCCGTCCAGTGCCGTCCGCAGCAGCTCGATCACGCGGCGTCCGATGCGGGAGGCGCCGACCACGCCGACGGTCAGCCCGTGGGTGCCGAGCCAGTGGTGGCGGTCCAGGTCGGCGGCGGTGCGGTGGGTGCGGCGGGTCCGGTAGAGGCCCGCGAGCGGGAAGACGCGCTTGGCGCCCATGATGATGGCCGCGAGGGTGTACTCGGCCACCGGCACGGCGTTGGCCGCGGCGGCCGAGGAGACGACGATCCCGCGGTCGAAGGCGGCCGGTGACAGGAAGGTCTTCACCGTACCGGCCGCGTGGACGACGGCCCGCAGCGCGGGCGCCCGGTCCAGCAGCGCCGGGTCCACCGGCGGACAGCCCCAGCCGGTCAGCAGCACCTCCGCCTCGGACAGCGCCCGGGCGGCGGCCGGCGAGTCGAACTCGCTGATCACCGCCGGATCGAGCAGCTCGGCGGTCTCCTCGAGACGCGACCGGACGGCGGGTGGGAAGACGTCGTCCAGCAGGCCCGTGCTCATGACCAGAACCGTGCGCGGACGCCGCCCGGGCGGCTCCGCTGCCTCGGTACCGGAACGGGCCGGTGCCTCTTCGGTGGTTCGCACCCTGCCTCCGGATAGTAATCGTGTTCTATCGAGTGACGGGCACGCTAGGGAGGTCGATGGCCGACCGTCAAGCGCTCGACCTGCCGAAATGAGACGTTGCGGGTGGTCTGTTCACATTTACTACCCCGGAAATCGCCTCGAAGATCGACGACCGGCGAAGACGTTCGTGCGGATCCCTTGACGCTTGGGTTAACCGCTTACTAACTTGCCGCCGCAGAAGGCACACCACGCGCCACCCAGCCGAACAGGACCCACCATGGCTGACACAGCACCCCCGCTGCCGCGCGAAAAGCGGCGAACGCGGCGAAAGCAGGCCGAGGGGCCTGCCCCGCGGCCCGGCCCGAACCTCGCCGCCCCGCACCGGCTGACGCTCGGACAGCGCCTCAAACGCGACCGGGTGATGCTGCTGCTCACCCTGCCCGGCCTGCTCTACTTCATCGTTTTCCACTACGTGCCGCTGCTCGGCTACGTGGTGGCGTTCCAGGACTACCAGCCGTACCTCGGGTACATGCACAGCGTCTGGGTCGGCTTCGCCAACTTCTCCGCGGCGTTCAGCGAACCGGCCTTCTGGAGCGCGACGTTCAACACCCTGGAGATCGCCCTCGTCCAGCTGGTGTTCTTCTTCCCGGTGCCCGTCGCCCTTGCCCTGCTGCTCAACAGCATCGCCAGCGACCGCATCCGGCGCTTCGTGCAGAGCGTCGTCTATCTGCCGCACTTCATCGGCTGGGTCATCATCGTCTCGATCTTCCAGCAGATCCTGGGCGGCGCGGGCGTCCTGCCCGACGTCCTCGGCAGCATGGGCCTGCCCCGCTACGACATGATGAGCGACCCGGACGCCTTCCCCTGGCTGCTCACCCTCCAGGTGGCCTGGAAGGACGCCGGCTGGGGCACGATCATCATCCTCGCCGCCCTCCTCAACATCGACCGGCAGCAGTACGAGGCCGCCGCGATCGACGGAGCGGGGCCCCGGCGCAGGCTGTGGCACGTGACGCTGCCGGGCATCGCGCCCGTGCTCATCCTGCTGCTCATCCTCAACCTCGGGCAGATCCTCTCCGTCGGCTTCGAGCAGATCCTGCTCCAGCGCGACGCGGTCGGTCCGGACGCCGGCGAGGTGCTCGACACCTACGTCTACTACCACGGCATCAGGGACAACGACTGGGGCGTCGCCGCCGCCGTCGGACTCGTCAAGGCGGTCATCGGCACCGCACTCGTGCTGGGCGCCAACAAGTTCGCCCACCGACTCGGCCACGAAGGGGTGTACCGCGGTGCTGACCGCTGAGAAGACGCGCGCCACGGCCCGGACCACCGCGCCCGAGCCCCCGCCCGCCCCCGCCCGCAAGTCCGACGGCCGTCCGCCGTGGATGGAGCGCCCGACCCGCATCGGTCAGACCGCGAAGGCCGTCGCCGTCGTCGTGGTCGTCCTCGCCGTCGCGTACCCGCTCGTCGGCGTCATCGGGACGAGCTTCGCCTCGCAGACCGACATCATCAGGAGCTCCGGCCTCGTCCTGTGGCCGGACCACCCCACCCTCGACGCCTACCGCACCATCTTCACCGGCGGCGTCGTCAGCCGGGCCCTGATCGTGTCCGTGGGCATCACCGTGCTCGGCACCCTCGCCAGTCTGCTCGTCACCGTCGGCATGGCGTACGGGCTCTCCCGGCGCGAGGTCACCGGCTCGCGCTTCATCCTGATGACAGCCCTGTTCACCATGCTGTTCAACGCCGGCATCATCCCGAACTTCCTGCTGGTCAAGGGACTCGGGCTGTACGACACCTACGCGGCGCTCGTCATGCCCACCCTGGTCAGCGCCTTCAACCTGGTCGTCCTGCGCTCCTTCTTCATGAACCTGCCGGAGGAGCTGTACGACGCGGCCAAGGTGGACGGCGCCGGGGACTTCCGCATCCTGGTCCGCATCGTCCTGCCGCTGTCCAAGGCCGTCCTCGCCGTCATCAGCCTCTTCTACGCGGTGACGTACTGGAACGCCTTCTTCAACTCGCTCCTGTACCTCAACGACTCCGACAAGTGGCCGCTGCCCATGGTGCTGCGGACCTACGTCCTCCAGGGCCAGAGCCTCGACTCCGCCTCGGCGGGCGAAGTGCTCGCCCCGCAGCAGGCCGTGCAGATGGCGGTCCTGGTCATCGCCGTCGTCCCGATCCTCTGCGTCTACCCCTTCCTCCAGCGCTACTTCACCAAGGGCGTGCTCACCGGCGCCGTCAAGGGCTGACCGCCGCCCTCCATTCCTTCCTTCCCTTCTTCCAAGGAGATCCAGGTGCCGAGCTCCACCCCCGTCAACCGCAGAGCACTCTTCCGCCTGGGTGCCGGCGTCGGTCTCGGACTGGCGGCCGCCCCGCTGCTGGCCGCCTGCGGCGACGGCGGCACGACCGCGAAGGCCGAGGCGAAGAGCGCGTCCCTGCTCCCGCGCAGCGCCGTCCGCAACATCGGGCTCAAGCCCGACCTGGAGGGCACCGCGGCCGGCGTCCCGCAGGGCTTCTTCAGCTACCCGGCCAAGCCGCTGCGGGCCACGAAGACCACCCCGCTCAAGGGCGCGAAGCCCATCAGCGCGGCCATGGAGACCTTCTCCCCGCCGCCGCCCTCGCGCGGCAAGAACGCCGCCTGGCAGGAGATCGAGAAGCTGCTCGGCGGCCAGGTCGACATCACGGCCGTCCCCGCCGACGACTACGGCACCAAGTTCTCCACGATGGTCGCCAGCGACAGCCTGCCCGACCTCTTCATGTACCCGGAGAGCGGCGGCGTCGACAACAAGGCCGCCTTCCTCCAGGCCAAGTGCGCCGACCTCACCCCGCACCTCGCCGGGGACGCGATCAAGGACTACCCCAATCTCGCCGCCATCCCGAAGGGCGCCTGGCAGGGCGCGATCTTCGGCGGCAAGCTCTACGGCATCCCGATCGCCCGCACCGGCACCGCCGGCGCGGGGGTCTACCGGCACGACCTCTTCGAGGAGGTCGGCGTCACCAGCCTGGACCAGATCACGGACCTGGACCGGTTCGTCGAGGTCTGCAAGGAGCTGACCCGCCCCAAGGAGGACCGCTACGCCATCATCGCGGGCGTCACCACCATGCTCGCCATGTCCGCCGGAGCACCCAACTTCTGGCGGCTGGACGAGAAGACGGGCAAGTTCACCCTCGACCTGGAGACCCCGGAATACCGCACCGCGGTCGAGACGGCCCGCGCGCTGTACAAAGCCGGCTGCTACTACCCGGGCACCCTCCAGATGTCCGGGGCGCAGAAGGCGCAGTACACGGACATGTTCAAGAACGGCAAGGGCGCGTACGTCTACGACGGCATGCCCACGTACCTCGCGCCGGGTGTCGGCTACATCGCCGCGATGAAGGCCATCGACAAGAAGTTCGACCCGCGCCCCTTCGTGCCCGTCGGCAAGGACGCCGTCGCCTGGATGGACAACGTCGCGCTCCAGAACACCCACATCAGCAAGGCGTCCGGCGACCGCGTCAAGGAGATCCTGCGGTTCGCCGACTTCGCGGCCTCCCCGTTCGGCAGCCTGGAGTACACCCTCATCAACTACGGCGTCGAGGGCAAGGACTTCACCCGCGACGACAAGGGCAACCCGGCCCTCACCAAGCAGGGCACCCAGGACGTCACCGTCCCCTGGAAGTTTGCCGCGTCCGCGGTCCCCGCGATCTTCAGCGCCGACTCCGAACAGGGCGTGCGCCACGTCCACGACACCTTCACCAAGATGATCCCGATGATGGTGCCGGACCCGACCCTCCAGTACTCCTCGCCCACCTGGGACTCCAAGAGCGCCGGCAGCCTCGGCACCCTCAAGGGCGACGTGCTCAAGGACATCGTCGCCGGCCGCAAGCCCATGTCCGCCTACGACCAACTGGTCAAGGACTACCTGGCCAAGGGCGGCGAGAAGGCCCGCGGCGAGTTCGAGGAAGCCTTCCAGAAGGGGAAGAAGTGAGCACCCGACGCTCGGTCCTCGCGCTCGGCGGCGCGGCGGTCGCGGCAGCCGTCACCGTCCCCGCCCTCGGCGCCCCCGCCGCCGCCCGGCCGCACGGCTTCCACCCGGAGCCCGGTTCCGACGGCGTCGGCGACCCGCTCTTCCCGACCCTCGGCAACGGCGGCTACCAGGTCACCCACTACGACCTGACCTTCGACTTCACCCCGGTGACGTACGACTTCACCGCCACGGTGGAGATCAGCGCCAAGGCCACCCAGGACCTGTCCTCCCTCAACCTCGACACCGACGGTCACACCATCGACGGCGTCACCGTCGCCGGCCGCCCCGCCACCTGGCAGCTCACCGCAGGCCGGAGCGGCCAGGAACTCACCGTCACCCCGGCCCGCCCGATCCGCGACCACCAGGCGTTCACCATCGAGATCCGCTACCGGGGCAACGGCAAGGCACCCCGGCTCGGCCTCACCGGCTGGCGGTT
Source organism: Streptomyces sp. SID9727 (assembly GCF_010550605.1). Classification (GTDB taxonomy): domain Bacteria; phylum Actinomycetota; class Actinomycetes; order Streptomycetales; family Streptomycetaceae; genus Streptomyces. The sequence continues at coordinate 6,952 of NZ_JAAGNI010000294.1, forward strand.
CGGCAGCGACGGCGGCTTCGCCTCGGCCGCCCAGTCCTCCCGCGCCGACACCTTCCTGCCCTGCAACGACACCCCCTCCGACAAGGCGACCTGGACCTTCCACCTCAGCGCCCCCGAGGGCTACGTCGCCACCGCGAACGGCGAGCTGACGCACCGCACCCCGCGCGCCGACGGCTCCACCGTCTGGCACTTCGCCCTCCGCGAGCGCATGGCCACCGAACTCATCGGCATCGCCGTGGTCAAGGGCACCTACCTGTACGGCAGCAGCCACCGCGGCCTGCCCCTGCGCCACATCGTGCCCCGGGGCCAGGAGGACACGTACGCCCCGGTCGTCGCCCGTACCGCCGACCATCTGGCCTGGCTGGAGGCGAAGTTCGGCCGCTATCCGTTCTCCGTCTACGGGGTGCACATCTACGACGGCTACACCGACGCGCTGGAGAACCAGACGCTGTCCCTCTTCGGCACCAACTGGTTCAAGCCCAACGCCCAGGGACAGCCCGGCTACGAGACCACCATGGTCCACGAGCTCGTCCACCAGTGGTTCGGCGACTCCGTCACCCCGCACGACTGGCAGCAGGCATGGCTCAACGAGGGCCCCGCCGTGTACTACGCCGGTCTGTACGGCGAGGAGCGCGGCTGGTCCGTCCTCGCGGACAAGATGAAGGCCACGTACGAGAAGCTCGACGCCGTCCGCGCCGCCGACGGCCCGCCCGGACTGCCCAAGGCGCTCGGCGGCACCAACATCTACGACGGCGGCGCCCTCGTCCTCTACGCCCTGAACCAGCGCATCGGCCGGCGCGCCTTCGACACGGTCATGCGCGAGTGGGTGAGGCGGTTCAAGGACTCCACGTACACCTCGGAGCAGTTCATCCGGCACACCGTCGACACCACCCGCGACCGCTCGCTCGACCCGTTCCTGCGCGACTGGCTCTTCGGAGCCGTCAACCCGCCCATGCCCGGCCACCCCGACTGGAAGGCCACTGCGTGAACCGCCCCCTGAACGTCCTGCGAGCCACCGCCGCATCCGCCACCGCCGCCCTTCTGACCGCCCTCCTCGCCGCCCCCTCCGCCGGAGCCGCGCCCGCGACCCGCACCCTGTACGCCGCCCCGGACGGCCGCGGCTCCGCCTGCACCGCCGCCCGCCCCTGCACCCCGGAGGGCGCCCGCGACCTGGCGCGGACCGAGCACCGCCGCGCCGTCCGGGTCCTCCTGAAGGACGGCACCTACCGGCTCGACGAGCCCCTGAAGCTCGGCCACGCCGACTCCGGCACCACCTGGACCGCCGCCCCCGGCGCCCACCCGGTGCTCTCCGGCGGCCGGGACCTCACCGGCTGGCGGAAGAACGCCGACGGCACCTGGACCGCCCCCGTGCCCGCCGGTGTCACCCCACGCCAGCTCTTCGTGGACGGCCGCCGCGCCACCCGCGCCAGGGGCGAGGCGTGCCCCGCCGCCACCTGCGACGCCACCGCCACCGGCATGACCGGTGCCACCGCGACCGGCATCGGCCACTGGGCGCACCCGACCGACGCAGAGGCCGTCATCCGCATCCGCTGGCGCAACTACCACTGCCGGATCGCGGGCGTCAGCGGCGACACCCTCACCTTCACCCAGCCCTGCTGGACCAACTCCGCGAGCGGCACCGACCGCACCGGCCCCGCATGGGACACCACCGCCGTCGACTCCACACGGTACAGCGGTGTCGCGTTCTTCGAGAACGCCGCCGAACTCCTGGACACGCCAGGCGAGTTCGTGTGGAACTCCACCGACCGCACCGTCACCTACCTCCCGCGCGACGGCGAGAACATGCGCCACGCGCGGGCCGTCACCCCCCACACCGAACAGCTGCTCACCGTCGACGGCGCCCACGACCTCACGGTCAGCGGCATCGGTTTCGCGTACGCGGCCTACCGGCAGCCCGGCACCGACGAGGGCTACGCGGGCATGCAGGCCGGTCTCACCCTGACCGGAGCCACCGGCCCCGTCGACCACGCGGGCCGCTACTACACCAAACCGGCCGCCGCGCTCACCGTGCGCGGCGGCCGGCGGGTCACCGTCGACTCCGCGAGCTTCACCCACCTCGGCGGCGCCGGAGCGATCCTGGAGGCCGGTTCCCAGGACAGCGCGCTCACCCGGTCCACCTTCACCGACCTCTCCTCGGGCGCGGTCTACGTCGGCGACACCGAGCCCGTGCCGGAGCCCGCACTCGCCGGCGAGCGCAACACCGTCGCGTACAACACCATCAGCCGCACCGGCGTCGAGTACACCGACGCGGTCGGCATCTGGGCCGGTTACGAGGCCGGGCTCACCGTCGACCACAACACCCTGGACCACCTCCCGTACTCCGCGATCTCCGTCGGCTGGGGCTGGAACCAGCCCGAGGCGCAGAGGTCCGTGCTCCGGGACAACAAGGTGACGAACAACCGCATCACCGACGTCATGGAGGTCGCCCGGCAGCAGCACGACGGCGGCGCCATCTACACCCAGGGCGCCCAGCCCGGCACGGTCGTCGGCGGCAACTACATCAACCGCTCCGCGTACGGCAACACCGAGCGCGACGGCAACGGCATCTACCTGGACGAGCAGTCCTCGTACATCACCGTCGAGAACAACGTCATCACCCGCATCGGCTACAAGTGGGTGTCCAACTGGGCGGACTACGGCATCCGGAACACCGCGCGCGGCAACTGGACCGACACCGCCGCCCCCGCCCTCGGCGGTACCGGCTCCGTCATGACCGGCAACCACACCGGCCTGGACCGCCTCCCGGCCGCCGCCCTCGCCGTCGCCGCCCGCGCCGGAGCCCACGGCGGCCCGGTCGAGCAGCTGCGCACCGACCTGGCGCGCACCGGCACGGCCGCCCAGTCCTCGACGGACGGCACCGCCACTGCCGCGCTCGCCCTGGACGCCGACACCAACACCGACACCCGCACCCTCGCCGAGCCGGGCGCCTGGTGGCAGGTGGACCTCGGAACCACCCGGCACATCCGCCAGGTAGAGGTCTGGAACGACGCCTCCACGACGACGGCCGGCTTCGACATCGTCACCGACGACGCCACGATCCACGTCAGCGGCAAGGCCCTGCGCCCCACCGTGGTGGACCTGGACAGCCGCACCCGTACGGTCCGCGTCGTGAAGACCGGCACGGGCCGGGTCGCCCTCTCCCAGGTACTGGTCCACTGAGCGTGCCCACCCGGACACGGAGGGCGGACGACGGGAAAGCGGTTCGTGACCACCCGATGAAGTGCGGTATTGTTCTCATGCGCGTTCGGCCAGGGGGAAACCCCAGGTCAGGCGGGCATCGGGACGTGGCGCAGCTTGGTAGCGCACTTGACTGGGGGTCAAGGGGTCGCAGGTTCAAATCCTGTCGTCCCGACTGGTGACAGTCGTCGGCCGAGGGCCGGTTTCGGAGAAATCCGAAACCGGCCCTCGGCCGTTTCCGGGACCGGATCAGAGGCCGGCCCTCAAGAAGCGGCCCCGTCCGTGATCCCCGCCACGAGGGATGCGCCGAGCCCCGCCAGTGCGTCCGTGAGCAGCTTCATCGCCTCCGTCAGCGAGCGGGACGGATCGGCCTGCCAGGCGACGAACGCGCCGTCGAACCCGGCGATGGCGAAGTAGTCGAGCCGGTCCGCGACGGCCTGCGCGGCCTCGACCCCGTAGGCGGCGAACGAGTCGGCGATCAAGCGGTTCATGTGGGCGCGGCCGTCCCGTCGCACCCGCGTGATGATCCCCTCGACCTCGGCCGCCTCCGCCGCGTCCGCGACCTCGGCGTTCATGACCAGGATGAGATGCAACCGCAGGAAGTCGGAGTGGGTGAGGGCGACCTCGCCGGTGCGCCGGAGGTACCAGTCGAGCCGTTCCCGGTGGCCGCCCTCGCGCGGCGGACGGGCCTGCGCCTGTGCCATGTCCGCGAAGAACGCGTAGGCACCGTGCTCCATCACCGCGGACAGCAGTCCGGCCTTGGAGCGGAAGTGGTGGTAGACGGCGCTCTTGGGTACCCCCGAGGCGCGGCTCAGCTCCGAGAGCGTCGTCGCCGCGAATCCCCGCTCGGCCATGAGGCGGGAGGCGGTCTCCAGGATCTCGTCCCGGGAGCGTCGTCCCCTGCGGTTGCCGGCCCTGTCGCTCCTGGGTTCCACGTCGCTCCTGGGTTCCACGCGGCGAAGCATACCCGGGTCCTTTCGGCCGCAGCTTAGGCACCGGGGCCCGCTCCGCACGTTGATTCTGCTGTGCGGAATCCATCTCTCCCGCCCTTGACCGGCGTGTTTCAGCCATGTGACAGTCCCCACTATTGGACTGAACGACCGGTCCAAAACTTGGACGGCAAGGAGGCCGCCATGCCCCAGAACTTCGATGCGGACGTCGCCGTCATCGGCTACGGCCCCTCAGGCGTCGTCGGCGCTCTGACCCTCGCCCGGCAAGGCGCGAGCGTCCTCGCACTCGAACGGGACAGAGACATCTACGGGCGGGCACGGGCCGTCACGGTCAACGACTGGACCATGCGCATCTTCCAGGGCCTGGGCATCGGCGAGCGCATCGAGAAGGTCATCGACCCGCAGCGGGCCCTGCGCTGGGTGACCTACGACGGCGACGAGGTGATGCGCATCGAGCACCCGCCGTCGACGCTCGGGGCCACCTCGCGCTTCTACAACATCTACCAGCCGGCCATGGAGAGCGAACTGCGCTCCTGCGCACAGGAGCGGGGCGAGCTGCTCTCGGTGCGCTACGGCGCCGAGGTCACGGAGATCGAGCAGGACGACTCCGGCGTCACGCTCACCACGACGGACACCGCGACCGGCGAGGTCGCCCGCCACCGCACCCGGTACGCCATCGCCGCCGACGGTGGCAGCAGCGCGACCCGGCAGCGGCTCGGCATCCCGCTGCTCGGCGACACCAACGAGACGACCTGGGTGGTCGTCGACTGCCGGGTCAAGCGCTGGTGGCCCGACCGCGACTTCCTCACCTTCTGGACGGACAAGGAACGCCCGGTCGTCGACATCGCCCTGTCGGCCGGCAACCACCGCTGGGAGATCCCGCTCAAGCCGCACGAGACCGAGGCCGATTTCCCCACCAGCGCCGCGGTGTGGCCGCTGCTGAAGGCGCTGGGGGTGAGCGAGGACGACGTCGAGATCCACCAGCACGCCTTCTACCGCCACCACGTGCGCATGGCGCAGACCTGGCGCTCGGGCCGGGTCTTCCTCGCCGGCGACGCCGCGCACCTGATGCCGCCGTGGGCGGGCGCCGGAATGCAGAGCGGCATGCGTGACGCGCACGACCTGGGCTGGAAGCTCGGCCGGGTGCTCGCCGGACGGCTGCCCGAGGCGTGGCTCGACACGTACGAGGAGGAGCGCCGCCCGAACGCCGCCTTCTACACCTCGCTCGCGGTACAGCTCGGCCGGGTGATCAAGCAGGAGATCTCCGACGACGAGCGCGCCGCACTGAACGCGCCGCCGCCGCCGGGCCTGTGCACGCCGTTCGAACCGCCGTTGAACGCACCGCCGGTGCTGGAGGCCGGCTGGCTGCGCGGCCCGCTCGGCGATGCCAGCGTCGTCGGCCGCATGGTCCCGCAACCGGTGGTCGGCGACACCGTGGGCCGGATGGCACGGCTGGACGAGCTGCTGGGCGACGCGTTCGTGCTGCTGGGCGACGACGTCGACCCGGCGACGCTGCTGAGCGAGGAGGAACGCCGGCAGTGGGACGCGCTCGGCGCGCGCTACCGCGCGGTGCGCCCGCAGAACGCCTACACCCGAGGCCCGGACGAGCTGGTCGACCTGGAGGGCGTGCTCGGTCCCTGGCTGCGCCGGTACGGCGTCCGCGCGGTGGCCGTGCGCCCGGACCGTTTCGTCGCCGCCGCCGACACCAGCGGGCTCGCCGTCCCCGCCTAGGGACTGTCCGACACCACCCCCGTCTTCAAGGAGAGACCCCATGAGCGGAGTCAAGGAACTCGCGTACGTGGTCTACGAGGTCAGCGACCTCGCCGAATGGGAGCACTTCGGTGTCGACCTGCTCGGCATGCAGCTCGGCGAACGCCACGCCGACCGCCTCACCCTGCGCCTCGACGAGAAGGCGCACCGCTGGATCGTCACCCGGGGCACGGCCGACGACCTGGTCGCCAGCGGCTACGAGGTCGAGGACGCCGCCGCCCTCGACGCCCTCGTCGACCGGCTGCGCGCGGCCGGGCTCCCGGTCGAGGAGGGCGACGCGGCACTGGCCGCCGTCCGCCGGGTCGAGCGGGTCTTCACCACCACCGACCCGATGGGCAACCGCCTGGAACTGGTCACGGGCCTCGCGGACGCCGACACCCCGTTCGCCTCCGCCTCGCTGCTCGGCGACTTCGTCACGGGAGCGGGCGGCGCCGGACACCACGTGCTGCTGGCGCACGGGGTCGGCCGCGAGGAGTACCTGGCGTTCTACCGCGACCTGCTGGGCTTCCGGATCAGCGACATCATCGTCGAGGAGCTGGCGCCCGGGATCGTCGCGGACCTGATCTTCCTGCACTGCAACGGCCGCCACCACACGGTCGCGTTCGGCGACATGCCCTCCACCAAGCGCATCCACCACTTCATGGTCGAGGTGACCGACATCCGGGACGTGGGCCGTGCCTACGACCGCTGCATGGACGCCAAGCAGCCGTTCGAGATGACGCTGGGGATGCACCCCAACGACCAGATGTTCAGCTTCTACGTCTTCACCCCGTCCGGCTTCTCCGTCGAGTACGGCTGGGGCGGACTCGTCATCGACGACGCCACCTGGCAGGTGCGCACCCTCGACCGGCTGCACAGCTGGGGCCACCGCCCGCCCGGCGCGGTGGCGGGCCTGCTGGCCGCGGCCCCGCCCGCCCCGACGACACCCCCCGCCCCGCCCGCGCCCGCCGCGCCGGGCACCGACGTGCACGAAGGAGGCCGGAGCTGATGGCACTGGTCAAGGAGGACACCGCCCGCAGCGTCACCACCCGCGACTGGACGCTGCGCTACTACGAGGCCGGCGAGGGCCACCCGCTGGTGCTGCTGCACGGCAGCGGGCCGGGCGCCACCGGCTGGAGCAACTTCAGCGGCAACATAGCGGCGCTCGCCGAGCACTTCCGTGTGTACGCCGTCGACATGCCCGGCTGGGGCGAGTCCGACGCCGCGACCGTGGACCGGCTCGACCACGTCGACGCCGCGATCCAGTTCCTGGACGCGATGGGCATCCCGCGGGCCGCCTTCGTCGGGAACTCCATGGGCGGCCAGACCTCGCTGCGTCTGGCCACGGAGCACCCGGACCGCATCAGCCACCTGGTCACGATGGGCCCCCCGGTCGGCCGCATGCCGAGCCTCTTCGGCGCGGGCGGCGGCCCCTCCGAGGGGCTGAAGGTCCTCATCGAGGCGTACCGGGACGCGAGCCCGGAGAACATGCGGCGGCTCGTCGAGATCATGTGCTACGACAAGGAGCGCTTCGCCACCCCCGAGCTGTGCGAGGCCCGTTCGCAGGCCGCGCTCGCCCGCCCCGAGCACCTGGCCAACTACGTGGCGGGGCTGCCGCAGGGGGCGCCGCTGCCGCGCTGGGTGGACCCGGCCCTGCTGTCCGGCATCTCCGTGCCGACGCTGCTCATCCACGGCCGCGACGACCGGGTGGTGTCCTTCGAGAGCTCGCTGTTCCTGCTGGCGAACATCCCCGACTCACGGCTCGTGCTGCTCAACCGCTGCGGGCACTGGGCGATGATCGAGCACGCCGAGGAGTTCAACCGGCTGGTCATCGACTTCGTACGCGGGAACCCCGGCGACGCGTGACGCCCAGGGGCGCGGTCCGCTGACGGCCATGGGCGGTGCGGGGCTCGCGTGAGCGCTGCCCCCGGCCCCGGCGTCGGCCGCGGGCGGGGCGACCGTCCGCTCCGACCTCCGGGTCCCGCACGTGGGACGGCGGGCCGACGACGCCCCCGGACGCCCTGCCGCACCCTTCCGCGGCAGGGCGTCCGCGTAGGCGCGCCTCCGGTGCCCCCGGGGGCCCGCGGCGGCACGCCCGGCACGTCACCCCCGGACGGAGGCCGTCGACGGATCGCCCAGGTCCCTCTCCACGGCGTGCGCCGCGGCGTCCAGCGTGGCGACGAGGGAACGCAGGCGCTGCGGGTCGTAGCGAACACTGGGCAGGGAGACGGACAGGCCGGCCAGCGCGGTGCCGTCCGGACCGCGCACCGGCACGCCGACGGCGACGAGCCCGCGCTCGGACCGCTCCCGGTTGACGGCGAAACCGTTGCGGCGCATGAGGACGAGTTCCTGGCGCAGCTGGGCGAGGTCGGGCCGGTCGGCCGGGTGGTCCCGCTCGCCCTCGGGGGCGTAGACCTCCTTCAATTCCTCGTCGTCCAGCTCGGCCAGCAGCAGGAGCCCCGCCGTGGTGCGGCGGGCGGGGAACACCATCCCCTCCCGTGAGCCGACCCGGAGCGCCTGCCGGCACTCGACGCCGGCGATGAACCGCACCGTCTCCCCGGTGCGGACGATCAGGTTCGCCGTCTCGTCCAGGAGATCGACGACACGGTTCAGGTGGGGGAGGGCCACCGTGCGCAACCGTGACACCAGCGACTGCGAGTGGGCGGCCAGCTCCAGCACCGGGCCCGCTCGGTAGACGCGGTCCTCGCCCTGCACCGCGAAGTCCCGGTAGACGAGCATCGCCAGAATCCGGTGAGCCGTCGAGCGTGCGACCTCCAGGCGTTCCGCGAGCTGCGCCACGGTCGCGCCGCCCTCCATCTGCAGGATGGTCGCCGCCCGCAGCGCGTGGTCCACGCTGGCGATCGGATAGGGCGGCGGCGTCTTCAGCGGCTTGTCCACGGCTCTCCCTGATTCTGGTGTGCAGAATCTCCATGTTCTCTCAGCAGACACACCGCACGCTGGTCCGGTGACTGAGCCCATTCTCACCCCAGACATCGCTGCGGACTCCCCGGTGCGACTCCACGCCCTCGCCGCCGAGGGACAGCCCGAGGTCACCCCGGCGCTCAAGGAGCTGTACCGCGGCTTCGAACAGGAACTCCTCGTCCCGCTGTGGACCGAGATCGGCGACCTGATGCCCGCCCACCCGCACTCACGAGCCGTCCCGCACCGGTGGCACTGGGAGAAGCTGCGGGAACTGGCCGCGCAGGCCGGCGACCTGGTCCCCGTGGGCCGCGGCGGCGAGCGCCGGGCCATCGCGCTGGCCAACCCGTCCCTCGGGGGACGGCCCTTCGCCACACCGACGCTGTGGGCCGCCATCCAGTACCTGATGCCCGGCGAGGACGCCCCCGAGCACCGGCACACCCAGCACGCCTTCCGCTTCGTCGTCGAGGGGTCGGGCGTGTGGACGGTCGTCGGCGGCGACCCGGTCCCGATGAACCGCGGCGACTTCCTGCCCCAGGCCGGCTGGAACTGGCACGCCCACCACAACGCCAGCAACGAGCCCATGGCCTGGATCGACGGCCTGGACATCCCCTTCCAGTACGTCACCGAGGCGCAGTTCTTCGAGTACGGCCGGGACGGGATCGGCGACGCCGAACGGATCACCCCCGAAAGGTCCCGCTCCGAGCGCCTGTGGGGACACCCCGGTCTGCGCCCGCTGTCGGCCGCCCCCGCCGCACCGGGCAGCCCGCTGCTGTCCTACAAGTGGCAGTACACCGACGCGGCCCTGCGCGACCAGCTCCTGCTGGAGAGGGAGGGCTACGGCGGCACCACCGAGCCCGGCCACGCCGCCGTGCGTTACGCCAACCCGCACGACGGATCGGACGTCCTGCCGACCGTCCGCGCCGAGTTCCACCGCGTCGCCCGAGGCGCCGAGACCGTACCGGTGCGCGAGACCGGCTCGTCCGTCTACCAGGTCTTCGACGGCTCCGGCACGGTGACCGTGGGATCGGAGACCTGGACGGTCACCCGCGGCGACCTCTTCGTCGTCCCGTCCTGGGAGCCGTTCTCCGCGAAGTCCGAGGCGGGGACCACCGACTCCGACTCCGGCGCCCTCGACCTGTTCCGCTTCTCCGACGCGCCCGTCTTCGAGGCGCTCAAGCTCGACCGTACCCAGAAGGACAGCTGACCATGAAGCTCGCCACCCTCCGCACCACCGACGGCACCCGGGCCGTCCGCCTCGACGGCGACACCCTCGTCGACCTCGGTCACACCGACCTGGGCGAGCTGTTCGCCGAGGACGGCTGGCAGCACCGGGCCGCCACCGCGTCCGGCGCCACCTACCCGGCCGAAGGCGCCGACTTCGCACCGGTGGTCCCGCGCCCCTCCAAGATCGTCTGTGTCGGCCACAACTACACCAACCACATCAAGGAGATGGGCCGGGACCTGCCGGCCCACCCGACCCTCTTCCCGAAGTTCGCCGACACCCTGATCGGCGCGTACGACGACATCGCCAAGCCGCCCGAGACCGACGCCCTCGACTGGGAGGTCGAGCTGGCCGTCGTCATCGGCAAGCAGGTGCGCCGCGCCGACGAGCAGCAGGCCGCCGACGCCATCGCCGGTTTCACCGTCATGAACGACATCTCGGCGCGCGACTGGCAGTTCCGCACCATCGAGTGGACGCAGGGCAAGATCTGGGAGGCGTCCACCCCGGTCGGCCCCTACGTCGTCACCCCCGACGAGGTCGGCGGCGTCCGCCCCGCCCTGCGGGTGAGGACGGTCGTCGACGGCGAGGTCATGCAACAGGACGACACCGGCACGCTGCTGTTCGACCCGGTGTTCCTCGTGCGGTACATCTCCACGGTCATCACCCTGCGGCCCGGTGACATCATCGCCACCGGCACCCCGGCCGGCGTCGGCAACGCCCGTGACCCCAAGGTCTTCCTCCTCCCCGGTCAGACCGTGGTCACCGAGATCAGCGGGCTGGGCGCCTGCGCCAACAAGGTGGCCGAAGGATGAACACCACCCCCCGGACCCACGCCGACGCCCGCGCCTGGGCCCGCACCGGCACCGAGCTGATGCTCGACGCCGTCGCGGGCCTCGACGAGAGCGGCTTCCAGGCCCCCAGCACGCTGCCCGACTGGACGCGCGGCCACCTCGTGGCGCACGTCGCCGCCAACGCCGACGCCCTGTGCAACCTGGTCCACTGGGCGGCCACCGGCGAGGAGACCCCCATGTACGCCTCCGCCGAGGAGCGCGCCGCCGGCATCGCCGAGGGGGCCACCCTGACGGGCGACGAACTGCGCTCCTGGCTGGCGTCCTCCGCGCACAAGCTGGCGGCGGGCCTCGACGGCCTCACCGACGAGCAGTGGCGGAACGAGGTCGTCACCGCGCAGGGCCGCACCGTGCCCGCCGCCGAGCTGCCCTGGATGCGCGCCCGCGAGGTGTGCGTCCACGCCACCGACCTCGGCACCGGTGCCGTCACCTTCGCCGACCTGCCGAAGGGCTTCCTCGCCTCGCTCGTGGAGGAGATCCGCGCCGGGCGCGGGCTGACCGGACTGCCCGAAGGTCCGCTGCCCGAGGTCGCAGCCTGGCTCACCGGCCGCCCCCACCCACTCACCGATGTCCCCGAACTCGGCCCCTGGCTCTGAGAGGTCAGTCCCATGTCCCAACCTGATGTGATCGTCGCCGGCGGTGGCCTCGGCGGCCTCGGCGCGGCGCTCTCGCTGACCCGCCAGGGCCTCGCCGTCCGCGTGCTGGAGAGCGCCCCCGCCTTCGGCGAGGTCGGCGCGGGCATCCAGCTCGCCCCCAACTGCACCCGTATCCTCGACGACTACGGCCTGTTGCACGAGGCCATACGCCTCGGTGTGCTCCCGGACGCGATGGTCATGCGCGACGCGGTCGACGGCGAAGAGCTGACCCGGCTCGACCTGCGCGACCTGGAGAAGCGCTACGGCTACCCGTACCTGGTCATCCACCGCAGCGACCTGCACGGCCTCCTCCTGCGGGCCTGCGAGCGCGCGGGGGTGGAGCTGGTCACCGACGCGCGCGTGACGGCGTTCGAGAACACCGCGGACGGCGCCCGCGTGACCCTCGCCTCCGGTGCGACCCACCGGGCGGGGCTGGTGATCGCTGCCGACGGCCTGCACTCCGTCGCCCGGAAACTGTTCGTCGACGACCGGCCCGTCTCCTCGGCGTACGTGGCCTACCGTGGCACCGTCCCCGCCGAGCGGCCGCGCGTGCGCTCCGCCGACCTGGGCGAGGTCGGCGTGTACGTCGGCCCCCGCTGCCACTTCGTCCACTACGGCCTGCGCGGCGGCGAACTCCTCAACCAGGTCGCCGTCTTCGAGTCGCCCAAGGCGCTGGCCGGGCAGGAGGACTGGGGCACGCCCGACGAACTGGACGCGGCCTTCGCCCGGACGTGCGACTTCGTCCGGGACGGGCTGCCCTTCATGTGGCGCGAGAAGTGGTGGCGGATGTTCGACCGCGAACCGCTCTTGAACTGGGTCCAGGGCCGGATCGCCCTGCTCGGCGACTCCGCCCACCCGCCGCTCCAGTACATCGCCCAAGGCGCGATCATGGCCATCGAGGACGGCTGGGTGCTGGGCGAGCACGTCGCTCGCCACAAGGCCCCCGACGGCACGGTCGACTGGAGCGCCGCGCTCGCCGCGTACGAGGCGGTCCGCCCCGAGCACTGCCGCCGGGTGCTGACCACATCGCGAGCATGGGGCGAGCTGTGGCACCTCGACGGCCCCGACCGCGAGCGGCGCAACGTCCTGCTGCGGGCCCGCGACGCCTACGACTACTCGTTCACCGACTGGCTGTACGGTCCGACCGCGCTGACACCGGACCAGGAACCGGAGATGTTCACCCCGATTCCGCTGTCCTCGGTGTCCCTCGGCGAAGCGGCGCTCCCGAGGGGCACGACGTGACCCCGCCCGGCACCGAGGCGGCGGCCGGCACGTGAGCGACGGGTGGGGGCCGGTTCCGGAGATATCCGGAACCGGCCCCCACGGCGGAGTGCGCGATGTGGTGCGACCCCTCCGACACCCCCGGACGGCAGCGTTAGGCTGTCGATCATGCCGGACAGCTCCCCCCTCATACAGAGCATGCGGGCCGCGGTCGCCGCCGCGCCCGCCGATGTACCCCTGCGCCTGCACCTGGCCCACCTTCTCCTGGATGCGGGCCGAGCGGATGAGGCCGTGGCCGAGGCGGCCGTGGCCCTTCAGCACGCGCCCGCCGACGCGCAGGCCCGGGAGTTGATGGTCCGGGCGATGGGCCTGGCGCCCTCACCGGCCGCGCCGCCGGCCCGTGAGGGGACCGGGTTCGACTGGAAGGCGGCCGAGGAACAGGTCGGTGACGCGGTGCCACCGCGGTTCGTGGAGACTCCGGCTCGCGTGGACGGCCAGGACGACGCGGGGGACACGGCGGCGTGGGACGTCGAGGAGCCCGGCGCGCTGAGGCTGGCGGACGTCGGCGGGATGCACGAGGTGAAGGACCGGCTGGAGGCCGCCTTCCTGGCCCCGCTGCGCAACCCGGAGTTGCGCAAGCTGTACGGCAAGAGCCTGCGAGGCGGCCTGCTTCTGTACGGTCCGCCCGGCTGCGGCAAGACGTTCATCGCACGGGCCGTGGCAGGTGAGCTCGGCGCGTCGTTCCTGTCGGTATCGGTGAACGACGTGCTCGACATGTGGATCGGCAACTCCGAGCGCAACATGCACGAGATCTTCGAGACCGCCCGCCGCCAGGCACCATGCGTGGTCTTCCTGGACGAGCTGGACGCCCTGGGAGCCAAGCGCAGCCGCACCGCGCACAGCGGCATGCGCAACGCGGTCGCCCAGTTGCTCACCGAGCTGGACGGCATCGACTCGACGGCGAACGAAGGGGTGTTTGTACTCGCCGCCACCAACGTCCCCTGGGACGTGGACAACGCCCTGCGCCGCCCCGGCCGGCTGGACCGCACGATCCTCGTCCTGCCGCCCGACGGGCCCGCCCGGGAAGCGATCCTCCGCTACCACCTGCGGGACCGGCCCATCGAAGGTGTCGACCTGGGCAAGCTCGTCAAGGTCACCGACGGCTTGTCCGGCGCCGACCTCGCCCACCTCTGCGAGTCGGCGGCGGAACGCGCGCTGCTGGACTCGGCGCGTACCGGCAGCGTACGGATGATCGGCATGAAGGACCTGCTCACCGCCGCGAAGGACGTCGTACCGTCCGCCGAACCGTGGTTCGCCTCCGCGCGGAACGTCGCCATGTTCGCCAACGAGGGCGGGACGTACGACGATCTGGTGGCTTACCTGAAGAAGAGGCGCATGCTGTGACCGCCGCTCTGCACCCCGCCGTCGAGCGGGCCGGTCTGCTCATCGAACTCAAGCGGTACGACGAGGCCAGGGACGTACTGGTGCAGCGGCTGGCGGACGACCCCGAGGACATCCGCGCCTGGACCAGGCTCGCCTCCGCCCATCTCGGGGAACGGCCCAACGGTCCCAAGGCGCTTGAGGCGACCGAACGGGCGCTCGCTCTGGACCCCGAGGACACCGGCGCGCTCACCATGCACGCACACGCCCTGCGCCACTCGGGACGCTTCCCCGAGACCGAGGGCGTCCTGCGCGAGGTGATACGCCTGGCCCCCGACCACTGGCACGGCTACGCCCTGCTGGCCGACTGGGTATGGCGCTTGAGGGTTTGGGCCTCGCAGCCGAATGGCGGCCAGCTCGAACGCGAGGTCCTGCTCACCGCCCTGAGGGAAGCGGACCTCATCGCCCAAGAGGCCATCCGCCTGGGCCCCGAGGAGGTCTACGCGTACGAAGTGGCGCGGCTCATCGCCGACATGGGCGGAGACACGGCCGCTGCCGCCCGGCTGGACGAGACCATCCTCCGGCTCGACCCGCACAACGAGATCGCGCTGACCCGCCACACGAAGCGGCAGGCCACCGCCCCCGGCGTGAAGGCAGCGCAGGCGGCCGCCCTCTACGCCGACGCGCTGGCCACCACGCCCGGTTCGGCGACGATGCGGCAGGGTCTGGACCACGCCTCGTACCGCCTGCTGCGCGGCATCCGCTGGCTGGCCCTTCTCTGTCTCGCCCTCGCCGCCACGGGCATCGACCTGTTTCCCACCGAGGACGAGGTACAGCGCGAACTTCCTCTCGCCCTGGGCCAGCGTCTCTGGGACCTCGTCCCCATGGCCGCGATCTGGGCCCTCGGAGCCCTGCTGCGTTACCGCCGCCTGCGGGCCGGCGTCCGCGTCAACCTCCACTCGCTGATCCGGCGCCGCGCCTGGCCCCGCGTGGTGCTGGCGCAGGCGGCGTGGGCGATGCTCATGGCTCTGCTGATCACTCAGATCCCCTGGACGGACCGCGCCGCGCCGACCGCCCTGTTCTGGGCGGGCCTGGTACCTACTGCGGCGACCCTGTGGTTCGACCGCAGAAAGGTAAGCTGAGCGTCCTTCGAGCCAGTCGCGCGAAAGTCGAGCCAGCCGCACGGAAGACAGGGGCGAGCACGGCATTGTTTCCGGATAGGGAGCCCAGGGTGTTCCTCTTCGATCTCGGTGGTGTCGTCTGTCGCTTTCACCGTGAGCGGCGGCTGGAACTTCTCGGCGCCGCCTGCGGGCTCTCCGCGCGGCGCGTCGAGTCGGAGCTGTACGGCTCCGGGCTGATCGCGGCCTGGGACCGGGGCCAGGGGAGTGCCGACGACATCGAGCGGGTGATCCGGCGGCGCCTCGGGTTCGCGGGTACGGCCGGGGAGCTGCGCCGCATCTGGTGCGAGGCGTTCGAGCCCGACCCCGAGGTCCTGGCCGCGGCCGACCTCGTACGGGGCCGGCCGACGGCCCTGTTCACGGACAACGACGCGTTGCTGCGCGCCGGGCTCCCCGAGAGGCTGCCCGAGGTGGCCGACCGCTTCGACGTGCTCGCCTTCTCGTGCGCGCTCGGTGCGACCAAGCCCGCCGGGGAAGCCTTCGCGGGCGCGCTCGGGCTGCTCGGGGCCACCGCCGGGGAGGCGTTCTTCGTGGACGACCGGGAGGCCAATGTCCGGGCCGCCCGCGAACTCGGTCTCACCGCTGTGCTCTTCGAGGGCGGTGCGGCGCTCCGGCAGACGCTGGAACGGCTGCTCGCAGGCTGAGCCGCGGGCCTCACCACACCCCGTCGCGCCCGCCCGACCCCTCCGTGGACTCGCGCAGCACCAGGCGGTGCGCCACCACCCGGTCCTGAGGGTGCTCCGCGGCCGGGCCGTCCGCCTCGTCCGGGCGGCGCGCGGCCTCCTCGATCCGGCGCAGCAGCAGCTCCACCGCGACCCGGGCCACCGCCTCCGTGTCCGGGGCGACCGTGCTCAGGGACGGCACGCCGAAGCGGCCGCCCTCCACGTCGTCGAAGCCGATCACCGCGACGTCCTCGGGTACCCGTGCCCCGTAACCGTGCAGCGCGCGCAGCGCACCCAGCGCCAGCTGGTCGTTCAGGCAGAGCAAGGCGTCCGGCCGCACGCCGGAGGCCAGCACCCGGCGGACCGCGCCGAGACCTGCACGGGGGCCTGGATCTCGTACCACGGGCCGGTGCCGTTCTCCGTGTTGGCGAGGATCGTGCGCCCGCTGTCGGAGGCGGGCGTGCCGTCCCGGTTCTGGAGCTGCTGGCCGGTCAGGAGGAGCCGGCCGTTCGCCCCACCGCCGGGCGTGGGCGCCCAGGCGATGGCGGGCGCGGCGCGGAAGTACGTGCCCCGTCCACGGTCTCCGGGCGGTAGCCCAGCGAGACGGGGGCGCCCCAGTTCCCCGTCGGGGGAGGTCCGGTAGTGCACGACGCACTGGTACTGGCCGCCCGGATTGCAGATCTCGTAGCTCATGAAGTACGTGCCGTTCGGCAGCCGGCGCACCATGGGCATCCCCGGCCGGTCCGGCTCCCAGGAGCTGGCGACGGTGTTGCGGCGGACGCCGGGGCGAAGGACAGGCCGATGACGGCGGCCAGGACGGGGGCGACAGCGCGGGCCGCCCAGCGGGCGAGGCGGCCGGTCGGAGCGGGGGAGGGGCGGGGTGCGGGTCCGGGGGTCGGCGCAAGGAGGGCACAGGCGTCCTTTCTCGGGGGCGCGAAGGCGTGGGGGGTGGCCGAGAGGGGCTGCTGGCGGCGAAACAGCAGGGCCGGATGTACATCGATGTAAACAGGGCGTACGGCTACGCGTCGCAGGGGAGGCGGGCCGAATGGCCCGCGCAGGGCGGTCGGTGTGCACGGGGGAGTGCCGGCGGAGTACCGGGCCGGGGTGAGGCATCGAATGAACGTCTGGTTACCATATGAGCGCCGCCTAGCTCGAAAGATAAACCTGTGACTGTCAATGACGACGCGTTCACCAACTGGAAGAACCGCGAGGAAATCGCGGAATCGATGATTCCGATCATCGGCAGACTGCACCGCGAGCGGGACGTCACCGTCCTCCTGCACAGCCGCTCGCTGGTGAACAAGTCGGTGGTGAGCATCCTCAAGACCCACCGATTCGCCCGGCAGATCGACGGCGCGGAACTCTCGGTCACCGAGACCCTGCCCTTCCTCCAGGCCCTCACCACCCTCGACCTGGGCCCCTCCCAGATCGACATCGGCATGCTCGCCGCCACCCACAAGGCCGACGACCGCGGCCTCAGCGCGGCGGAGTTCACCGCGGAGGCCGTCGCCGGCGCCACCGGGGACAACAAGATCGAACGCCGTGAGGCCCGCGACGTCGTCCTCTACGGCTTCGGCCGCATCGGCCGTCTGCTCGCCCGGCTGCTCATCGAGAAGGCGGGCTCCGGCAACGGTCTGCGGCTGCGCGCCATCGTGGTCCGCAAGGGAGCGGGCCAGGACATCGTCAAGCGCGCCTCGCTGCTGCGCCGCGACTCCATCCACGGCCAGTTCCAGGGCACGATCACCGTGGACGAGGCCCACAACCGGATCGTCGCCAACGGCAATGAGATCCAGGTCATCTACTCGGACGACCCGACCTCCGTCGACTACACCGCCTACGGCATCGACGACGCCATCCTCATCGACAACACCGGCAAGTGGCGCGACCGCGAGGGCCTGTCCAAGCACCTGCGGCCCGGCATCGCCAAGGTCGTACTGACCGCCCCCGGCAAGGGTGACGTCCTCAACGTCGTGCACGGCGTCAACCACGACATGATCAAGCCGGACGAGCAGATCATCTCCTGCGCCTCCTGCACCACCAACGCGATCGTGCCGCCCCTGAAGGCGATGGCCGACGAGTACGGCGTCCTGCGCGGACACGTGGAGACCATCCACTCGTTCACCAACGACCAGAACCTGCTGGACAACTACCACGGCTCCGACCGGCGTGGCCGCTCCGCGCCGCTCAACATGGTCATCACCGAGACGGGCGCCGCCTCCGCCGTCGCGAAGGCGCTGCCCGACCTGGAGGCCACGATCACGGGCAGTTCGATCCGCGTCCCCGTCCCGGACGTGTCGATCGCGATCCTCAGCCTGAAGCTGGGCCGCGAGACCACCCGTACCGAGGTCCTCGACCACCTCCGCGAGGTCTCGCTCACCTCCCCGCTCAAACGGCAGATCGACTTCACGACCGCCCCCGACGCGGTGTCGAGCGACTTCATCGGCTCGCGCCACGCCTCCATCGTCGACGCCGGCCCCACCCAGGTCGACGGCGACAACGCGATCCTCTACCTCTGGTACGACAACGAGTTCGGCTACTCGTGCCAGGTGATCCGGGTCGTGCAGCACGTCTCCGGCGTCGAGTACCCGACCTTCCCGGTCCCGGTCGCCTGACCCCGGCTCGCACGACCACAGGTCCCGCCCGCCGACACGGCGGGCGGGACCTGTCCGTCAGCCGGTCCCGGAGACCGTGACGGCGGGCGCGGGCGCGTACCCCGTCGCCCGGGTCGTGAACGTGCCCCGCCCCTGCGTACGGCTGCGCAGCCGCGTCGCGTAACCGAACAGCTCGGCCAGCGGCACGGTCGCCGTGACCACCGCCGCGCCGCCCCGCGTGGTGGAGCCGGAGACCCGTCCGCGCCGGGCGGCCAAGTCGCCGAGCACTCCGCCGACCGCGTCACCGGGAACCGTGACCGTCACCTCCACCACCGGTTCCAGCAGCACCATCGCGCTCGCCCGCAAGGCCTCCCGCAGCGCGAACCGCCCCGCCGTGCGGAACGCCATCTCCGAGGAGTCCTTGGGATGCGTCGCCCCATCGGTCAGCGTCACCCGCACCCCGGTCACCGGATGCCCGCCCAGCGGCCCCTCGGCCAGCGCGTCCCGGCAGCCCGCCTCGACCGCCCGCACATACTCCTGCGGCACCCGGCCGCCCACGACCGCCGAACCGAACGCGAACTCCGCCGCGTCCTCGCCCTCCTCGGCCGCCAGCGGTTCGACGTCGATGACGACGTGCGCGAACTGCCCGGCTCCGCCGTCCTGTTTGACGTGCCGGTAGACCAGACCGGACACCCCGCGCGCCAACGTCTCGCGATGCGCGACCTGCGGGCGGCCGACCCGCACGTCCAGACCGTGGTCGCGGCGGATCTTCTCCGCGGCCACCTCCAGATGGAGTTCACCCATGCCCGAGAGAACGGTCTGACCGGTCTCGGGGTCGGTACGCACCACCAGCGACGGGTCCTCCTCGGCCAGCCGGACCAGGGCGGCCATCAGCCGCTCGGTGTCCGTGCTCCGCCGCGCCTCCACCGCCACGGACACGACCGGGTCGGCCACCGTGGGCGGTTCCAGGACCAGCGGGGCGCCGGGCGCGCACAGCGTGGCACCGGGGCGTACGGCCTTCGGGCCGATGACCGCGACGATGTCCCCCGCCACCGCCGCGTCCACGTCCACATGCCGGTCCGCCTGGACCCGCAGGATGCGCCCGACGCGCTCGGTGCGCCGGGTGGTCGCGTCCAGCACCGTCTCCCCCTTCCGGATCGTTCCCGAGTACACGCGCAGATACGTCAGCCGGCCCGTCGCGGTGGCGTTCACCTTGAACGCCAGTGCGGCGAACGGCCCTTGGGGGTCGGCAGCCCGCTCCTGCTCCGCCCCGTCGAGCACGCCCCGTACCGGCGGCACATCGAGCGGGGAGGGCAGATACGCGACGACCGCCTCCAGCAACGGTTCGACGCCCCGGTTGCGGTACGCCGAACCGCACAGCACCACGACCCCCTCACCGCTCCGCGTCAGATCGCGCAACGCCCCCGTCAGCGTCTCGGCCGAGAGCTCGGAGCGTACGCAGAACTCCTCCAGGGCCGCCGGATGCAGCTCCGCCACCGCCTCCTCCAGGAGCCGCCGGCGCCGGGCGGCCTCCTCGCGCAGCCCGGCGGGCACCTCGCCCTCCTCGTACGCGTCGGCGCCGTCCGCCCACACCAGCGCGCGCATGCGCACCAGGTCGACCACCCCGCGGAAGGCGTCCTCGGCGCCGATGGGCAACTGCACCACGAGCGGGACCGTGTGCAGCCGGTCCCGGATGGAGGCGACCGCGGTGTCCAGGTCCGCGCCGGCCCGGTCCAGCTTGTTGACGAAGGCGATACGCGGGACCGAGTGCCGGTCCGCCTGGTGCCACACCGACTCGCTCTGCGGTTCCACCCCGGCGACCGCGTCGAACACCGCGACCGCGCCGTCGAGCACCCGCAGCGCACGCTCGACCTCGTCGGCGAAGTCGACGTGTCCCGGGGTGTCGATGAGATTGATCCGGTGACCGTCCCAGGCGCAGCTGACGGCGGCGGCGAAGATGGTGATGCCCCGGTCGCGTTCCTGGGAGTCGAAGTCCGTGACGGTCGTGCCGTCGTGGACCTCACCGCGCTTGTGGGTGGTGCCGGTGGTGTAGAGGATGCGCTCCGTCACGGTGGTCTTGCCGGCGTCGACATGGGCGAGGATGCCCAGGTTGCGGACGGTGGTGAGAGCGGTGACGGAAGAACGGTGCTGGCGGGTACGCACGGCCGGTGGCCTTTCGGGACGATCCGGAAGAAAGACGGCGCGATACCCCCGGACGACGCGGCCCGGATGCGGGCCTGCGGGGGCCCACTCGACATGACTGGACGTCAGAAAACGTGCGTGGCCCGAGTGTTCGTCACGGGGTCCGGGGCCGGCCGCGCAGCCGGCGCCGGGCGGCGCGAGACACCAGGATCACCTCGAACCGCGACGGGGGGACGACGGCGGCGGTGCGGTAACGCACGGCGGTCTCCCCTCAACGGTCACGGCGGACGCGCCGGCGGACGGCCGGCGCGCGGTGTGCGGCGAGTCTAGGGAAGTCGGGGAGCGCGTGGGAACCGGTTTTTCGGCCGCGTGACTCCCGGAGCCAGGGGCCGGCAGGCGGTCCGGCACCGGCGCAGGGCGCTCCGTCCGCAGCCGCGCCACTCGGCCGGCGACGGACCCACGCCCCGGCCGCCCCGCGTGATCAGGGCGTTCACCGGGGTGTGCGGGTCCAGGGCCATCGTGCGCGCGAAGATCACACCGATCACCAGCGGGGCGAGCGAGAGGGCCAGGGAAGTGCCGGCACTGGTGACGTGCCGCACGCGGAGGCGCTTCGGGTCGGGAGCCATGACCCCATTTCAGCGGGGGCGCCCCGGGCCGGGATCGGCGGACGTACTCAGACCGCACGGCCCGGATACTCAGCCGGGCCGTGCGGTGCGCCCGCGGAACGCTCAGGCGTCGGTGCCGGAGCCCCCGCCGCCGGACGCCGCCTTGATGCCCTTCGTGATCGTGTCCAGGACGGACAGCGAAGGCGCCTTGCTGTTGATGTCGAAACCGGAGCGGATCACCACCAGCATGTCCTTGGCCAGCGGGGACGGGAAGGCCAGCGACTCGACGTAGCCGTCGTCGCCGTTCTCCGTCACCACCTTCCAGCGCACCCGGTAGCCCTGCTGGCCGGCCACCGTGACCGCCTCGGACTTCAGCTCCTCGTGCGAGGTGATGCCGCCGTAGATCTTCTCGCCGTAGGACTCGTTGGCGTTGGTCTCTATGTCCTTTTCGGCGGTGGCCTTCGCGGTCTTGGTGGTCAGCTTCAGCGCCTCGGCCGGGGCGGAGAACACCCCGCCGCGCACGCACGTCTGCTCGGTGTCACCGGGGCAGGCGTAGGACCCGGTGGTCACCCCGGCGCCCATGCCCGACTCGCCCTTCCAGCCGTCGGGCACCGGGATGCTGATGCCGCTGGCCAGGTCCGTCGCGTAACCGTCCTCGACCTGCGGGCGGCCCTGCTCCGGCGACTCACTGCCGCCGCCGTTGCCGCCGTCGCCGCGCTCGTCACCGTTCCCGCCGCCCGTACCGCCGCCGCGCTGCCGGTCGGGCCCGGGGGACGGGGAGCCGGACGGGGCGGTGGCGGTGGTGTCGCTCTTGCCGTCCGAGTCGTCCGTCAGCAGATAGACACCGCCCCCGATGGCGGCGAGCACCACCACGGCGGCGGTGATGGCGGCCCCGATGCGTACGCGCCTGCTGCGGACGGCCGCCGGTGGTACGCGCAGATGGTCGGTCCACTGGGTGCCGTCCCACCAACGCTCGTGGCGGGGGCCGAATCCTGAGTACCCGGGGTCTGGATGCCAGCCGGGCGGGGTCGTCTGGGTCACGCCCGACACGGTAACCGGACTGCCTGAGAATCCTATGAACTGGGTGGTGCTCCCAGTCGGTCGACGGCCCGCACCTGCCGCCTTCCTTGGTCTAGACAAGTGAAGGGGGTGTAGCTAGCATCCGCCGACGAGGCGCGGCGGACCCGCCTGACCGCGCCCAGAAGTGAGGGCCCCATGGAAGCGACCGCCGCCGACCGTCGTTTCGCCGAGGACTACCGCCTCGCCCGGGAGATACCGCGCGACGGGCTGACCGCGTGGCGCGCCGCCATCGCCGCCGAGGTGGAACTCGCACCGGGTGCCACCGTCCTGGACGTGGGCGCGGGCACCGGTTCCTTCGCCTCCGCTTTCGCCGACTGGTTCGGCGTCCGGGTCCTGGCCGTGGAACCGGCCGCCGCCATGCGGGCACTCATTCCCCGGAACGGGCTGATCGAGGCGCTGGACGGGCGGGCCGAGGCACTGCCCGTGCCGGACGGCTGCGCGGACGCGGCCTGGCTGGGCTCGGTCGTCCATCACATCGGCGATCTGCCCGCCGCCGCGAAGGAGTTGCGCAGGGCCCTCAAGCCCGGCGCGCCGGTGCTCATCCGCAACTCCTTCCCGGGCCGGTGCGCACGGGACCTCCGGGTGCGCTTCTTCCCCGGCGCCGAGCGCATCGTGGACGCTTACCCGACGGTGGAGCAGACGTGCGCCGCCTTCGCCGGGTCCGGTTTCGGCCGCGTCGCCCTGCACGCGGTGCCGCAGCAGAGCGCGCCGAGCCTCGCCGCCTTCGCCGACCGGATCAGGCGGGACACCGACGCGAAGCTCGCCGGCCTCGGCGACGACGAGTTCGAGCGCGGGATGCGCCGGCTGCGTACGGCGGCGGAACAGGAGCCGGACCGGCCCGCGGTGAGCTGGATGGACCTGCTCGTCCTGGTCTGACGGCCCGCGCGCGGCCGACGTAGAGTCGGGCCGCATGAGACTCAGCGACGAGGAGGGGCGGGCCGTACGGGCCGCCATGGCGGGCGAACTCCGGCTGCTCGAACCGGCGGTGCGGGCGTCGCCCGATGCGGTGGGGGAACTGCTCGACCCGGAGTTCACCGAGTTCGGTGCGTCCGGACGCCGTTACGACCGCGTCTCCATACTCGCCGTCACCTCCGCCGTCGAGGACGACGACCCCGGCCCGGACGTCTCCGACCTGTCCGGCAGCATGCTCGCCCCCGACCTCGTCCACCTGACGTACGTCACCGAACGGAACGGCCGTCTGTGCAGACGCAGTTCGCTGTGGCGCAGGACCGGTGAGCAGTGGCGGCTGTACTTCCACCAGGGCACCCCGGCCGGCCCGGCGCGGGGCACCGCCGAAAATCCGGCGGACTCTCGCGGCGGTGCTGCGTAGGCTCACGCGATGACACCTTCCCGCTATCCGCCCAAGCCCCGGCCGGGCGACCGCGTCGCCGTGCTCTCGCCCTCGTCCGGACTGCCCGGCATCCTCCCGCTGCCGTACGAACTCGGCCTGCGCAGGCTCCGCGAGGACTTCGGCCTGGAACCGGTGGATTACCCCTGCACCCGGAAGATGGGCTCCACCCCGCAGGAGCGCGCCGCCGACCTGCACGCCGCGATCGCCGACCCGGACATCAAGGCGGTCGTGGCCAGCATCGGCGGCGACGACCAGATCACCGTGCTGCCGTACCTGGACCGCGAACTGCTGCGCGCCAACCCCAAGCCGTTCTTCGGCTACAGCGACAACACTAACCTGCTGGTGTTCCTCGACAACCTCGGCATCGTCGGGTACCACGGCGGCTCGGTCATGGTCGAGTTCGGCCGCCCCGGCGCGCTGCACCCGCAGACGGCCGAGTCCCTGCGAGCCGCGCTCTTCACCCACGGCGCGTACGAGCTAACGCCGGCGAAGGAGAGCGGCTGCACCGACCGGGACTGGAAGGACCCGCGCACCTTCGAGCGGGAGTCCGGCCTGCTGCCCGCCGACGGCTGGATCTGGCACAACGCGGACCGGGTGGTCGAGGGAGCGAGCTGGGGCGGCAATCTGGAGATCCTGGCCTGGATGCTGATGGCCGACCGGGAGATCCTGCCCCCGGAGGCCTACGAGGGCCGGGTGCTGTTCCTCGAGACCTCAGAGGAACTGCCCGGTGCCGACGAGGTGTACCGCATTCTGCGCAACATGGGGGAGCGGGGGCTGCTGCGGCGCTTCCCCGCCCTGTTGATGGCACGCGCCAAGAACTGGTCCTTCGACCAGCCGCTCGACGCGGAAGCCGGCGCGGTGTACCGCCGGGAACAGCGGGAGGCGGTGCTGCGGGCCCTCGCGGAGTACGCCCCCGACACGATGGCCGTCTTCGACGTCGACTGCGGCCACACGGACCCGCAGGTGATCATCCCGTACGGCGGCCACATCCGGGTGGACGGGACGACCCGCCGTATCACCGTCACCTACTGATCACCGGGGTCCCCGTTTGCGGTCCGACCACATGGTGTGTGTGACATAGTCGGGATGTACGCATACGCCCGAACGGGGAGTGGAGAAGCGGATGCCTGTCGAGTGGCAGCCCGTGCGGCAGGCCCGGACCCATGAACTCGT
Organism: Streptomyces sp. SID9727; assembly: GCF_010550605.1. Taxonomy (GTDB): domain Bacteria; phylum Actinomycetota; class Actinomycetes; order Streptomycetales; family Streptomycetaceae; genus Streptomyces. Next base: position 31,859 of record NZ_JAAGNI010000294.1, read on the forward strand.
GCTCCAGAGCATCGAGGAGCAGGTCTTCGCCGGGAAGCTGAGGGCTGGGGACCGGCTGCCGCCCGAGCGCGAGCTCGCCCCCGTCTTCGGGGTGAGCCGGTCGGCGCTCCGGGAAGCGCTCCGGGTGCTGGAGACCATTGGCGTGCTGGTCGCCCAGCCCGGCCGGGGGCACGACTCCGGGGCCCGGATCGTGCGCAACCCGGACGACGCGCTGGGGCGGCTGCTGCGCCTGCACTTCGCTCTCGGCAGCTACAGCCTCCACGACGTGATGGAGGCCCGGGTCGCCCTGGAGCGCTCCAGCTTCGCGGCCGCCGCGGAGCACGCGTCCGACGAGGACCTGGACGCGGCGGGCAGGGTGGTCCACCGGATGTCGCGGGAGGGGATCGGGCCGGAGGAGTTCAACGAGCTCGACACCCAGTTCCACGTCAAGGTGGCGAGCAGCTCGGGCAACGCGCTCACCTCCACGTTGACCGCCGCGGTGCGGGAGTCCGTACGCCCCCTCATCCTGCGGGCCCTCGAAGAGGTGGACGACTGGCCCGCGACGCAGGCCCGGCTCAACGCACAGCACACCGAGATGCTGCGGCTGGTGCGCACCGGTGACGGTGAGGGCGCGGCCGATCTCGCCGAGCTCCACATCCGCGGTTTCCACGGCACGCTGGTCGACGAGGACCGGTCCGGCGGCGAAGGCGCCGCATAGCGCCCCCGCCGCCCGGCCCTACGGCAGCATCCAGGACAGTACGGCCGTCGACTGGAGGTAGACCAGGACGCAGAGGACGGCCAGCATGGCCAGGCTGTATCCGGCGACCTTGCGCAGCAGGATGCGTTCCGAGCCCTGCATCGCGACCGCGGTGGCGGCGATCGTCAGGTTCTGCGGGCTCACCAGCTTGGCCACCACGCCGCCGGAGGTGTTCGCCGCGACGAGCAGCGTCGGGTCGATCCCCGCGGTCTGCCCGGCCGTCTGCTGGAGGTTGGCGAACAGTGCGTTGGCCGAGGTGTCGGAGCCGGTCACGGCCGTACCCAGCCAGCCGAGCACCGGCGAGAGCAGGGCGAAGAGTCCGCCCGCCGTGGCCAGCCAGGTGCCGATGGCGACGGTCTGACCGGACTGGTTCATCACGTAGCTCAGCGCCAGCACGGTGGCGACCGTAGCGATGGCGGTCCGCATGTTCTTCAGCGTCCGGCCCGCGGCCGAGAGCGCGACGCCACCGGTCATCGGATAGGCAGCACGGTCCTTGGCGAACCGGTAGACCAGTGTCACCAGAACGCCGGAGATGATCAGCAGGGTCCCCGGGTTGCCCAGGACCTCCAGCGTGTAGACCGCGCTGGACGACGGCGTACCGCCGGTGGTCATCAGCTCGCCGTGGAGCCCCGGCCACTCGATCCTGAGGTTGGCGTGGCTCAGCACCTCGGGCACGTCCAGCCCGCCCAGGTTCAGCTTGGCGATGCCGAAGATCGCGATCACCAGGACGTACGGAAGGACGGCGTACGTCACCCGGCGCCGGGTGAGCGGCTCGTTCTCCACCTGGGAACGCTGATCGTCGGGGGTGGGCGGCTTCCAGAAGCGCAGCATCAGCACCGCCACTCCGAAGCCCACGAGCGAGGCGACCACATCGGTCAGCTCGTACGCGAAGTGGTTGGCGCACCAGAACTGGGTCAGGGCGAAGACGCCACCGGTCACCAGGGCGATCGGCCACAGCTGACGGACGCCGCGGGTGCCGTCCACGACGAACAGCAGCAACAGCGGCACGAAGATCGCGAGCAGGGGCGACTGGCGCCCGATGACCGAGGCGATGTCCTCCGGGGGGATGCCGGTGAGGTTGCCGGCCGTGGTGACCGGGATGGCCATGGCGCCGAACGCGACCGGGGCCGTGTTGGCGAGGAGCACGGTCACCGCCGCCTTGACCGGGGGCAGGCCGAGGGCCAGCAGCATCACGGCAGTGATGGCGACGGGCGCGCCGAATCCGGCCAGTGCCTCCAGCAGGCCGCCGAAGCAGAACGCGATGAGCATCGCCTGCACGCGCAGGTCGCCCCGGCCGACGGCGCTGAACGAACGCCGGAGGTCCTCGAACCGGCCGCTGACGACCGTGAGTTCGTAGAACCAGATGGCCGCGACGACGATCAGCATCACCGGGAACAGGCCGAAGACGAGCCCCTGGGACGCCGAGAGCAGCCCCAGCCCGACCGGCATGCCGAACCCGATGACCGCCACGAGCAGAGCCGTGACGACCGAGCCCAGAGCGGACACCAGCGCCGAGCGCTTCGCCGCCATCAGGAGCACGAAGAACACGGCGAGCGGGATCAGGCTCACCAGAGCGGTCGCCAGGAGGCTGCCCCCGATGGCGTGGACATCAGGCGTGTAGGAAGCCAGCACGCTGGCCGGTGGTGCGGAAGCCACGGAATTACTCCTCGCTGAGTGGCGCAGCTGATTTCAGCGATCAGTAGGACACCGCAGATGTCGTATGTCAATAAGGTCAGACCAAAAGATGGCCAGGTCACTTCGCCTCCGAGGGGGACTGGAGGGTGCGTGTGCATACTGTCGCAATCGGCCGGAGGGTAGTATGGTCGGACCACAACTTGCGATCGGGGAGGTTCCATGCGTATCGGACTCTTCGCCACCTGTCTGGGAGACACGCTCTTCCCCGAGGCGGTGAAGTCCACCGCGGTGCTGCTGGCCCGCCTGGGCCACGACGTGGTGTTCCCGCCGGGCCAGACCTGCTGCGGACAGATGCACGTCAACACCGGGTACCAGCGCGAGCCGGTCCCGCTGGTGCGCAACTTCGCCGAGCAGTTCGGCGACGCCTCCATCGACGCCGTCGTCATGCCGTCGGGCTCCTGTGCCGGATCGGTGCGCCATCAGCACGAGATCGTCGCCGAGCGGTACGGGGACGCGGCGCTGCGCGCGGGGGTCGCCACGGTCAAGGCGAAGACGTACGAACTGTCCGAACTCCTGGTGGACGTGCTGGGTGTGACCGATGTCGGCGCGTACTTCCCGCACCGGGTGACGTACCACCCCACCTGCCACTCGCTGCGCATGCTCAGGGTCGGCGACAAACCGCTGCGGCTGCTGCGGGCCGTCGACGCGATCGACCTGGTCGAGCTGGACGAGGCCGACGCCTGCTGCGGGTTCGGCGGCACCTTCGCCGTGAAGAACGCCGACACCTCGACGGCGATGCTCCAGGACAAGATGCGCAACGTCACCGCGACCGGAGCCGACGTGTGCACCGCCGGTGACTCCTCCTGCCTGATGCACATCGGCGGCGGGCTCTCGCGCATCAAGGCCGGAACGAAGACCCTGCACCTCGCCCAGATCCTGTCCTCCACCCGCACCTCGCCGCACGCCCTTACGGAGGCCGCCCGATGAGCGCGACGTTTCTCGGCATGCCCGCGACCCCGCCCCGCTCCCCGTACGGCACGGGCAATCTGCGTGGCGACCGGAAGTTCCCCGCCGCCGCCCACGACGAGCTGGGCAACGAGCAGCTGCGCCGCAACCTCGGCCGCGCCACCCACACCATCCGCGCCAAACGCCTCCACGTCACCGGCGAACTGCCCGACTGGGAGGAGCTGCGCGACGCCGGGTCCGCCATCAAGACCGACACCATGAACCGGCTCCCCGAGCTCCTCGAGGAGCTGGAACGCAACGTCACCGCACGCGGGGGCACCGTCCACTGGGCGCGCGACGGCGTCGAGGCGAACGATATCGTCGCCCGGCTGATCCAGGAGACGGGCAGCGACGAGGTCATCAAGGTCAAGTCGATGGCCACCCAGGAGATCGGCCTCAACGAGCACCTCGAATCCCTCGGCGTCACCGCGCACGAGACCGACCTCGCCGAACTCATCGTCCAGCTCGCCCACGACAAGCCCTCGCACATCCTCGTCCCCGCCATCCACCGCAACCGGGACGAGATCCGGCAGATCTTCCTCAAGGAGATCCCGGGCGTCGACCCGGCCCTGGACAACGTCCCCGCCCACCTGGCCGCCGCCGCCCGCGCCTACCTGCGCGAGAAGTTCATGACCACCAAGGTGGCCGTCTCCGGGGCCAACTTCGGCATCGCCGAGACCGGCACCCTCTCCGTCGTCGAGTCCGAGGGCAACGGCCGCATGTGCCTGACCCTCCCCGACACGCTGATCACCGTCATGGGCATCGAGAAGGTCCTCCCGCGCTACCAGGACCTGGAAGTCTTCCTCCAGCTCCTGCCGCGCTCCTCCACGGGCGAGCGGATGAACCCGTACACCTCCATGTGGACGGGCGTCACCCCCGGCGACGGACCGCAGACCTTCCACCTGGTCCTCCTCGACAACGGCCGCACCGCCGCCCTCGCGGACCGGATCGGCCGTGAGGCGCTCAACTGCATCCGCTGCTCGGCCTGCCTCAACGTCTGCCCGGTGTACGAGCGCGCCGGCGGGCACGCCTACGGCTCGACCTACCCCGGGCCGATCGGCGCGGTCCTGACCCCGCAGCTCGCCGGGATGGACGCCGCCAAGGACGACCCGAACAGCTCGCTGCCGTACGCCTCCAGCCTCTGCGGGGCCTGCTTCGACGCCTGCCCCGTCAAGATCGACATCCCCTCGCTGCTGGTGGAGCTGCGCCACCAGCACACCGAGCGGTCCGGCACCACCGCCGAGAAGCTGGCCATGAAGGCGGCGGGCGCCGTGATGAGCCGGCCCAAGGCCTACACCGCCGCGCAGAAGGCGTCCCGGCTCGGCCGGGTCCTGGCCCGGGACGGGAAGCTCCCGGCGCTGCCGCCCCCGCTCAGCGGCTGGAGCGACAGCCGCGACACCCCCGCCCCGCCGAAGCAGACCTTCCGCGCCTGGCTCGCCTCGTCCGAAGGCACGGCGGCCATGCGTGAGGCGTCCGCCGAGCACACCCGCAACCAGCAGCAGGAGGACGGCGAATGACGAACGCCCGTGACATCGTGCTCGGCCGCGTCCGGGACGCGCTGGCCCTCGCGCCCGCCGGCGAAACCGCGGTCCCGCGCGCCTACCGCTCCGGACGCACCCTCCCCGACGAGGAGCGCCTCGCCCTCTTCACCGACCGGCTCGTCGACTACAAGGCACAGGTCCACCCCTGCACCGCGGACCGGACCGCCGAAGTCGTCGCCCAGGTGCTGCGGGACCGGGGAGCCGCGCGCATCGGCGTCCCCCCGGGGCTCGACACGGGGTGGCTGGCCGCTTACGACGGCGAGGTGCGGCAGGACTCCGCGGACATTCCGGCGCCGCGCCTGGACGCCCTCGACGGTGTCGTCACCGCGTCCGCCGTCAGCTGCGCCGAGACCGGCACCATCTTCCTGGACGGCTCGCCCGACCAGGGGCGACGGGCACTCTCCCTCGTGCCCGACCTCCATGTGTGCGTGGTCGACCTGTCGACCGTGGAGGTGGGTGTGCCCGAGGCGGTGGCCCGACTGGTCCCGGAGCGCCCTACCACGCTGATCAGCGGTCCCTCGGCCACCTCGGACATCGAACTGGAGCGGGTCGAGGGCGTCCACGGCCCGCGCACCCTCGCGGTCGTCATTCGCACAGACGTCTAGGTCGTCATGCCGGGCGGGATTACGCTCTCTGCCTGGCATGGACACACTTACCCTCTGGCAACTGGCGGCACTGGCCGCGGCGTCCGCACTCGTCGGCTTCTCCAAGACGGCCGTCAGCGGCGCCAACACGATCAGCCTCGCGGTCTTCGCGGCGGTCCTCCCCGCCCGCGAGTCCACCGGGGTGCTGCTCCCGATCCTGATCGCCGGCGATGTGCTCGCTGTCCTCGTCTACCGGCGCCACGCGCACTGGCCGACACTCCTGCGGCTCTTCCCGGCCGTCGCGGCGGGCGTGGTGGCGGGCACCCTTTTCATGATGTGGGCCGACGACGCCACCGTGCGGATCTCGATCGGCGCGATCCTGGTCTTCATGGCCGGCGTCACCGTCCGGCGCCGCCGCACGGCCGAGGCCGTCGCGGAGCCCGGCGCCGACGACGGGCCGCCGACCGCCGGTGAACGGCTCAAGGCACGTTCGTACGGAGTGCTCGGCGGTTTCACCACCATGGTCGCCAACGCGGGCGGCCCGGTGATGTCGCTCTACCTGCTTTCGGCCGGATTCCGGAAACTGGGCTTCCTGGGCACCTCGGCGTGGTTCTTCCTGATCGTCAACACCACGAAGGTGCCGTTCAGCGTGAGCCTCGGGCTGATCGACGGGCACTCCCTGCTGCTGGACGCCTGCCTGCTGGTGTTCGTGCTGCCGGGCGCCTGGATCGGGCGCACGTGCGTGGACCGCATCGACCAGCGGCTCTTCGAGCGCATCGTCCTGGCCGCCACCGTCGTCGGCGGCCTCCAGCTCCTCCTGACCTGAAGGCGTACGCCGACGGCCCCCGCGGACACGCGTCCGCGGGAGCCGTCCTCCGTATCCCGGCGGGGCCGGTCAGATGATGCCCTCCTCGATCTCCGCCTGCTCGCGCGCGTTCCCGTACGCCGACGGCGTGCCGTACGAGCGCCGCGCGACGAACCACCACACCGTGGCCAGGGCCAGCACGACGACCAGGGCGATCGACGCGTAGTTCATCGAGCCGATCGTCACCGGGGAGGACTGCGGCAGCAGGAACAGCACCGTCACGATCGCCACCCACACCACGGCGATCCAGCCGACCGGCTTCGACCAGCGGCCCAGGTGCCACGGCCCGCGCTGGAAGCGGTCCCCGGCGCGCAGCTTCAGGAGGACCGGGATCGCGTAGGCGGGCGTGATCCCGATGACGTTGATCGCGGTCACCGCCCCGTACGCGGTCGCCGAGTACAGCGACGGCAGGGCCAGCACCCCGGCGACGATCACCGACAGCCACACCGCCGGCACCGGCGTCTGCGTCCGCGCGCTCACCTTCCGCCAGAGCGAGGAGCCGGGCAGCGCGTTGTCCCGGCTGAAGGCGAACACCATCCGGCTGGCGGCGGCGACCTCCGCGTTGCCGCAGAACAACTGCGCCGCGATCACGATCAGCAGCATCGCCGTGGCGCCCGAGGTGCCCAGCGCGTCGATCAGGATCTGCGCGGGCGGCACCCCGGTCTCGCTGTTCTGCGTGCCCGCGTAGTCCTGGATGGCGAAGGTGAGCCCGGCCAGCAGGACGAAACCGGCCACCCACGAGACCCAGATCGCCCGGACGATGCCGCGCGCCGCCGAGACCGAGGCGTTGGAGGTCTCCTCCGACAGATGGGCCGAGGCGTCGTAGCCGCAGAACGTGTACTGAGCGAGCAGCAGCCCGATCGCCGCCACGTACAACGGGTTGTGCCAGCCGGTGTCGTTGACGAACTCGGTGAAGACGAACGAGGGCGACTGGTGGTGTGAGGGCACGATCGCCAGTACGGAGACGATCACCGCCACGCCCGCCAGATGCCACCACACGCTGATGGAGTTGAGGATGCTCACCACCCGCACCCCGAACAGGTTGATGACGGCGTGCAGCAGCAGGATGCAGACGAAGATGATCATCGTCTTCCCCGGAGTGGGCGTGAAGCCCCACTGGAGCTTCAGCAGCGCGCCCGTGAACAGCGCGGCACCGTAGTCGATGCCCGCGATGGCACCGAGCAGCCCGAGCAGGTTCAGCCAGCCGGTGTACCAGCCCCACTTGCGGCCACCGAGCCGGTCCGCCATGTAGTACAGCGCCCCCGACGTCGGATACGCGCTCGTCACCTCGGCGAGCGCCATCCCGACGCACAGCACGAACAGGCCGACCCCGGCCCAGCCCCACAGCATCACCGCGGGCCCGCCCGTCGACATGCCGAACCCGTACAGCGTCATGCAGCCCGACAGGATCGAGATGACGGAGAAGCTGATGGCGAAGTTGCCGAACCCGCCCATCCGGCGGGCCAGGACCGGTTGGTAGCCGAGCTCACGGAGCCGCTGCTCCTCGTCCTTCGGCGCACTGGTCCCCTTGCGGGGCGAGGTGGACACGGACATGGGGGACCTCCTGGAGGTGAACGGACGGAACGAGAAGGGGCGGGGACGCTCAGCCGGGATCCGCGGCCAGCGCACGGGCGCGGGCCCGCACGAAGACCTCCTCGGCACCGCCGGGGTCGTCGGGCGTACGGGATCGGCAGGCCCAGGGCAGCGACGTGAAGTACGGGCCCAGCTCACGGAACACCTCGGCCGCGTCGGCGAACCGGAGCGCCCCCCACAGCGCGTGCGCGAGGTGGTTGAGGTCGGGCAGGGCGCGGGTGGCGGCGGGGGCGCGCCGATACCAGACCTCCAGCGCGCGCAGGGCCTCGCGCTCGGCGTCCTCGGTGACCCAGTGCAGGTCGAGGGCCTTGTCGTGATCGTGCTCCCGGCGGTAACGCTCGACCCGGACGTAGAGTGGGAGCACATGGAGGGCCGAGCCCTCGGGTGCCGTGGACGACGCCCACTGCACGAAGTTCACCGCCTCGGAGAGCGTGCCGCCGGCCCTGCGCGCGTACACGAACTGGAGCATCCGGTGGTACGCCTCGCGGTTGTGCGGGTCGCGCCGGTCGGTCTCGGCCAGCAGCCCCCACGGGCCGGGGAACAGCATGGGGCCGGGCGGCGGGAGCCGGTGCTCGGCGAGGCGCTGGTCGTCGTCCAGCTGGGACAGGGCGAGGAGGCAGACCCAGGGCACCGGGTCGGCCGGCGTGGCGTGGGCCGCCGAACGGCACGCCTCCCAGGCCTCCTGCCAGAGCTCCCGGCCGCTGGGGTGCCCGGAGCGGTTGGCCCGGACGGCCCGCTCCACGGCGACCCGGGCGCGCATCACGGCCGCGGCGGCGCTCTCCGGCTCCTCGGTCAGCCAGGTGCGTATCGCGTCCGTCCCCGCCGCGACCGCGCCGAGGACCTGGGTGCGCTGGGTCCACAGCGCCCAGTCCGGGGTGCGCGCCAACAGATCGCGCATGGCGATCCAGCGTCCGGTGCGTAAGTCCTGTAACGCCGCGCGGAGTTCATTGTCGTGACCGGCCGGATGGTAAACCGGCCGGAATTCACCGTTGGCCATGGACGCGCTCGGGACGGGATGCTGAATTCATCGATCCTCAGGGATGATTGCGAGGGAGAAACAGTTGAAGTGCAAACTGTTTTCGGGCTTCCGGTTGCTGTTCGGCGGTGAGTGTAGAGCCGTTTGCGCGGAACTCTCGAACGAATCAATGATTCCGTCCAAGTCGCGTGCCGGTTACTCGTGTTGGCACCTCCCACAATCCTCGAAAGGTTCCGGACATACGGCCGTCGCGCGCTTGACGTAACCGCTGGGCTGCACCACTGTGGGGGGCCGCGACCGAAGATCACCATTCCGTTCGAGCCCCCGGGCTCGCGTACCGCTGGAGAACCGATGGCAGGCCCGGTGCTGGCAATCGACCAGGGCACATCGGGAACGAAAGCGCTGGTGATCTGCCCCGAGCGCGGCGTCATCGGTTCCGGTTCCGCCCCCGTGCGGCCCCGCTACGGTCCCGGCGGAGCCGTCGAGACGGACCCGGCCGCATTACTCGCGTCGGTCGTCGCGGCCGGCCGGCGGGCCCTGGCCGCATCGGGCGGCACCGTCGACGCCGTCGGGCTCGCCAACCAGGGCGAGACGGTCCTGGCGTGGGACCCGGACACCGGGCGTCCGCTCACCGAGGCGATCGTCTGGCAGGACCGCCGCGCCGCGGGCGTCTGCGCGGAACTCGCACCTCGCGGCGAAGAGCTGCACCACCTCACCGGACTCCCTCTCGACCCCTACTTCGCCGCCCCGAAGATGGCCTGGCTCCGCCGCGAACGGACCCGCGAGGGCGTCGTCACCACCAGCGACGCCTGGCTCGTCCACCGGCTCACCGGCGCCTTCGTCACGGACGCCGCCACGGCCGGACGCACCCAGCTCCTCGACCTGGACCGCGTCGCATGGTCTCCCGAGGCGCTGGACGCCTACGGCCTCGGCGACGAGCGACTGCCGGCCGTGACCGACGCCGCGGGAACCTTCGGCACGACAGGGGTCTTCGGCGGCGACATCCCGCTCACCGGACTCCTGGTCGACCAGCAGGCGGCACTGCTGGCCCAGAGCGCCCTGGACCCGTCGGTCGCCAAGTGCACCTACGGGACCGGCGCGTTCCTCCTCGCCGGGACCGGCGCCGCCCCGCGCCGCGGCACCGGCGGGCTGGTCAGCTGCGTGGCCTGGCGGCTCGACGGGCGGACCAGCTACTGCCTGGACGGCCAGGTGTACACGGCGGCCTCCGCGGTGCGCTGGCTCACGGACCTCGGGGTGATCGCCGGCGCCGCCGACCTCGACCCGGTCGGCGCCACCGTCCCCGACACCGGCGGCGTCACCTTCGTCCCCGCGCTCGCCGGGCTCGCCGCCCCCTGGTGGCGAAGCGACCTGCGCGGCTCGGTCACCGGGCTCGGCCTGGACACCTCGGCCGGGCACCTGGTGCGCGCCCTGTGCGAAGGGATCGCCGCCCAGGTGGCCGAACTGGCCGCCGCGGTCACCGCCGACCGGGGCGCCCCGCTGTCCGTCCTGCGCGTCGACGGCGGCCTCACCCGCTCCGCACTCCTCATGCAGACCCAGGCCGACCTGCTGCAACGCCCGGTCGAGGTCTCCGCACTCCCCGACGTCACCGCGCTCGGCATCGGAGCCGTGGCCCGCATGGGCGCCGACCCCGCGCTCCCGCTCGCCCGGGCCGTCCCCGACTGGAGACCGGCCGCCGTCTACGCACCACGCATCGGCCCGGACGAGGCGGCCGAACGCCTCGACACGTTCCGGACCGCCGTACGCGGGCTGCTGGAGCGGACGTGAGCGCGAGCGCCGCCCGCCGGTCGGGCCCGACGTGGTAGCGGCCACGCCCACCGTCACCCGCGCCGGGCACCCGCTCCCCGACGGCCCGCCCTACGACGTCACGGTCATCGGCGCCGGAGTCGTCGGCACCGCCATCGCCCGCGAACTGGCCCACCGCCCCCTGCGCACCGCCCTCGTCGAGGCCACCGACGACATCGCCAACGGCACCTCCAAGGCCAACACCGCGATCCTGCACACCGGTTTCGACGCGGTCCCCGGCACCCTGGAAGCCCGCCTCGTCCGCGAGGGGCACCACCTGCTCTCCGCGTACGCCACCCGCACGGGCATCCCCGTCGAACGCGTCGGCGCCCTCCTCGTCGCCTGGGACCAGGAACAACTCGAAGCCCTGCCCGGCCTGCTGGCCAAGGCCGAGCGCAACGGGTACCACGCGGCCCGGCTGCTCGACGCCCAGGAGACCGCAGCCCGCGAACCGCACCTCGGACCCGGCGCGCTCGGCGCCCTGGAGATCCCCGACGAAGCCGTCATCTGCCCCTGGACCACCCCGCTCGCCTACGCCACCGAAGCGGTCCGGGCCGGGGTCCACCTCCACCTGGACTGCCCCGTCCAGGACATCGCGTACGCCGGCGGGCTGCACACCCTCACCACCGGCCGGGGCGTCCTGCGCACCCGCCTGCTGATCAACGCCGCCGGGCTGCACGCCGACACGATCGACCGGCTGCTGGGCCTCGCCACCTTCACCGTGCGCCCGCGCCGGGGCCAGCTCGTCGTCTTCGACAAGCTCGCACGCGACCTGGTCCGCCACATCCTGCTGCCCGTCCCCACCGCCGCCGGCAAGGGCGTCCTGGTCGCGCCGACCGTCTTCGGCAACGTCCTGCTCGGCCCCACCGCCGAGGACCTGGACGACAAACGGGCCACCGAGACCACCGCCGAAGGGCTCGCCCTGCTGCGCGAGAAGGGACGCCGCGTACTGCCCCGGCTGCTCGACGAAGAGGTCACCGCCGTCTACGCGGGACTCCGGGCCGCCACCGGCCGGGAGGACTACCGGATCACGGCCCACCCGGAGCGGGCCCTCGTCACCGTCGGCGGCATCCGCTCCACCGGACTCACCGCTTCCCTGGCCATCGCCGCCTACGTGGTCTCCCTCCTCCCCGACGCCGGCATCGAGCCCGGAGAGCCCGCCGAACCGGCTCCCCTCACCATGCCCGCTCTCGGCGAAGCGGCCCTCCGCCCCTACCTGGACCCCGAGTCGATCGCGCGCGACCCCGCGTACGGCACCCTCGTCTGCCACTGCGAACGCGTCACCGAGGGCGAGATCCGCGACGCCCTCGCCTCGGTGCTGCCGCCGCGCACGGCCGACGGCCTCGCCCGCAGGACCCGGGCCGGCAACGGACGCTGCCAGGGCTTCCACTGCGGCGCCGCGCTCCGCGCCCGCTTGGAGGGGGCCCGCCCATGACCCGCCGTGAACGCCAGGTCGATGTACTGGTCGTCGGCGCCGGACCGGCCGGCCTCGCCGCGGCCGCCGGCCTCGCCGGCG
>NZ_JAAGNI010000311.1 GCF_010550605.1 Streptomyces sp. SID9727
CGACCGCCCCGCCCGCCCCCTCCGGCTCACGCGCCGCTGGGCACCCGCTCCGCCTCGGCGTCCCGCTCCGGTATGGACTCCGGTGCCTCCGGACGGCCCGGCTCGCCCTCGCTCAGGCCGAACCGCTGGTGGAACCTCCGCAGCGGACCCGGGGCCCACCAGCTCGCGCGGCCCATCAGCTTCATGACCGTCGGGACGAGGAGGCTGCGGACCACCATCGCGTCCATGAGCACGGCGAGCGCGATGCCGAGGCCGAGCATCTTCGTGTTGGTCACCCGCGAGGTGCCGATGGCGACCATCACGACCGCCAGGATCACGGCCGCCGCGGTGATCAGCCCGCCGGTGCGCCGCAGTCCGAAGGAGACCGCCTGCTCGTGGTCGCCGGTGCGGTCGTACTCCTCCTTGATCCGGGAGAGCAGGAACACCCCGTAATCCATGGAGAGTCCGAAGGCGACGCAGAACATGAGGACCGGGAGCGTCGTCTCTATGTCACCGGTACTGGTGAAAGCGAGCAGCCCGGACAGGTGCCCGTCCTGGAAGACCCAGACGACGGCCCCGAACATCGCGGTGAGACTGAGGGCGTTGAGCACGACGGCCTGGACGGGGATCAGGACGCTGCCGGTCAGCAGGAACACCAGCACCAGCGTCACCACGGCGATGATGCCCACCGCCCACGGCAGCCGGTCGCCGATGGCGGCCTTGGAGTCGACCAGGACCGCCGCCGTCCCGGTGACCGAGGTGTCGAAGGGGGCCGGCTCGGCGCGCAGGTCCTTCACCAGGCGCTGGGTCTCCTCCCCCACCGGCTCGCCCTTGCCCAGCACGCTGAAGTAGGCGGTCCGCCCTTCCGTGACCGGGCCGTCCACCCTGAGGACCCCCGGCAGCGCGGCGAGCCGGCTGCGGTACTCGGCGTACTGAGCGGGTGTCGCCCCGCCCTCCGCCACAATGTCGAGGCTTCCGCCGGGACTGCCCGGGAAGCCGTCCCGCAGGTGCTGCTGCACCACGTGGGACTCGGAGGAGGCGGGCAGCTGCCGGTCGTCCGCCGTACCGAACCTCACCCCCAGGAAGGGCAGTCCGAGGAGGATGAGCCCGACGCTCGTGACCACCGCGAAGACCGGCGCCCTGCGCATCACGAGCGCGGTGAACCGGGCCCACCCGGCACCGGCCTGCGCCTGCGGCTTCGCGCGCCCCCGCCGCAGCGGCTTCCGGAGGTCCAGGGAGTTGACCCGGGGGCCGAGGAGCATCAGCGCGGCCGGCAGGAGGATCAGTGCGGCCGCGGCGGCGAGGAGCACCACGGCGATGCCCGCGTACGCGAACGACCGCAGGAAGTACTGCGGGAAGACCAGCATCGCGGCGAGCGACACCGCGACGGTCAGCGCGGAGAACAGCACGGTCCGGCCCGCCGTGCGCAGCGTCGCCCCGATGGCCGTCCGGGTCGGGGCGCCGGCCGCCAGCTCCTCGCGGAAACGGCGCACGATGAACAGGGCGTAGTCGATGGCGAGTCCGAGCCCGAGTGCCGTGGTGAGGTTCTGGGCGAAGACGGAGACGTCGGTGAACTCGGTGATGCCGCGCAGCACCGCGTTGGTCCCCAGGATGGCGACGATGCCCACGCCGAGGGGCAGCAGGGCGGCGATCGCGCTGCCGAAGACCATGACGAGCAGCACCAGCGTCACCGGCAGGGCGATCATCTCGGCCCTCAGCAGGTCCTCCTGGATGATCGTCTGCATCTCGTGACGCACGGCCACGGGCCCGCCGACCGAGACGCGCACCGGCCCGTGCCCGCCCCGGTAGTGCGGGGCTATCCGGTCCAGCACCTCGCCCGACGCCTTGTCGTCGCCCTCGATCCGGGCGGCGATCAGCGCCTCCTTGCCGTCCTCCGCACGCAGCGCCGGGGCCTTGTCCTGCCAGTAGGAGCGGACGCCCACGACATCGGCCTCACCGGCCAGTCGCTTCGCCAGGCGCGCCGCCTCGGCGGCCACGGCCGGGTCGTCGACGGAAGCGCCGCCGCTATCGACGAGCAGGAGCAGATTCGGCTGGGAGGCGGGGAACCCGCGCTCCAGCGCCTTCGTGGCGTAGGTCGACTCGGCGCCCGGGGCCTCCCAGCCACCGCTGCCCATCCGGTCGGCGACCCCGCTGCCCGCGAGGACCGCGAGCGCGGTGATCACCAGAGCCGCCAGCAGGGAGAGCCGGGGACGCGCGGTGACGAAGCGCGTCCAGCCTCCCAGTCGCTGCGGGCCGTTGACTTCAGGCATGGCGCGGTATCCCCTTTTCCCCCGGATCCGGGCGCACGGGGCGGCAGCACGAAGCAGCCGCGCAGGGCAGCATGGATCAGTCATTGCCACATACACTGGCAAACACGAGCCATCGCTCGCGTTTCTCCAGAATGCGAGCGACCACTCGTGTTTGTCAACCGTGCACGAAAGCTGGGGATTCACCGTGTCGCAGTCCAGAGCGGCGGACGCCGAAGGCGCCGGGGCCGCGAAAGGCGCCGGGACCACCGGCAAGGCCGACACCCCCGCCCGGCCGCGCAAGCGGCAGGCCCGGGGCGAGGCCCGTGTCGCGCAGTTGCTCAAGGCCGCCGCCCAGGTGTTCTGCACGACCGGCTACACCGCCGCGAGCACCAATGCCATCGCGCGCGAGGCCGGGGTCTCCCCCGGCACGCTCTACCAGTTCTTCCCCAACAAGGAGGCCATCGCGATCGAGCTCGGCGACCACCTCCTGACCCGCTGGCGGGAGACCTACGGGGCCGCCTTCCTGGCCGACCACCTGGAACTCCCGCTGGACCGGATGCTCGACGCCACCCTCGACCCGCTGATCGAGTTCAACTGCGCGAACCCGGCCTTCACCGTCCTGATGCACGGCTCCGAGATCCCCGGCATGGTCACCCAGGAGCACGACGCCGTGCACGTCACGATGCTCAGCCGCGTCGAGACGATTCTCGCCGGATACCTGCCGGACAAGCCTCCGGCCGAAATCGCCCGGATCGCCACGATGACCTTCAACATCTTCAAGTCCGGGCTCGACGTGATCCTGGCGCACGAGGGGGACGAGCGGGAGGCGTACATCCGGGAGGTGAAGGCGGTCCTCCACCGGTACCTCGCGCCCATGGCCCCCGACGACACGGCGGCCCGCCCTCACTCGCGCCATACCCCCTAGGGGTATAAAGTGGGGATGTGGAGGCGCACCGGTGTGCGCCCCTCCGCCCCGTGTGCCCGTCGAAGAGGAGAACACCATGACCGCCGAGACCCAGCTCCCCCAGGCGACCGGCTCCTGCTGCTCGCCCAGCGGTTCCTGCCACGACAGCGCGGGTGCCGGCGCCGGGCAGTCCGGCGTGACCACCGTCTACCAGGTGACCGGCATGACCTGCGGCCACTGCGAGGGCGCCGTCTCCGAAGAGGTCTCCGCTATCGAGGGTGTCACCTCCGTGAAGGCCGTGGCGTCCACCGGGCAGGTGACGGTGGTCTCGCAGGGCCCCCTGGACGACGAGGCCGTACGCGCCGCCGTCGACGAGGCCGGCTACGAGCTCACCGGCCGCGCCTGACCGCCCCGGCAGCCACCCACCCGCGTCACCCCGTCCCGACCGGGCCGCACCGACCAGCAGATACTGGTGGGGTACGGCCCGGTCGGCGTTCCAGGAGCTCGGACATGCACAGTGCATCGGACACCCACACCGCGACGGAGGCCGGCGCCCCGGCGGAGCCCTCCCGGGCCGAGTTCATGATCGGCGGGATGACCTGCGCCTCGTGCGCGGCCCGCGTCGAGAAGAAGCTCAACCGGATGGACGGCGTCACGGCCACCGTGAACTACGCCACGGAGAAGGCCCGCGTCAGCTACGACGGCACCGCCGTGTCCGTGCACGATCTCGTCGCCACGGTGGAGAGGACCGGCTACACGGCGAAGCCGGTGCCCGGGGCCGTCGCGCAGACCCGCCGGCCCGCCGCCACGGAAGCCCGGCAGACCCCACAGTCCCCGCAGACCCCCGGGCCCGCACCTCGCGCACCCCGTCCGGAACCGGAACCGGAAGCTCCGCCGCACCCCGACACCACCCCCGACCCCGCCCTCACCGCCCTCCGGCAGCGGCTCGTCGTCTCCGCCGTGCTCGCCGCCCCCGTGGTCGCCCTGGCGATGGTCCCCGCCCTCCAGTTCGACTTCTGGCAATGGCTCTCGCTCACCCTCGCCGCGCCCGTCGTGGTCTGGGGCGGGCTGCCCTTCCACCGGGCCGCCTGGACCAACCTGAGGCACGGCGCGGCCACCATGGACACCCTTGTGTCCGTCGGGACCCTCGCCGCCTTCGGCTGGTCGCTGTGGGCGCTGTTCCTGGGGGACGCCGGGATGCCCGGCATGCGGCACGGCTTCGACCTGACGGCCTCCCGGGCCGACGCCTCGTCCACCCTCTATCTGGAGGTCGCGGCGGGCGTCGTCACCTTCATCCTGCTGGGCCGCTATCTGGAGGCGAAGTCCAAGCGGAGGGCCGGGTCCGCGCTGCGCGCCCTGATGCACCTCGGAGCCAAGGACGTGACCGTCCTGCGTGACGGCACCGAGATCCGGGTGCCCGTCGCCCGGCTCTCCGTGGGCGACCGCTTCCTGGTCCGGCCGGGCGAGAAGATCGCCACGGACGGGACCGTGGTCGAGGGCTCCTCGGCGGTGGACGCGTCCCTGCTCACCGGCGAGTCCGTTCCCGTGGACGTGGGCGTGGGCGACACGGTGACCGGCGCGACGCTCAACGCGGGCGGCCGCCTCGTCGTGGAGGCGACCCGCGTCGGCGCGGACACCCAGCTGGCCCGGATGGCGAAGCTGGTCGAGGACGCGCAGAACGGCAAGGCCGAGGTGCAGCGCCTCGCGGACCGGATCTCGGCGGTCTTCGTCCCGGTCGTCCTGCTCATCGCCCTCGCCACGCTCGTCGGATGGCTGCTGGCCACCGACGACGTGACGGCCGCGTTCACGGCGGCGGTGGCGGTCCTGATCATCGCCTGCCCGTGCGCGCTGGGCCTCGCTACACCGACCGCGCTGATGGTCGGCACCGGGCGCGGCGCCCAGCTCGGCATCCTGATCAAGGGCCCCGAGGTCCTGGAGTCCACCCGCCGGGTCGACACGATCGTCCTCGACAAGACGGGCACGGTCACCACCGGCCGGATGACCCTCCAGACCGTCCACACCACCCCCGGAACCACCGAGACCGACGCCCTCCGCCTCGCCGGCGCCCTGGAACACGCCTCCGAACACCCCATCGCCCAGGCCGTGGCCACCGGAGCCGCCGACCGCACCGGCACACCCCTCCCCACCCCCGACGACTTCACCAACCTCCCCGGCCTCGGCGTACAGGGCGTGGTCGACGGCCACGCGGTCCTCGTCGGCCGCGAACAGCTCCTCGTCGAGGCCGGGTTCACCCTCCCCGACGCCCTGGCCTCCGCCGTCGCGGATGCCGCCGCTCAAGGGCGTACGGCCGTCGCGGTCGGCTGGGACGGTGAGGCGCGCGCGGTCCTGGAAGTCGCCGACGCGATCAAGGACACCAGTGCGGAGGCCGTCGCGGCGCTCCGGGATCTCGGCCTCACACCGATCCTGCTGACCGGCGACCACCGTGCCGTGGCGGAGTCCGTGGCTCGCGAGGCCGGGATCGAGGAGGTCCGCGCCGAGGTGCTGCCGGAGGAGAAGGCGCACGTCATCCGGGGTCTCCAGGAGCGCGGGCGGGTCGTCGCCATGGTCGGCGACGGGGTCAACGACGCCGCCGCGCTGGCCCAGGCCGACCTGGGCCTGGCCATGGGCACGGGTACCGACGCGGCGATCGAGGCGAGCGATCTGACCCTGGTTCGTGGAGATCTCAAGGTGACAGCAGACGCCATCCGTCTCTCCCGGCGCACCCTCACCACGATCCGGGGCAACCTCTTCTGGGCATTCGGCTACAACGTGGCCGCCCTACCCCTTGCGGCATTTGGGCTGCTCAACCCTATGATTGCCGGAGCGGCGATGGCCTTCTCATCGGTCTTCGTCGTGACGAACAGCCTGCGCCTGCGCTCCTTCACGTAATATCCACAATGAGATCCAGATCACATCGGCTTCAGGGTAACCATTCGATGGGTTCATAAGTCTTAGAGTGCGATGCCAAGGATGTCTTGGGGGACGTCCTGCGGAGCATCTTGGGGGATGCTCCGGGCAAGAGTGGGCCGGGGCACGTACACCGGGAAGCTTTGAGCGGCCCTCCCGTCGGTACGTACCCCGGCAGACCACAGCACGTCAGCAGGACAAGCAGTACCGAGGCAACAGCCCAGGAGCTCCGGCTCCCACTGAACGCCCGGCCGGATCCCGTGGGGGGAATCCGCTCCGGGACATGGGAAGCGCCTCGCCGTCGGCCCGTGGGGGGATCGATGGCGAGGCGCTTCTCTCTTACGCGGGAGCGCTCCCGGACCGGCGCGCGCGCCGGCGTACGCACCCAGCCCGCTCCTGCACGCTCCCCCGGAACACCACGCGCCCCCACCCGCCGCGTCGCTCGGGGCGAGGGCGCGGCAGACGGGGGCGCGGGGATCCGGCGTCAGTCAGGGCCGGGTGATGCGTGAGGGGCGCTCAGCGGCCCTCGACCGGGACGAAGTCGCGCAGGACCTCGCCGGTGTAGATCTGGCGCGGGCGGCCGATGCGGGAACCCGGCTCCTTGATCATCTCGTGCCACTGGGCGATCCAGCCGGGGAGCCGGCCGAGCGCGAAGAGCACGGTGAACATCTCGGTCGGGAAGCCCATCGCGCGGTAGATGAGGCCCGTGTAGAAGTCCACGTTCGGGTAGAGGTTGCGCGAGACGAAGTACTCGTCGGAGAGCGCGTGCTCCTCCAGCTTGAGCGCGATGTCCAGCAGCTCGTCGGACTTGCCGAGGGCGGACAGCACGTCGTGCGCGGCGGCCTTGATGATCTTGGCGCGCGGGTCGAAGGACTTGTACACCCGGTGGCCGAAGCCCATCAGGCGGACGCCGTCCTCCTTGTTCTTCACCTTGCGGATGAAGGAGTCGACGTCGCCGCCGTTGGCCTGGATGCCTTCCAGCATCTCCAGGACGGACTGGTTGGCGCCGCCGTGCAGGGGGCCCCACAGCGCCGAGATGCCGGCGGAGATCGAGGCGAACATGTTCGCCTGCGAGGAGCCGACCAGGCGGACGGTGGAGGTCGAGCAGTTCTGCTCGTGGTCCGCGTGCAGGATGAGCAGCTTGTCGAGCGCCGAGACGACGACCGGGTCGAGCTCGTACTCCTGGGCCGGGACCGAGAAGGTCATGCGCAGGAAGTTCTCGACGTAGCCGAGGTCGTTGCGCGGGTAGACGAACGGGTGACCGATCGACTTCTTGTACGCGTACGCGGCGATCGTCGGGAGCTTGGCGAGGAGCCGGATGGTCGAGAGGTGGCGCTGCTCC
Organism: Streptomyces sp. SID9727; assembly: GCF_010550605.1. Lineage (GTDB taxonomy): Bacteria > Actinomycetota > Actinomycetes > Streptomycetales > Streptomycetaceae > Streptomyces. Next base: position 7,382 of record NZ_JAAGNI010000311.1, read on the forward strand.
TCGTCAAACGGGTTGTGGCTGTCCTGGTAGAACGTGGACAGCGCGCTGACGACCGAGGACAGCATGGCCATCGGGTGGGCGTCGCGCGGGAAGCCGTCGAAGAACCGCTTGACGTCCTCGTGCAGCAGCGTGTGCTGGGTGATCTCGTTCTTGAAGGTCGACAGCTCGTCGACCTTGGGGAGCTCACCGTTGATCAGCGTGTACGCGACCTCGAGGAAGGTCGAACGCTCCGCGAGCTGCTCGATCGGGTAGCCGCGGTAGCGCAGGATGCCCTGCTCGCCGTCGAGGTAGGTGATGGCCGATTTATAGGCAGCGGTGTTGCCGTATCCGCTGTCCAGCGTCACCAGGCCGGTGTTCGCCCGGAGCTTCCCGATGTCGAAGCCCTTGTCGCCGACGGTGCTGTCGATCACCGGGTAGGTGTACTCGCCATCGCCGTACCGCAGTACCACAGCGTTGTTGGTGTGCTCGCTCACGTCATCCCTCACCGACGTAGTGCCTCTTCTTCGAGGTTCCCTGACTGTCTCCACCCTCCCCCATTTGGCTCAGGAGAGTGCACTCGGGGTCGTCCATTGGACCTACTCGCGGCACTGAGTGCCGCGAACTTAGCCATCCTGCCCCCTTGACTGCGGTTCCGGAAGACCTCCGTGATGTTTCCCACCGTTTTGATCGATCATTTTTACCGACGGTCCGCCGATGATCCTCCGTCGCCGCCTCCGCGAAGCCGGTGATCCAGCGCCGTACAGCGCCTGCCTGCGGAAACCGTGCGGACCGCCTGGCCGATCGCCTGCCGCGAGCCGACCAGGACCACAAGCTTCTTGGCCCGGGTCACGGCGGTGTAGAGCAGGTTCCGCTGGAGCATCATCCAGGCGCTCTTCGTCACCGGAATGACGACGGCGGGGTACTCGCTGCCCTGCGAACGGTGGATCGTCATGGCGTACGCGTGGGCCAGCTCGTCCAGCTCGTCGAAGTCGTAGCCGATCTCCTCGTCCTCGTCGGTGAGGACCGTCAGCCGCTGTTCGTCCAGGTCGAGGCCGGTGACGACGCCCACGGTGCCGTTGAAGACCCCGTTCTCCCCCTTGTCGTAGTTGTTACGGATCTGGGTGACCTTGTCCCCCACGCGGAAGACCCGGCCGCCGAACCGCTTCTCGGGCACGCCCGGCCGGCCCGGGGTGATCGCCTGCTGGAGCAGGCCGTTGAGATGCCCTGCCCCGGCCGGGCCCCGGTGCATGGGGGCGAGCACCTGCACGTCCCGGCGCGGGTTCAGCCCGAACTTGGCCGGAATACGGCGGGACGCGACGTCCACCGCGAGCACCCCGGCCTCCTCCGTCTCGTCCTCCACGAAGAGGAAGAAGTCACTGAGCCCCTGAGTCAGGGGCGGTACGCCGGAATTGATGCGGTGCGCGTTGGTGACGACGCCCGACTGCTGGGCCTGGCGGAAAATGGTGGTCAGCCGGACCGCCGGCACCGGGCCGCCCTCGGCGAGGAGGTCCCGCAGTACCTCCCCCGCCCCCACGGACGGCAGCTGGTCCACATCGCCGACGAGCAGCAGGTGGGCACCCGGTGCCACCGCCTTCACGAGCTTGTTGGCGAGCAGCAGATCGAGCATCGACGCCTCGTCCACCACGACCAGATCGGCGTCGAGCGGGCGGTCCTTGTCGTACGCCGCGTCGCCGCCGGGCTTCAGTTCGAGGAGCCGGTGCACGGTGGAGGCTTCGGCCCCGGTCAGCTCGGACAGCCGCTTGGCGGCCCGCCCGGTCGGCGCGGCCAGCACCACCTTCGCCTTCTTGGCCCGGGCCAGCTCCACGATGGACCGGACCGTGAACGACTTGCCGCAGCCGGGGCCGCCGGTCAGCACGGCGACCTTCCGGGTGAGCGCGAGCCGCACGGCGGCCTCCTGCTCGGGCGCCAGCGTGGCCCCGGTCCGGCCGCCGAGCCACTTCAGCGCCTTCTCCCAGTCCACGTCCGCGAAGGCCGGCATCCGCTCCTCCGGCGTCCGCAGCAGCCGCCGCACCTGCCCGGCGAGCGAGATCTCCGCCCGGTGGAACGGCACCAGGTACACCGCCGTGACCGGCTCGCCGCCCTCGGGCGACGGCACCTTCTCCCGTACGACGCCCTCCGGCTCCTCCGCCAGCTCGGCCAGGCACTCGATGACGAGCCCGGTGTCCACCTGGAGCAGCTTCACCGCGTCCGCGATCAGCCGCTCCTCGGGCAGGAAGCAGTGGCCCTGGTCGGTGGATTGCGACAGGGCGTACTGCAACCCCGCCTTCACCCGTTCCGGGCTGTCGTGCGGGATGCCCACGGCCTGGGCGATCTTGTCGGCGGTCAGAAAGCCGATGCCCCAGACGTCGGCGGCCAGGCGGTAGGGCTGGTTCTTCACGACGGAGATCGAGGCGTCCTCGTACTTCTTGTAGATCCGCACCGCGATGGACGTCGAGACGCCGACGCCCTGGAGGAAGACCATGACCTCCTTGATGGCCTTCTGCTCCTCCCAGGCGGCGGCGATCATCTTCGTCCGCTTGGGGCCCAGCCCGGGAACCTCGATGAGCCGCTTGGGCTCGCGCTCGATGACGTCGAGCGTGTCCACGCCGAAGTGGGTGGTGATCCGGTCGGCCATGACCGGCCCGATGCCCTTGATCAGCCCGGAGCCGAGGTAGCGCCGGATGCCCTGGATCGTGGCGGGGAGGACGGTCCGGTAGTTCTCGACGTGGAACTGCTTCCCGTACTGCGAGTGGGAGCCCCAGCGCCCCTCCATCCGCAAGGACTCCCCGGGTTGCGCCCCCAGCAACGCCCCGACGACGGTGAGCAGATCGTTGGCCCCCCGCCCGGTGTCGACACGGGCGACGGTGTACCCGTTCTCCTCGTTGGCGTACGTGATCCTCTCCAGGACGCCTTCGAGGACGGCCAGGTTGGGGGTGTGGGGCGTGGTGGTGGCCATGGGGCGACGGTATCGGGTGGGTGCGACAGCGATGCGCGGGTGCTGGGCGGCGGTACCGTGAGGGCATGGCGACCGAGCGGATCTCGATCAGCCTGCCGTCCGAGGTCCGTGCCCGGATCAGGCAGCACGCGGCGGACGCCGGGCTCGACGCCGCCGCCTCCATGGTGAGGGCCGCACGGGCGCAGATGGGCCGGCAGGACCGCGCCAGGAGGGCCGGCGAGCCCGTGCGCAAGGCAAGGCCGGGGGCCGAAGCGTCGAGGCAGGAGACCCAGTACCTGCTGCGCTCACCCGCTAACGCACGAAGCCTCCGCGAGTCCGTCGCTGAGGCAGAAGCGGGCGAGTGAGGCGCGCCATTCGCTGGTCGTGGGCGTCGCGCCAACCTCCCCGTCCGGAGAACAGCGGCGTACCGGAGGGCCCGCGCGGCTTCTTGGTGAGTGCCTTGAGATCGCCGCCCGGCCATGCCGCCGTCCCCGTCCGCGACAGCAAGGCCGTTACCGGTACCGCCGTCGCCTTCTCATCCGACAGCTGGTCGTCGTTGGTTGCCGCCATGAGGAGTGACTGCTTCGTGGTCCGACTCGCGCCGCGCCTTGTGACCTGCCGATGGCGAGATGGCAGAGCACCTTCGTACGGCCACCCGGCGAGGGGCGGCAGTACGCGGAAGTGGTGTGGTGTCAGCCCTTGCCCAGGTGGCATGGAGTCTCCTCGTGGGGCGACCGGAGCGCACCAGAAGCGTGATGGTTCTTGCGCACAGCCGCCTCTAAACTGTTCCTAGTTGAAACGAGACCTCCCGGGGGACGGACGCGTGACCACTGCGTTAGGCACGAGCACCACCACTCTCGCGCTAGTAGCCGGGTATGCCGGTTCGGGTAAGTCGGAGGCCGGCAAGCTTTTGGCGGCGGCGACGGGTTGGGCGATGCTCGACAAGGACACCATCAGTCGGCCGATGACCGAAAGACTCCTGACGGCCCTGGGCGGAGATCCGGACGACCGCCACAGCACCACGTATCTGGAGCACGCCAGGCCGCTGGAATACCAATGCCTGATGAAGGCAGTCTGGGAAAACCTCGAGTGCGGTACTTCCGTGGTCGCCGTGGCGCCGTTTCTCGCCGAGAGCACCGACTTGCAGTGGACCTCTCGCGTAGCACGACGGTGCAGTAGAGCCCGGGTTCGTTTCGAGATGCTCTGGGTGGACAGCGACCTGGAGTCGATGCGGAACCGGCTGATCTCGCGCAACGCCTCACGCGACACATGGAAGCTGACGCACTGGCCCGCGTACACGAACGGTGTGAACGTCGGACTTCGACCGGTCGCGCCCCATCACGTGGTCGACAACCGGATCAACGTGACGCGTCCGCTGGCCGAACAGGTCGAGTCCATCGCTCAGTGGATGATGGGAGATGCGTGAGCGCCGTCGTTCTGTACGGGCCCCCGACTGCCGGCAAGGACACCGTGACGGATGCACTCCGCTCCGTCGATCAGCGCTTCGAACCGATCATCAAGCTGAAACAAGGGACTGGAAGGTCGGTCGGGTACCGGTTCGTCGACGCTGAAGAGCTCGAGGACTTGCGCCGCCAGAGCAGGATCCTCGTCGAGACCCGGCGCTACGGCAACGTCTACGCGGTCGACGAACTGTCCCTCACGGAACCGCAGCACCGCGGCAGGGTTCCGGTAACCCACATCGGCAATGTCACGGACATGCGAACGTTGTTGCAACGGGCCGAGTCGACATCATGGTTACGCGTCCTCCTCTGGATTCCGCGGAACGAGTGCGAGCGACGGTCGCATGCGCGGAAGGACACGGACACACCAAAGCGGGTCGCCGCCTGGGACGAGACGGCACAAGACCTGTACGCCTCCGACGTGCGAGACCTCTTCGATCTCGTGATCCGCACAGACCGCACCGATCCGGTAACCGCCGCCAAGCAGATCGTCTACGCGCTCGACAACGCCCCGGTAACCGTGGGCACGGATGCACTGTTCACTGCGCTCGGACTCAGCCCGGACAACGGCACGGTCCTCCGAAGCACGACACGGCCTCACCCGTGACTGTGCCGAGGCGGGACCGCCGAGAATTCCACGGACACAACTGGGGGGACGTAGATGGGAGTCGTCCGGACTTTGGAGGATCTGGCTCGAATCGGCCGGCAACGCACCGTGAACGACCGCAGCGTTCACCTGAACCAGGACGAGGTCACAGCAGATCTGCTCCTGGACACGGTGTCGGCCGATCGTGTCTCCCTGGAACGTATGAGCATCGATGGCGCGCTGACCGTGCGGTCCTGCCACATCGATGAACTGGTCATCGATCACGTGGAAGCGGACGCACTGATGGTGATGAACTCCCGTATCGGGCGGTTGATCATCCGCAACGCGTCGATGGGATGTGAGGTCACAGTCATCGACTCCTCCCTGGACTTCCTTGCTCTGCACTCCTGCGGGGCCACTCGATTAGAGCGCCTCCGAGTGGAGGAACTCGTACAGATCAACGCCCTGCGCGGGACGCTTCACGTCAGTAACTCGCGGGCTTCCTCATTGACGGTCCGCAGCCAAGCGACGAGCGGTCGTCTCGGCAGACCCAGTGTGTTCGTCCGAGACCTGAAAGCTCGGGAAGATCTCAGGTTCGATGACCTCTGGCTGTCCACGCTGGGACTCGAAGACGTCGAGACCCGCGAACTCATTCTGCAGCGAGTCCGGCTGGACGAGCCGCTGCGGGCGAGCGAGCTCCATTGCAGTGAGACCGTACGGATGAACGGGTTGATCATTCCCGCCGAGGAAAGCACTATCACGAACAGCACCGTGAGCGGCTCGGTAGATGTGCGCAACCTCGGGCTCAGCGACAGCTCAGGCGGCGGCACCAGGCCCGGTGTGGCCGCACGACTCGCTCTTCACCGCACGACTGTCGCGACCCTCACCTCGGCCTCGGATGCGTCTTCGGTGATCAGCCTGCGTGATTCCTCTGTCACGGGCACCCTCGGACTACCTTCCGGCGGCTCCCGTTACAGTCTGGACAACGCGTCCAGCATCGGTGACATGGAATTGGCCGGCCAGGTGTTCCGCAACGGCGCACAAGCCCTGTCGTTCGTGGAACGCTCCTTCACCGAAGTGACCGCCGTCGCCCTGGAGTCCGTGCGGTCCGCTCTGGCCAAGAGAAACCGGAACCGCGAGGTCGACGAGCTCTACTACCTCGCGCGGCAGCGTGAGGCGACAGCGCTGCCCCTTCTGCGGCGCGCCGTCGGACGAGGCTTCCTCGGCGGCGTCCTCGGCTGGGGCGTCCGGGCCCGCAACCCGGCGCGGGTGCTGGCGGCCGGGGTCCTGGCTACAGGCGTGGCTTTCCACCTGTCCGGCGCTGTGCGCGATCCCGGCCGCGGTCTGACCGACGTGACGGATGTGGGCAAGAGCTTCGTCCTCGCCCTCGCTCTCTGGCTGAACGTCGGCACAGGCATGCCATCGGAGCTCGCAACAGCGAAATGGACCGCGCTCGCCATCCTGCTCACGGTGGCGGGCATGCTGTTCACCACACTCATCGTGGGCATAGTCATCCGCAAGCTCGTGCGTTAACCGCCCTAGGCCGTCCGAATGACAGAGTGTCGTTCATGAAGCAGCGAGAAGGGGCTGAAGACGGTTTGACGGCAACGCCACCAGGTTTTTCGTACGGGCTGCACGGCAAGTCGTTTCTGGTGACTGGCGGCAGCAGAGGGCTGGGCTACGCGGTCGCGCGTCTCCTCGCCTCCGAGGGAGCCTCCCTTGCCATCTGCGGCCGCGATCCCGGCACATTGGCCCAGGCCTCGTCCGAGCTGCGCCAGGACTTCGACGCCCACGTGATCACGGGGTCCGTGGATGTGCTGGCACCCGATGAACTGGAAGACTTCACCGAACGAGCAGGCAGCGAGCTCGGTGGACTCGACGGCTTGGTCGCCAACATCGGCGGCAAACGCGGCGCAGGGCTCCTCGATTCGACGCGGGAGGACTGGCAGCACACCTGGGAACTGAACGGCGGCCATGCGGTGCGTGCCGTCCGGGCAGCTCTGAACAGTCTGCGTCCCGGCAGTTCAGTGGCACTGGTCGCCTCCATCTCCGGCTGGAAGCCCCGTTTCCCCGCTCAGTACGGAGCGGCCAAGGCATCGGAGATCTACCTTGCGGGCGCCTTGTGCCAAGAACTGGCCCCGTATGGTGTGCGGATCAACACAGTCAGCCCCGGATCGATCCTTCTGCCGGGTAAGAGCTGGGACCGCCTGCGCCAACGTGCCCCGGAGACCTACGCGGCGTACGCGCGACGGAACCCCAACGGCCGTCTACTGAACGCCGATGAGGTCGCCCGGGTCATCGCCTTCCTCCTCTCGCCCGCGTCGGGAGCCATCAACGGAGCGCACATCCCCGTCGATGGAGGCCAGCCACAGGCAGGGTTGGGGCGCGGCCGGGAGACAGGGGGCGCGGACCGGTCCCAAGTTCCTCACCGTGGGAACGCGACGCCGTAGGGTCCTTGCCTCACCAGAAGCGCCGCAGAGGCGGCACCACACCCGTTCGCCCGGGATGCTGTCACGCGTGGGACAGAAACGCCTCTCGCACATCCTCATGTGTGAGAGCCGCGGACTACCGCCAACCCGCCGACCCGGGTCGTGATGCCCGCCGGCCCGCGTCGGGCCGAAGCGAGCACGCTGGCCGGTCGACCGAGGGTGTCGCCCTGCTCCACCTCGATCGCGATCGTCCGCGCCCTTGCCGTGTCGAGCAGGTGGGCGGCCAGGCAGCCGGTGCTGTTGGCGTTGGCGACGTCCTCGTCGACACCGATCGCCGGCGCGAACATCCGCGCCGCACCCGGTCGGTCGCCCACCGGCGGTACGTACACGAAACAGCCGAGGAGCCCGTACCGCTGGCACACCTCTGCCAGCCTGCCGAGGTGTGGGCGGACTCGGAGCAGCGCCGACCGGTCGTGGACCGGTACCAGCATGCGTGGTGCGCCGGGCGCGGCGATCCGTGGCGCGTCGGTCGGATGCGGATCGTCCGCGGTGAGCCCGAGCGCGGCGACGATCGCGGCGCGCTCGTCCGGTGCCGGGTGACGCAGCGCGACGAGGCCCTGGTCGAACCACACCTCGATGCCGGCGGGGCGGCGGATCGCGACGGTGTCGAATGTGCGCCCGCCGGTGTGTTGGCGGTCGTTCAGCTCGCCCAGCGCGGTGCGGGTCAACCGGGCGGCCTGCGCGGCAACGGTGCCGTGGCCGCAGCCGGACAGTTCGGCGGAGGCGGTGAAGAACCGGACCGGCCGGCCACCGTCCGGCGTCCGCCCCGGGCCGAGGAACGCCGCGTGCGAGGTGCCGGCCGCAGCAGCGACCGCACGCCGGTCAGCGTCCGTCGCCTCCGGGTCGTCGTCGGTGACGGCCGTGGGGCTGCCGCCCCGGCCGTCGCGCCGCACGCACGCATCAACCACCGTCACATCCGGCCAGGACATCGGCCCCCCTTTGACCCTCAACGCACCGGCAACCGCGAACGGCGTTCCGGAGATGGCCGGGCCCCGGCCGCAACGGCACGCTCCGAACGCGTCCCGGAGCGTCCCGGCCTGCCTCAGCCGGTGCCGTCCTGCACCGGATAGTCCATGACGACCACACCGCCGGTGGCGTAGTTGGCGACATCGGCGGCCAGCCGCCGGCCTTGCGGCGACGACCGCGCCGCGGCCAGGGCGGCGGCGTCAGCGAAGTCGGCCTCGAAGACCGCGAAGTACGGCGCTTCTCCGTTGGTCGCTGCCACGTCGAAGCTGTAGCGCCACGCAAGCAGGCCGGGCCAATCCATGACCAGCGGAAGGTGGTTGTTCACGTAGTAGTCGCGGAAGTGGTCAGGGTCGGCGGGCTTGGGATAGAGGACCACCAACTTGTGCAGGACGGCCTGTCGCGCCGCGGAGTACTCCCGGGCAGTGCTCATCGGTTGGTCCCGGTCGTGAGGGGGAGGAAGTCGGCGAAGCGAGGCGCGCCGGGCTCGTGCCGCACGCGCGTGGCGCGCGCGGCGAAGCTGACGGCGTGGTACCACCCGCACAGCAGAAGCAGATCGAGCAGCTGGAGCTCATCGAAGACCGGCCCGAGCCGTGTCCACAGCGCGTCATCGATGTCGGAACGCTCGTGCAGCGCATCGACAGCGAGGATGAGCAGCCGTTCCCTCTCGGACGTCCAGCACGCGTCAGCGGGGCCGCCGTGCACCAGGGATGCCGCCTGCTCGCGGGTGAGTCCGACCCGGTCGGCGAACGTCATCATGTGCACGCCCCACTCGTACTCGCAGCCGCACAGCGCGCACGTCCGGTCGATGACGATCTCGCGTTCCCGCATGGTCAGGGTCAGCTGTCTGCCCAACTCGTAGCGACCCCACCCGTGCATGGCGTCGGCCATGGGGATGTTTCTGGCGAACATCCGGAACAGCCCGATCGGCGGGGCGTCCCCGGCCATCATGCGCGCGAGCAGTGCGCCGGCCTGGTCGGTGTACGGCGGGTTCAGCAGGGCTATCCGCGACATCGGCTCTCCCGTCGAGTTCGTTTCGAAATCAGAAACGCCGAGTGGATGCTAGTGTTTCGAATAACGAAACGCAAGGACTAGGAGAGGCATGCCGACACCGCGCCCAGGAACACCGGTCCGTGGATCGACGACCGGCCGTCCCCTCATGGCCGCGATGGACCTGTTCGGCCGTCGGTGGGCGCTGCGGATTCTCTGGGAACTGCGTGCGGGTCCGCTCGGCGCCCGCGCACTGCTGGCACAGTGCGAAGGGCTGTCGTCCAGCGTCCTCTACCAGCGACTCCGCGAACTCGCATCGAGCGGGATCGTCGCCTCCTCAGCCGATGGCTACGAGCTGACTCGGCTGGGGACAGCACTCCGTGATGCCCTCCGTCCGCTCGACGAATGGGCGATCACCTGGGCGCAGGAGCAAGAACACAACGATCAGGAGCCCACGGAGACGTGAAGGTCACGTGGTGGTGGGCGATCCCGCCGGGCTTGCCGTACCTGACGCTGGTCTCGGCGAGCAGACGAAGGTCGTGATGACGTAGCGGCCGAAGGGATCATCCAGCTTCGGCTCGTTGCCGGACGCCGGGCCGAAGCGCTGCCACCGGTCCACCCAGTACGCGGTCCTCGCCACGATCCCCATGAGGGAACGCTCCGGCATCCGGGCCTTGATCTCCTGCTCCAGGCGCCTCGCCGAAGGCCGCTGCCCTTCCGAGCGGTGCGGCTTCAGCGACGGGATGCCGGTCTCGGGATCGATGATCAGGCCCTCGTCGTCCGGGTACCCGGCGTCCGCGGCCGCGGCCGCGGTGAGCTTGCGCGTTCCTTGTCCACGATCCTCCCACCGGACGCCATGGTGGGGACGAGGCCGAACCCTCGGTGCCCGCCCCCCGGGACCCGCACCGCACAGGCGGGCCCCGGGGGCGGTCCGCACTCAGCAGGCGTGCTCGGCGTACCGGGCCGCCACCTCCGCCAGGACCTCCGCGCCGTCCCTCGCCCACAGCGCCTCGTTGAAGATCTCCACCTCGACCGGGCCGTCGAAGCCGGTCGCCTCCACCGCCTCCCGGAAGAAGCGGAAGTCCACACTGCCGTCGCCGAGTTGGCCCCGGCCCAGCAGGACGCCCGCCGGGAGCGGGGTGATCCAGTCCGCGAGCTGGAAGGAGTGGATGCGGCCGGACGCGCCGGCCCGCGCGATCTGGGCGGGGGCCTGGTCGTCCCACCAGAGGTGGTACGTGTCCACGACCACGCCCACCCGGTCGGACGGGAAGCGCTCGGCGAGGTCCAGGGCCTGGGAGAGCGTCGAGACCACGCAGCGGTCCGAGGCGAACATGGGGTGCAGGGGCTCGATGGCCAGGCGCACCCCGCGGTCGGCGGCGTAGGGGGCCAGCTCGGCCAGGGCGTCCGCGATGCGTTCGCGGGCGCCGTACAGGTCCTTGCCGCCCTCCGGGAGGCCGCCCGAGACGAGGACCAGGGTGTCCGTGCCCACGCCCGCCGCCTCGTCGAGCGCGGCGCGGTTGTCGTCCAGGGCGCGGGCGCGCTCCGCCGGGTCCGTGGCGGTGAGGAAGCCGCCCCGGCACAGGCTGGTGACGGTCAGGCCGTGGTCGGCGAGGAGGCGGGCCGTCGCCTCGACGCCGTACGACTGCACCGGGGCCCGCCAGAGGCCCACCTTGTCGATGCCCGCCTTCGCGCAGCCCTCGGCCAGCTCGGGGAGCGACCACTGCTTGATGGTCTCCTGGTTGATGGAGAGGCGTCCGTCGCTCATCGGGTGCCTCCGCTGACCGTGAGGAGCGCGCGCATCCGGGACTCCGCGAGGTCCGGGTCCGGGAACAGGCCGAGTCCGTCGGCGAGTTCGTACGCCTTCGCCAGGTGCGGGAGCGAGCGGGCCGACTGGAGGCCGCCCACCATCGTGAAGTGGTCCTGGTGGCCGGCCAGCCAGGCCAGGAAGACGACGCCCGTCTTGTAGAAGCGGGTCGGCGCCTGGAAGAGGTGCCGGGACAACTCGACCGTCGGGTCCAGCAGTTCGCGGAAGCCCTTCGTATCGCCCGTGTCCAGCACCCGTACCGCGTGCGCGGCCAGCGGGCCGAGCGGGTCGAAGATGCCGAGCAGCGCGTGGCTGAAGCCCCGGTCGTCGCCCGCGATCAGCTCCGGGTAGTTGAAGTCGTCCCCGGTGTAGCAGCGGACCCCGCTCGGCAGCCGCCGGCGCACGTCGATCTCGCGGTCCGCGTCGAGCAGCGACATCTTGATGCCGTCGACCTTGTCCGGGTGCTCCGCGATGACCTGGAGGAACGTGTCGGTGGCCAGGTCCAGGTCGGTGGAGCCCCAGTAGCCTTCGAGCGCCGGGTCGAACATCGGGCCCAGCCAGTGCAGGACGACCGGTTCCGTCGCCTGGCGCAGCAGATGGGCGTACGTCTCCAGGTAGTCCTGGGGGCCCTTCGCGGCGGCGGCGAGCGCGCGGGATGCCATCAGGATGGCCTGGGCGCCGCTCTCCTCGACCACGGCGAGCTGTTGCTCGTACGCGGCACGCACCTCGGCGAGCGTCGCCGGGCCGGGCGGCAGCTGGTCCGTGCCGACGCCGCAGGCGATGCGCCCGCCGACGGACCTGGCCTCGGCGGCCGAGCGGCGGATCAGTTCCTCGGCGCCCGCCCAGTCCAGGCCCATGCCGCGCTGCGCGGTGTCCATGGCCTCGGCCACGCCCAGGCCGTGCGACCAGAGGTGGCGGCGGAAGGCGAGGGTGGCGTCCCAGTCGACGGCGGCCGGGGAGTCCGGGGTGGTGTCGGCGTACGGGTCGGCCACGACGTGCGCGGCGGAGAAGACCGTACGGGAGGCGAGCGGCGTACCCGTCGGGGCGAGGTCGAGCGGGGTGGCCCGGGGTTCGTACGGGCCCTGCGGGAGATGGATGGTCACGGTGACGGCTCCGTTGATCCGTGGGAGGGGAGGCGGCGGGTCACAGGGACAGCTCCGGGACGTCCAGGCGGCGGCCCTCCGCGTGGGACTTCAGGCCCAGCTCCGCGAGCTGCACGCCGCGCGCACCCGCCATCAGGTCCCAGCTGTAGGGCTCGTCCAGGACGATGTGGCGCAGGAACAGCTCCCACTGGGCCTTGAAGCCGTTGTCGAAGACCGCGTTGTCCGGGACCTCCTGCCACTGGTCGCGGAAGGACTCGGTGACCGGCAGATCCGGGTTCCAGACCGGCTTCGGGGTGGCCGAGCGGTGCTGGACGCGGCAGTTGCGCAGGCCCGCGACGGCGGAGCCGTGGGTGCCGTCCACCTGGAACTCGACCAGCTCGTCGCGGTTGACCCGGACCGTCCAGGAGGAGTTGATCTGGGCGACCGCGCCGCTCTCCAGCTGGAAGATGCCGTAGGCGGCGTCGTCGGCGGTCGCGGCGTAGGGCTTGCCGTGCTCGTCGCGCCGCTCCGGGATGTGGGTCTGGACGTGCGCCTGGACCGTGGTGACCCGGCCGAACAGCTCGTGGAGCACGTACTCCCAGTGCGGGAACATGTCCACGACGATGCCGCCGCCGTCCTCCGCGCGGTAGTTCCAGGACGGGCGCTGCGCCTCCTGCCAGTCGCCCTCGAAGACCCAGTAGCCGAACTCGCCGCGCACGGAGAGGATCTCGCCGAAGAAGCCGCCGTCGATGAGGCGCTTCAGCTTCAGCAGGCCCGGCAGGAAGATCTTGTCCTGGACGACGCCGTGCTTGATGCCGGCCTCCTGGGCCAGCCGGGCCAGGTCGAGGGCGCCCTCGACGTCCGTGGCGGTCGGCTTCTCGGTGTAGACGTGCTTGCCGGCGGCGACGGCCTTCTTGATCGCCTCCACCCGGGCCTGGGTGACCTGGGCGTCGAAGTAGATGTCGACGGTGTCGTCCGCGAGGACCGCGTCCAGGTCGGTCGACCACTCGGTCAGACCGTGGCGGGCGGCCAGTTCCTCCAGGGCGTGGGCGCGGCGGCCGACGAGGATCGGCTCGGGCCACAGCACGTCGCCGTCGCCGAGGTCGAGGCCGCCCTGCTCGCGGATCGCGAGGATCGAGCGCACCAGGTGCTGCCGGTATCCCATGCGTCCCGTCACGCCGTTCATGGCGATGCGCACTGTCCTGCGTGTCACGAAAGTTCCCTCCGTACGGCCGTAGCAAGCGCTTTCTATGCAGGATGACGCTAGCCTGCCGACAGCGGCCCGGACAAGAGGGGGCCCGTCAATCGGTCACCGGCCACGGAGGAAAGCGATGACAGTCACCCTGGCGGACGTGGCGGCCCGCGCCCGGGTGTCCCCGGCCACCGTCTCCCGTGTGCTGAACGGCAATTACCCGGTGGCGGCGTCCACCCGGGAACGGGTGCTGCGTGCGGTGGACGACCTGGATTACGTGCTGAACGGGCAGGCCAGCGCCCTGGCGGCGGCCACCTCGGACCTGGTCGGCGTCCTCGTCAACGACATCGCCGACCCGTTCTTCGGGATCATGGCGGGCGCCGCGCAGACCGAGATCGGCGGGCCCGGCGACGGGTCCGGCCGGGCGGGCGGCGAGAAACTGGCGGTCGTCTGCAACACCGGCGGCTCCCCCGCCCGCGAGCTGACCTACCTCACCCTGCTCCAGCGCCAGCGCGCCGCCGCCGTCGTCCTCACCGGGGGCGCGGTGGAGGACCCGGAGCACCAGACGGCGATGGCCGCGAAGCTCGCCAAGCTCGCGGAGGCGGGGACCCGGGTCGTGCTCTGCGGGCGGCCGCCGCTGCCGGACGGGGCGTCCGTGGTGGCGGCGCTGGCCTTCGACAACCAGGGCGGCGCCCGGCGCCTCACCGGCCACCTGCTCTCCCTGGGGCACCGCCGGATCGGCTATGTCGCGGGCCCGCTGGAACGGACCACCACCCGCCACCGCCTGGCCGGTCACCGGGAGGCGATGCGTGCGGCGGGGGCGGCCGGGGACGAGGACCGGCTGACCGTGCACGGCTCGTACGACCGGGCCTCCGGCTACGACGCCACGGTCGAACTCCTGCGCCGCGAACCGGGGATCACGGCGGTCGTCGCCGCGAACGACACCGTGGCGCTCGGCGCGGCGGCGGCGGTCCGCGACCGGGGGCTGCGCATCCCCGAGGACATCTCGGTCGCCGGCTTCGACGACCTGCCGTTCTCCGTGGACGTGGTCCCGGCCCTGACGACCGTGCGGCTCCCGCTGTTCGAGGCCGGGGCGCGGGCGGGGCGGCTGGCCATGGGCAAGGAGGACCCGCCGCCGGGCGGCATCGCGCTGATCCCGGCCGAGCTGATGGTGCGCGGCTCGACGGCGGCGCCCCGGGGGTGAGCGGCATGCGGCGGGGTACCCGTCAGGGCGCCCGCCTCTCGTAGGGTGCGGCGGCGGGGGCGCCCCTCGCACACGCACGGCGGCACGGAACGACGGAAGGATCACGCAGTGAAGCTCGCTTTCTCCACCCTCGGGGTGCCGGGGCTGCCCATGCCCGAGGTCGTCCGGCTGGCCGCCGGCCACGGCTACCAGGGGGTCGAGCTGCGCGCCCACCCCGAGGAGCCGGTGCACCTGGGCCTCGGTCAGGCCGAGCGGGCGGCCGCGCGCGCGGAGTTCGAGCGCGGCGGGGTCGAGATCCTCGGCGTGGCGGGGTACGCGCAGGTGGCCGCCGAGGGGTACGACCAGCCGGTCCTGGACGAGCTGGCCGCGCTGACCGAGCTGGCCCGGGACCTGGGCGCGTCGTTCGTCCGGGTGTTCCCGGGCGGCGGCGACCAGGATCCGGAGGAGGCCGACGCGGCGGCCGCGCGCAGGCTCGGGGCGGCCGCTCCGTACGCCGCCGACCTGGGCGTACGCATCCTGCTGGAGACCCACGACTCGCACCGGGCGGGGGCCGATGTGGCCCGGGTGGCCGGGACGGTGGGGCACAAGAGCATCGGTGCGCTGTGGGACGTCATGCACACCTGGCTGGCGGGCGAGGAGCCGGTGGCCAGTCACGCGGTGCTGGCCCCGCACCTCGGCTACGTGCAGGTGAAGGACATCGCGTCGGCGGACGACACCACGCCGCTCGTCCTCGGGGACGGGGTGCTGCCGCTGCGGGCGTGCCTGGACACGCTGGACCCGGACGGCTGGGTCTGCTGGGAGTACGAGAAGCGCTGGTACCCGGGGGCGGCGGAGCTGCCGGAGCTGCTCGGCGCGGGGCGCGAGCACCTGCTGCGGCTGGGCGCGCCGAAGCAGTGAGCGGTCTCAGGCGGGTACCGGTTCCGGGGCGGGCGCCCGGCGCGTCCCGGCCAGTGAGGTGAGCGCCACCCCGCCGACCAGGAGCGCCGCCGCGCACCACCGCAGCGGGCTCACCGACTCGCCGAGCACCAGCGCGGCCGAGGACATCCCGAAGACGGGCACGAGCAGGGTGAACGGGGCGACCGAGGACGCCGGGTAGCGGCTGAGCAGGAAGCCCCACGCACCGAAGCCGAGGACCGTGGCGATCCAGGCGACGTAGACGATGGCCCCGGCCCCGCTCCAGTCGAGCCCGGCCAGGGCCTCGCGGTCGCGGTCCCAGCCCTCGAAGAGCAGGGAGAGCCCGAGGAGCGGCAGGACGGGCACGGTCGAGACCCACACCATGAAGTTGAGCGGGTCGGGCGGTGCGGCCTTGCGGGTCAGCACGTTGGACACGCCCCAGCAGGCCGCCGCCGCGATGACCAGGACGAAGGCGAGCACGGGGCCGCTCGCGCCCTCGTCGACCGCCGCGACGCCGATGCCGGCGAGCGCCACGCCCATGCCCAGCAGCTTCACGCGCCCCGGACGTTCGCCCAGTGCCACGGCCGCGAAGAGGGCGGTGAACACCGCCTGGACCTGGAGCACGAGCGAGGAGAGCCCGGCGCCCATCCCCCGGTCCATGCCGATGAAGAGCAGCCCGAACTTGGCGACCCCGAGGGCGAGCCCGACCCCCGCGATCCACTTCCAGGCGACCTTCGGCCTGCCCACGAAGAAGACGGCCGGGAGGGCGGCGGTCAGGAAGCGGAGTGCCGAGAAGAGCAGCGGCGGGACGTGGTCGAGGCCCAGCTCGATGACGACGAAGTTGACACCCCAGACGGCTGCCACCAGGGCGGCCAGGGCGATGTGGAGGGGACGCATGCACCGAGGATCACCCGCCCCGACCATGTAGCACCAGCGCGCGTTCCTTCATGGTGGAATTGAGCACTGCTAATGATTCACGGCCCGTTCCGGAGGCTTCGGATGCTCGATCTCGCCCGGCTGCGCGCGCTGCACGCGGTCTCCGTCCACGGTTCGGTCGCCGGCGCGGCGGCGGCCCTCGGCTACACCCCGTCGGCGATCTCGCAGCAGATCACCAAGCTGGAGCGGGAGACCCGCACGACGTTGCTGGAACGGCGCGGCCGGGGCGTCGCGCTGACCGAGGAGGCCGTCCACCTGGTCTCCGCCGCCCAGCAGTTGCTGGCGATCGTGGAGCGCGCCGAGACCTCGTTGGAGGAGCGCCGGGGGCTGCCGACGGGACGCCTTTCGGTGGGTGCGTTCGCCTCGGCGGCGCGCGGGCTGCTGCCGGGGGTGCTGGCGGATCTGGACCGGGGCCACCCGGGGCTCGACGTGCGGATGACCGAGGTGGACCCGCACCTGTCGGTGGACCTGGTCGCGAAGGGCGTGATCGACCTGGCCGTCGCGCACGACTGGGACATCGCGCCGCTGCCGGCGCCGGAGGGCGTGGAGCAGGCGGTGATCGGGGACGACGCGTGCGACCTGCTGGTCCCGGCGGGGCACCGGCTGGCGGGGCGGGACGGGGTACTGCGCGCGGAGCTGGCCCGGGAGCGGTGGATCTGCCAGCCGCCGGGGACGGTCTGCCACGACTGGCTCGTGCGGACGCTGCGCGCGGCGGGCTACGAGCCGGACATCCGGCACCAGGCGGAGGAGAACCACACCCAGCTCGCCCTGCTCGCCGCCGGTCTCGGGGTCGCGATGATCCCCCGGCTTGGGCGCGGGCCGCTGCCGGAGGGCGTGGTGGCGGTGCGGATGGACCCGGTGCCGGTGCGGCGGCTGTACGCGCTGTGGCGGACGGGGGCGGCCCGGCGGCCCGCGATCACGGCGGCGGTGGCCGCGCTCCAGGCACACGGGGCGCGGGTGGGGCTGCGGTAGGCCGGTCAGCCGGGACGTGCGACGACACCCGACGGCACCCGACGACCGGGAGGGACGCGCTCAAAACGGTCCGCACCCTTGACCGGAAGTTATTTTCTGGATATCCGTGCTCCTTGGAAGTTTCTTTCACCCCCTCGTCACCGAGAACGGCCGAAGGAGCTCACGTGCACCACCGCACCTCCAGACGCACCCTGCTCACCGCCACCGCCGCCACCGCGGTCGCCGCAGCGGCCGGCATGGCGACCGCCCCGGGGGCCCTCGCCTCCCAGGGCTCCGCGCACAGCGGTCACACCTCCGCCGCCACGACCCGGCGGCTGAAGCGGCTCATCTCCCGGATGAGCCTGGAGGAGAAGGTCGGCCAGCTCTTCGTCATGCGGGTCTACGGGCACTCCGCCACCGACCCCGACCAGGCCGACATCGACGCCAACCTCGCCGAGATCGGGGTGCGTACGGCCGCCGAGATGATCGCCAAGTACCACGTCGGCGGGATCATCTACTTCGCCTGGGCCCACAACACCCGCGACCCGCACCAGATCGCCGAGCTCTCCAACGGCATCCAGCGCGCGGGCCTCGCGGGCCCGTCCCGCATCCCGCTGCTGGTCTCCACCGACCAGGAGCACGGCATCGTCTGCCGCGTCGGCGAGCCGGCCACGCTGATGCCGGGCGCGATGGCGCTGGGCGCGGGCGGTTCGCGCTCCGACGCCCGCAGGGCCGGGCAGATCGCGGGCGCCGAGCTGGCGGCGATCGGCATCAACCAGAACTACGCGCCGGACGCCGACGTCAACGTGAACCCGGCCAACCCGGTCATCGGCGTCCGCTCCTTCGGCTCGGATCCGCAGTCCGTGGCCGGGATGGTCGCCGCGCAGGTGAAGGGGTACCAGAGCGCGGGAATCGCCTCCACGGCCAAGCACTTCCCGGGCCACGGCGACACCAGCACCGACAGCCACACGGGCCTGCCGGTCATCGGCCACACCCGGGAGCAGTGGGCGGAGCTGGACGCGCCCCCGTTCCGGGCGGCCATCGCGGCGGGCATCGACTCGATCATGACCGCGCACATCGTGGTGCCCGCGCTCGACCCGGCCGAGGACCCGGCGACCCTCTCCAAGCCGATCCTCACCGGCATCCTGCGCGAGGAACTGGGCTACGACGGGGTCGTGGTCACCGACTCGCTCGGCATGCAGGGCGTGCGCACGAAGTACGGGGACGAGCGGGTGCCGGTGCTCGCGGTCCAGGCGGGCGTGGACCAGCTGCTGAACCCGCCGAGCCTGGACGTCTCGTGGAACGCGCTGCTGGCGGCCGTGAAGAGCGGCGAGGTCAGCGAGGCCCGGCTCGACGAATCGATCCTGCGCATCCTGCGCCTGAAGACGAAACTGGGGCTCTTCGACCAGCCGTTCGTCTCCGGGCGCGGGGTGGACCGTACGGTCGGCACCCGGGCGCATCTGGCCGCCGCCGACCGGATCGCCGAGCACACGACGACCCTGCTGGCGAACGAGGGCCGGCTGCTGCCGCTGTCGCGCCGCTCGCACCGCAACCTGCTGGTGGTGGGCGCCGACCCGGCCTCGCCCTCGGGCACCACGGGCCCGCCGACGACGACGCTGGCCGGGGCGTTCGAGGAGCTGGGCTTCGTGGCGACCGCGCTGTCCACCGGGACCGCGCCCACCAAGGCGGCCATCGACGCGGCGGTGGCGGCCGCGCGGGGCAAGGACGCGGTGGTGGTGGGGACGTACAACGTCTCGGCCACCAGTTCGCAGCGGACGCTGGTCGGCGCGCTGGCCGCGACGGGCGTCCCGGTGGTCACGGTCGCCATCCGCAACCCGTACGACATCGCGCAATTGGCGGGCACGGGGCACCGGGCGCACCTGGCCGCCTACTCCTGGACCGACGTGGAGCTCCGCGCGGCGGCCCGGGTGATCGCGGGCCGGGTCCGGCCGGAGGGGAAGCTCCCGGTGCCGGTGCAGCGGGCGGACGACCCGTCGAAGGTGCTGTACCCGGTGGGGTACGGGCTGACGTACTGACCGGAGCCCCGCCCCGGCGGCCGTGAGACCACGGCCGCCGGGGCGGGGTCACGTCACGGGCGCCGCACGCCGAGGCGGTGGTCGGTCGTCAGCTCCTTGTTGTCGAGCCGCGCGTCGAACTTCGCGAGCGGCTTCGCCTTGGACTCGTCCTGCTGGACGGCGGCCGGGGCGACGCCCGCCCACCGCAGGATCGCGGCGGTGGCCGTGGCGTTCTCCGAGGGCGCGAGGCCCGCGACGTTCGATCCGTGGTTCCCGCCGGGCACGGTGAACACGTAGCTGTCACGGGCGCCCGCCCCGAGCCGGAAGCGCTCGGCGCCCCACGGGTCGTTCTCGCCGTAGACGTACAGCATGTGCGTGGCGTGGTGCTTCACCCACGTGTCGACGTCCCGCATCACCGAGGGCTGGAACTTCATCGGGATGGAGCGCGGCACGAAGGTGCGTGGCGGCTGGTAGCCGTAGCGGCTCAGCTTGCCCAGCCAGGGCTGCTTGATGTCGGGCGAGCCGAGCTGGGTGCCCGCCTGGTAGTAGTACGGGGTGTAGTTGGCCAGGCCCTGGTCGGCGTAGGCGGAGAAGCCGGAGATCGAGTCGACCGAGTCCCAGATCTCCTGGTCGGTCGCCTTCTTCGCGTCGGCCGGGAGGCTGTCGCAGTCGGCCAGCAGGCTGTACTGCCAGAACGCCCACACGTAGTCCATGACGACGGCCTCGTACGCCCGGTCCAGGGAGCCGACGGTGTCGAAGGTGTAGCCGTTGTCGGCCGCGTACCGCGCGTACTTCTCCTCCAGCGGCGCGCGGCGGACCAGGGCCTCGCGCTGGACGCCGCCGAGCTTGTCGCGGCACTCCTCGGTGCCGACCTTCGCGAAGAACCGGTCGTACGCCGAGTCCTCCTTGTTCACCACGTCGTTGGGGGCGACGTAGGCGACGACGCCGTCCATGTCCTTCGGGTAGAAGCGCTCGTAGTACGTGGCGGTCATGCCGCCCTTGGAGCCGCCGGTGGTCAGCCAGTTCTCGGAGTAGATCCGCTTGAGCGCGGTGAAGACGCGGTGCTGGTCACTGGCCGCCTGCCAGATGTCGAGCTTGGACCAGTCGGCGGGCGAGGGGCGTGACGGGGTGAAGAACCGGTATTCCAGCGAGACCTGGTTGCCGTCGATGATCCGGGTGGGCTCGGAGCGGCTGGGGTTGGTCGAGACGTTGTAGCCGCCGGTGTAGAAGACCGTCGGACGGGAGGTGTCCTTGTGCAGCAGGGTGATCCGCTGCTGGAACGTCCCCTTGGACGGGTGGCGGTGGTCGACCGGCTGGGTGTAGTTCAGGACGAAGTAGCGGTAGCCGGCGTAGGGCTTCTCCTCGATGAGACTCATGCCTGGGATGGCCAGGATGCGGTCCTTGATGTCCGTGCTCGTTCCGCTGTCGCTCACGGCGGTGCGGAGCGAGGCCGGTCCGGCGGCGGTGGCCGCCCCGGCCGAGGCACCCGTCGCACTCACCGTGCCGATGAGCACCGCGAGCGACAGGATTCCTCTGAGCGCCTTGCGCATGCGTGTCCTCCCCTGAGCCGTCTCCGGAGTCCCGTGAGCACGCCTCTTGGTCCACAGCTGACGCGGTGAACCTAGCGGGGGAACACACGTCCCACCAGACCCCCTTGCGGGGGTCCGGGAGGTGTCACCCGGTCAGCACAGGATCCAGCTCGTGCGGGCGCCCTTGCCGGCGACGGTGCCGGAGACCCGCACGCACCGGTTCAGGGCGTGCACGGTCACCGGGCCCGCCCGCTGGGTGTAACGGCCGCTGTCCGTGACGGGGAGGCCGCCGCGCGGCTGGATGGTCACGGTCATGGGGCGGCGCTTGCCGGGTCTGGCGGCGACGGCGGTGACGCACGCGTAGGCGCGCGACTTGTAGACGCGCAGCTCACCCGTCGCGAACTTCACCGTCTTCTTCGGGCGGCCCGCGCACACCGAGGCGGCGTCCGCGCTCCCCGCGACCGCCCCGCCGAGTACCAGTGCGAAGACGGTGGCCAGGGCGAGGACCACGGCATGGCGGCCGAGCCCGCGCCGCACGCCCCGGGCATGTCCTTCGGTCCCTCTGGTCACAGCAGCCCCATCACTTCATCGAACATGCGCGCCTCTACCCGACACCTGGGCGCATATGCCTGTACCTGCGTACGACGCGGGAGGCCATCCGGAGGTTGCATCCGGCGGGCCCGGCACCTGCGCGGACCGGAGCGGCCCACCATGGAGCCGGACAGGACAGACCACCACGAAAGGCAGGAACCGTCATGACCCGATCCCGCTCCGCCCGGCGCACCGCCGGCCGTACGCTGCTCGCCTCGGCGCTCCTCGCCGCCGCCGTCGCCGTGCCCGCCGCCGCCACGGCCGCCCCGCGTGAGGCGTCCGCCGGGGCGACGGTCCGGGACGAGACGGAGACCCGGGAATCGCGGCTGGTGGACGACTTCTACAGCGCGTACGTCGACGCGGTGGCCGCCGAGGACGGCGGGGACCTCGCCACCGCGCTGCGCGGCTTCTACCTCACCCCCGGGCTGCGTGCCCGCCTCGCCGACTGGGAGGCGGCGAACCACGCGGACGGCGTGCTCCTCGCCCAGGACGTCCCGGTGGACCACCGGGTCACCGCCGGCCACAGCGGCGCCGGACACACCTGGTCCACGGTCCGGCTCACCTGGGGATCGCCCGAGGACCCCGCGTACACCTACTTGACCGTGCGGTCCGACCTGGCGACCGGGAAGATCTCGGGGATCCGCGACGGGGAATAGGCCCTGGATCACACCCCCGCCGGCTCGTCCTCCCCTATGAACGTGCGCCACAGCACCGCGTAGTGCCCCTCGCGGGCGAGGAGTTCGTCGTGGGTGCCGTCCTCCACGACCCGGCCGTGGTCCATCACCACGACCCGGTCCGCGCGGGCGGCGGTGGTCAGGCGGTGGGCGACGACGAGCGTGGTGCGGCGGCCCGCGAGCCGGTCGGTCGCCTGGTTGACCTGCGCCTCGCTGGCCAGGTCGAGCGAGGCGGTCGCCTCGTCCAGGAGCAGGATGTCCGGGTCGACCAGTTCGGCGCGGGCGAGCGCGATCAGCTGGCGCTGTCCGGCAGAGAGGTTGCGGCCCCGCTCGGCGACCTCGTGGAGGTAACCGCCGTCCAGCGTGGCGATCATGTCGTGCGCGCCGACCGCCCTGGCGGCCGCCTCCACCTCCGCGTCCGTGGCGTCCGGCCGCCCGTAGGCGATGGCGTCGCGCACGGTCCCGGCGAAGAGGTACGCCTCCTGCGGTACGACCCCGAGCCTGCGCCGGTACGCGGTGAGCCCGAGGTCGCGCAGGTCGGCGCCGTCCACCGTGATCCGGCCCTCCGTCGGGTCGTAGTACCGGGCGACCAGCTTGACCAGGGTCGACTTCCCGGCCCCGGTCTCCCCGACGAACGCGACGGTCTGCCCGGCCGGGATGCGCAGGTCGACGCCCCGGAGGGCCGTCTCCTCGTCCCCGTAGGCGAACGACACGTCTTCGAAGGCGATCTCGCCGCGCAGTTCCCGGACGTGCCGCGGATCGTCGCGGTCGGTGGTGGAGGCGGGCTCGCGCAGGAGTTCCTGGATGCGGCCGAGGGAGACGGCGGCCTGCTGGTAGCCGTCGAAGACCTGGGAGAGCTGCTGGACGGGCGCGAAGAACAGGTCGATGTAGAGCAGGTAGGCGACCAGCGCGCCCGCGGTGAGCGTGGAGTCGTCCACCCGGTGTGCGCCGACGATCAGCACCGCCGCGGCGGCCACCGACGACAGCAGCTGGACGAACGGGAAGTAGACGGAGATCAGCCACTGGCCGCGCACCCGCGCCTCGCGGTACTCGTCGCTGCGGGCGGCGAACGCGTCGGCCCCGTCCCGCTCGCGCCGGAACGCCTGCACGATGCGGAGGCCGGCGACGGACTCCTGGAGGTCGGCGTTGACGACGCTGATCCGCTCCCGGGCCAGCTCGTACGCCTTGACGCTCTTGCGGCGGAAGAAGACGGTGCCGACGACGAGGACGGGCAGGGTCGCGAAGACGACCAGGGCCAGCTCCACGTCGAGGACCAGCAGCGCGACCATGATGCCGAGGAAGGTGACGACGGAGACGAAGGCGGTGACCAGGCCGGTCTGGAGGAACGTGGACAGCGCGTCCACGTCCGTCGTCATCCGGGTCATGATGCGGCCGGTCAGCTCGCGCTCGTAGTAGTCGAGCCCCAGGCGCTGGAGCTGGGCGAAGATCTTCAGCCGCAGCGCGTACAGCACCCGCTCACCGGTGCGTCCGGTCATCCGGGTCTCGCCGACCTGGGCCGCCCACTGCACGAGGACGACGACGAGGGCGAAGGCGGAGGCCGTCCAGACCGCGCCCAGCGCGAGCTGGGTGACCCCGTCGTCGATGCCGTTCCGGATCAGCACCGGGAGCAGCAGCCCGGCCCCGGCGTCCACGGCGACCAGGCCGAGGCTGACCAGCAGCGGCAGCCCGAAGCCGCGCAGCAGCCTGCGCAGGCCGTAGGAGTCCTCGGGGTGCACGGCACGGGCCTCGTCCACGTCCGGGGTGTCGTTCGCCGGGGGCAGGGCGTCCACCTGGGCGAGCAGCTCGGGCGTGGCGGGCGTGCCCGCCGTGTCGGTGCCCCGGTCCTCCTCCCCGCGCACCCACAGCGCGGGCGTGATGCCGCGTTCGGCGTCGAATGCGGCGTCGATCTCCTCCTGGAGCGCGCGCTCCCCCTGCGGGTCCTCGGGGGCGGCCGCCGGACGGTGACCGGGCGACGGGGCGCCCAGCTCGTCCGGGTCGGTGAGCAGGCGCCGGTAGAGGGCGCAGCGGCGCTCCAGCTCCTCGTGGGTGCCGAGGTCGGCGAGGCGGCCGTCGTCGAGGACGGCGATGCGGTCCGCGAGGTTCAGGGTGGAGCGGCGGTGGGCGATGAGCAGCGTCGTACGGCCGGCCATCACGTGGCGCAGGGCCTCGTGGATCTCGTGCTCGACGCGGGCGTCCACGGCGGAGGTGGCGTCGTCCAGGAGCAGGAGGCGGGGGTCGGTGAGGATGGCGCGGGCGAGGGCGATGCGCTGGCGCTGGCCGCCGGAGAGGGTGAGCCCGTGCTCGCCGACCTTGGTGTCGTAGCCGTTCGGCAACTCGGCGATGAAGCGGTGGGCCTGGGCGGAGCGGGCGGCCTGTTCGATCTGCTCGTCGGTGGCGCCGGGCAGGCCGTACGCGATGTTGGCGCGGACGGTGTCGGAGAACAGGAAGCTGTCCTCGGGGACGAGCCCGATCGCGGCGCGCAGCGAGTCCAGGGTCAGTTCTCGCACGTCGTGGCCGCCGACGAGGACCGCGCCGTGCGTCACGTCGTAGAAGCGCGGCAGGAGCAGCGAGACGGTGGACTTGCCGCTGCCGGAGGCGCCGACGACGGCGACGGTCTCGCCGGGTTCGATGGTCAGCGAGAAGCCGTCGAGGACGGGGCGGCGCGTTTCGGCTCCGCCTCCGAGGTCCTGATCACCGGAGGAGGCGGAGCGCGGCGAAGCGTAGCCGAACCGGACGTCCTCGAACTCGACGCTCGCCGGGGCGTCGGCGGGCAGCTCCTTGGTGCCGTCTTCGATGGAGGGCTCGGTGTCGATGAGCTCCAGGACGCGTTCGACGCCTGCGCGGGCCTGCTGGCCGACGGTGAGGACCATGGCGAGCATCCGGACCGGGCCGACGAGCTGCGCGAGGTACGTCGAGAACGCGACGAACGTGCCGAGGGTGATCTCGCCCCGGGTGGCCAGCCAGCCGCCGAGGGCCAGCATCGCGACCTGGCCCAGGGCGGGCACGGCCTGGAGGGCGGGGGTGTAGCGGGAGTTCAGCCGGATGGTGCGCAGCCGGCCCGCGAACAGCCTGCGGCCGACCTCCCGCAGCTTGCCGGTCTCCTGCTCCTCCTGCCCGAAGCCCTTGACGACGCGGACGCCGGAGACGGCTCCGTCCACGACGCCGGCGACGGCGGCCGCCTGCGACTGGGCGTACCAGGTGGCGGGGAAGAGCCGGGCGCGGGAGCGGCGGGCGATATACCAGAGGGCGGGGGCGACGGCGACGGCGACGAGCGTCAGCAGCGGCGACAGCCAGGCCATGATGACCAGGGAGATCAGGAACAGGAGCACGTTCCCGATGGTCATCGGGAGCATGAAGAGCAGGCTCTGGATGAGCTGGAGGTCGCTGGTCGCGCGTCCGACGACCTGCCCGGTGGAGAGCTCGTCCTGGCGCCTGCCGTCGAGCCGGGTGATCGTCCCGTACATGCCGGTCCGCAGGTCGTGCTGGACGTCGAGGGCGAGCCGGCCGCCGTAGTAGCGGCGGATGTAGGTGGAGGCGTAGACGAGGACGGCCGCCACGATCAGCAGTCCGGTCCAGACGGCGAGGGAGCGGGTGTGGCCGACGACCACGTCGTCGATGATCACCTTGGTGATCAGGGGGACGAGGGCCATCACGGCCATGCCCGCGAGCGAGGAGCCGAGCGCCAGCAGGACGTTGCGCCGGTAGCGCCAGGCGTACCCGCTCAGTCTCCGCGCCCAGCCGCCCCGCTGCCCGCTTTCCGTCTCCCGTGCGTCCGCCACCCGGTGCCTCCCGTCCGACCTGATCCGACGGAAGGCACCAACGCGGTGTGCTGCGGATTTCATCCCTCCGCAACAAATACGGGGGCTGGGACCCAGGCCACCCCCGCGGCCGGCCAGGGAGCGGGTCGTCACCGCCTCGGTCGCGCGGGTCGGCGCCGAAGGCGGCCCCGGCCGGTCAGGGGCGTGTGCGGCGCCGGTAATAGTGCGCGGTGACGACTCCCAGCAGCGGCCCCCACGCGACGATCGGCACGTAGCAGAGGGTCATCACCCACTGCCCCCACGGTGTGATCTCCATGTCGGCGTGCAGCGTCGTCCAGACGAAGAGCACGCCGTAGACCGTGCAGGCCAGGGCGCCCACCGCCGCCGGCACGGTCGCGGCCATGACGGGAACGCGCCGCCCGCCCAGGTGCGGGATCCACCGCGGCCACACCTCGCCCCAGGGCCGCACGAGCCCGAGCGTCAGAAAGGCCAGGGCCTCCTGGAACACTGAGAGCAACGGCACGACGAGGTACCCCCAGCCGGGAACGAGCATCGCGTCGTACTCGGAATCGGCGAGGCCCAGGGGGACACCGGCCACCACGGCGAACCGCCACAGCGCCGACGGCATCGAGGCCCACAACACCGCGGACGCCGCACGCCGCGCCCACAACGGGGCAGGGGCCGGGGACACCGGGAGTGCGGGGACGGACGGCAACGCGCTGCTGGTCATACGAGGGCTCCTCGGAGGCGTGGCGGGTGACACCTCCGAAGCTGTCACCCGCCGCGCCCGCCCACATCCGTCCGCGCGGCGGTCTGGAGGCGCCGTCCGGCGCAGGGCCCGGAATGCGGGATCGGACCCTGGGTGCAGCGGCCCTCCCCCGGCAGGATGACGTCACCCCGCCGGTCCCTCCGGCGGTGGTGGGCTCCCGGCCCGGTCCCCGGCGTGGTCCGGGGCCCGCCCACGGGGTCCGCCTCGGCGTCAGCCGGTGGGACCGGTCTTCCCGCCCCGCGCCGCTTCCGTCCTCTTGGCCTGGCCGGGCGGCTGCCGGGGGGACTCGCTCGCCGTGGCGCTCGGGGGCGCCGGTGCCGACGTGGTCGCTTCGCCCGGTGTGGTGGGCGCGGTGGGGGATGCCTTCGAGGGGGTGGGCGCCGCCGTGCTCCGGGAGGGCGCCGCCGTGGGTGTCGTGCCGTCCGGGCCGGTGCCGGGAATGGATGAGCGGGTCGCGTCGGAGGAGGGGGCGGAGGCCCCGGGTGCGGGCGTGTCCGCGCTACGGGTCCCGGCCGCGGCGTGCGGGCGGCCGGTGGACCGCGGCACCGGTGGTGGGGAGCTCGTCGTGCCGCGCTCGCCTCCGTCGTGACGGGCGTGAGCGCTTCCGGTGGGAGCGGCGGAGGCGCGGGGCGCATGCGGGC
>NZ_JAAGNI010000333.1 GCF_010550605.1 Streptomyces sp. SID9727
ACCTCGCGCGGCCCGTCGAGCAGCGCCTCGGCCACCGCGAGCCCCCAGCCGATGAAGCGCGGGGCGCGCGGGCCCAGCGCCTTCACGACGCCCAGCGCCTCCTCGGCGGCGGTGCTGTGGGGCCCGGAGCCGGTGTGCGCGGCGTACGAGAGGAGCGCCCCGGCGGCGGCCGTCCAGCCGGCCGGGGTCGCGCTGTCGGTGGGGTCCTGGGGGCGCCGGATCAGCCGCTCGGCGTCGTCGGCCGTGTCGTACAGCTGGCCGCCCTCGCCCCGGAAGTGCTGGAGCACGATGTCCAGCAGGAACCCGGCGAACTCCAGCCAGGCCCCCTCGCCGGTGACCGCGGCCAGCGCGAGGAAGCCCTCGGCGACGTCCCCGTAGTCCTCCAGCACCCCGGCGTGGTCACCGGCGCGCCCGTCCTTCGACGTCCGTACGAGCCGGGCGACGGGCCCCATGTGCACCCGCACCAGCAGGTCGGCCGCCTCGGTGGCCCGCTCGACCAGGTCGGGCCGGTCGAAGAAGGCGCCCGTCTCGGCGAGCGCGGCGATGGCGAGCCCGTTCCAGGCGGCGACGATCTTGTCGTCGCGCCCCGGGCGCGGGCGCTCCTCCCGGGCGGCCAGCAGCCGCTCCCGTACGCCGGCGGCGCGGGGGTCGTCGGGGTCGCCGGGCAGCTGGAGCACCGAGGAGCCCTCCTCGAAGGTGCCCTCGTCGGTCACCCCGAAGTGCTCGGCGGCGAACGCGGCGTCCTCCTCGCCCAGCACCTCGCGCAGCTGCTCCGGCGTCCACACGTAGTACGCGCCCTCGACGTGCCTGCCGTGCGCGTCCTCACTGTCGGCGTCGAGCGCGGAGGCGAACCCGCCCTCGGGCGTCCGCAGCTCGCGCACCATGAAGTCGGCCGTCTCCAGGGCCACCCGCCGGGCGAGCGCGGACCCGGTGGACCGCCAGAGGTGGGCGTAGACGCGGCAGAGCAGCGCGTTGTCGTACAGCATCTTCTCGAAGTGCGGGACGACCCATTCCCGGTCCACGGCGTACCGGGCGAACCCGCCGCCGAGCTGGTCGTAGATCCCGCCCCGGGCCATTGCCGCGCAGGTGTCGGCGGCCATCTGAAGCGCCCCGTCCGCGCCCGTGCGGGCGTGGTGGCGCAGCAGGAACTCCAGCGCCATGGACGGCGGGAACTTGGGCGCCCCGCCGAACCCGCCCCGCTTCTCGTCGTAGTCCCGGGTCAGCCCGAGCAACGCCTGCGCGAGCTCCGACTCCCCGGGCGGCCCGTCCCCGCCGTGGGCGAGGCTGCGCTCGGCCAGGTCCCGCACGATCCGCCCGGCCACCTCCCCGACCTCGTCGCGCCGGTCGGTCCAGGCGGCGGTGACCCCTTCGAGCACCTGCCGGAAGGAGGGCATCCCGTGGCGCGCCTCGGGCGGGAAGTAGGTCCCGAAGTAGAACGGCTCGGCGTCCGCGGTGAGGAACACGGTCATCGGCCACCCGCCCTGCCCGGTGGCCGCCTGCACCGCCTCCATGTAGACCGCGTCCACATCGGGCCGCTCCTCGCGGTCCACCTTGACGGACACGAAGTGCTCGTTCATGTAAGCGGCGGTCGCCTCGTCCTCGAACGACTCGTGCGCCATGACGTGGCACCAGTGGCAGGACGAGTACCCGACGCTGAGCAGGACGGGAACGTTCCGCCTTCCGGCTTCCTCGAACGCCTCGGACGACCAGGGCCACCAGTCGACCGGATTGTCAGCATGCTGCAGCAGATACGGCGAGGTCACACCAGCCAACCGGTTCATGCGGGCCAGCCTCTCACAGCGCCGCGCCCGGGCACGGGGACCGCCGCGAGACACTGGGCTGAGCCTCAACGGTCCCGGACTGTTCAAGCTCCTTGAACATCTCCGTGTCCATGCCCGCCGACCTGGTCAGTGAGCTCCGCGCCCGAACCGGCCGCCGCGGGCTCTCCGGCTACGTCACCGAGGCCGTCAGGCATCAGCTCGCCATGGATGGGCTCGCCGAGATCGTCGCGGCCCATGAAGAAGAGCACGGCGCGCTCACGGAGCAGGAAATCGAAGCCGCTCGACGCGAGCTGTTCGGAGATGAGCACGCCGAGCGGGGCGCCGCGTGAAGGAGCAGCCGGCCCGCTCGCTGGTGCTCGACTCCGAGGCGCTCTCCCTGCTCCTGCGCAACGACCGCGGTATGGCGGCCCGTATCGAGGCATCCCGGCAGGCTGGGGTACCCGTGCTCGTGTCCGCGCTGACCATTGTTGAGGCCGTACACGGGAAGACCGATCTTGCGCGCTTGAAGTGGGTGCTCTCCCGGCTGCGGGTGGAACCGGTCAGCCAGGAGGACTCCCTGACCGCCGTCGCGTCGCTCCAGGACGCGGGCGGGCTGCACGGGCACAAGTACGCTGTCGACGCCCTCGTCGCCGCGCTCGCGCTCCGCGTCCCGGCCCCCGTGATCGTCCTGACCTCCGACCGCGACGACTGGTCGAAGCTCTGCGGAAACGGCGTGATCGTCCGAGAGGTGTGAGCACCGCCGGCTACTGGGTGCGCAAGTTCACACCCCCGAGCGCGCCCCGGATTCCGCGACGACGAGGCGCACTGGACCCAACCGGCGTGCGGCCCAGCGGCGTTCGCCGTCGGCGGGTCGCGCGTCCTCCCTCGCGCGGGCGCGCCGTACGAAGGACACTGGACCCCGCGACCAGCGGAGCCGGAGGGGGACACGGATGCGGATGCGGGACGGCCACCGGGCCGATGCGGAGCGGCTGTTGGTACGGGCCGTGGAGGAGGAGGCACGGCGCAGCGGCGGGCGGACGGATCCGTCCGTCCTGCTGACCCGTGCGCGGGCCGCCCTCGACACCATCGCGGAGGGCGCGGCGGAGGAGTACGCGGCGTACGTGCGGGCGCTCGACGCCTCGGCGGGCGGGCAGCGGTTCAGCCGGGAGAGCATGGCGACGCCGTTACTGGTCACCGGTGTCGCCGCCGCAGCGGCCTTCGGCGCCGATGTGGCGCTCGGTACGGCGTCCGGGCTGGCGCTCGGCGCGGGGGCGGTCGTCGCCGTGGCGGGGGCCACCGCCACGGTCGCCAAGGCCACCGCGTCGCACCGGCCCGCCACCCCGGCGGGCGCCCGGCCGGACCAGCTGCGGCTCCAGTGGCTGGCCGCCCTCGACGTACGGGGCATCCGACCGTTCCTCGACCAGCAGCGGATGCTGGCCGCCGCCACCCGTGCCCCGGCGAAGAAGGCCGCGGCCAGGACCCGCACCCCGCTGCGCGGCGGGGACCGCAGTGCGGCGGCGCGGATGCGGTCGCTCCTGGAGCAGTCGTTCGGTCATCTCCCGGCGGCCGACGGGCTGTTCGCGGGGCGGCGGGGCGAGCTGGCCCGCATCGGCCAGTGGGTGCACGCCGCCCGCGCGTCCACCGAGACGAAGCCGACCGTCGTCGTGCTGCACGGTCCCCCGGGCGCCGGGCGCACCACGCTCGCCGTGCGGGCCGCGCACGAGCTGAGGGACCAGTTCAAGGGCGCGTGCGTGGTGGACCTGCGCGGCGACGCCGAGGGCGAGGCACCGCTGCCGACCCGGGACGCGCTGCTGCATCTGCTGAACCGGCTGGGCGCCCCCCGCGAGCAACTGCTGTTCCGGGACGGCGCGTCCGCCGAGCAGCAGGTGCGCCGGCTCGGCGAGCTGTACCACCAGCACCTGACGGGCACGGCGGTGACGATCGTCCTGGACGACGCCCGGGACGCCGAACAGGTCGCCACGCTGATCCCGGAGCGCTCCGACAGCCTGGTCCTGGTCACCGCCCGCGAGCCGCTGGACCTGCCGGACTCCCTGCCCGCCCGGGTGCACCGGCTGGAGGTCGGGGCGCTCGATCCGGGCGGCGCGGAGGAGCTGCTGCGCGGGGTGTCGCAGGAGGCGGAGCCGGGCCCGTACGACTATCCGTCGAGCGAGGCGATCACCGAGCTGTGCGGCGGGCTGCCGCTGGCCCTGCGTGTCGCCGGGTCGGCGCTCGGGGCGCGTACGGCGGACGTGCTGGCCGCCGACCTCGCCGCGTACGGTCCGGTACCGCCCGTCGAGCGCGCCCTGTGGCTGCGGTACACCGACCAGTCCGCGCAGGCCAGGCGGCTGCTGCGGCGGCTCGCGCTGGCGGGCCGGGCGAGCCTGGGCGCCGCCGCCGCGGCGGCGCTGCTCTCCGCCGACGAGCAGGAGGCCGGCCGGCTGCTGACGGCCCTGTCCGAAGCCGGGCTCCTCGACCACGTGCGCGGCTCCCGCTACCGCCTGCACGACCTGGTGCGCGGTTTCGCCCTGGCCCGGCTGCTGGACGAGGAGGAGCCGGCCGAGCGCGCCGCCGCGCAGGAACGGCTGATCGCGAACTACGCGGAGCTGGCCGGCGCGGTGATCCGGATGGTGGACGGCAAGATGTCGACCCGGGCCGGCCAGTTCGGCTCGCACGGCTTCGGTTCGCTGGACGCGGCCCTGCGCTGGCTGGACGACGAGTCGAGCTTCATCACCTCGGCCCTGCGCCATGCGGAGGGCGTCGACCAGGCGGCGGTGCTCGCGCTGCTCGGCGCGCTGTGCGACTACTGCCTGCTGCGCGGCGACCTCTACCGGCTGGGTGAGATAAGCGAGCTGACGCAGGCGGTCGACCAGGGCCTCCTCGAACGGTCGGTGCGGTGGCGTACGGGCATCGCCGCCCGGCAGCTCGGCGAGCTGGACAAGGCCCGCACCACGCTGTCCTCCGTCGTCGGCCTGTACCGGGAGGCGCAGAACGACGCCGGTACGGCGCTGGCGCTGTGCTCCCTCGGCATCACGCTGCACCACCAGGGCAACCTGACCGAGGCGGCGGCCCGGCTCCGCGAGGCGATGGAGCTCCAGCTCGCCGCCGGGCAGGACGCGGACCGGGCCTGGTCGCTGCACGCCTTGGCCGCCGTCGAGCGCGACCGGGGCAATCTGGCCGACGCGGTCGCCCTCCTGGACACCGCGCTCACCCTGCACCGCGAGGGCGAGTCGCTGCACGGCGAGGCGTGGACCCGGTTCCAGCTGGGCCAGGTCCGGCTGCGCCTGGGCGACGCGGAGCGGGCGGAGGCCGCGCTGCGCGCCGCCCTCGATCTGTACCGGCGGACCCGTGACGAGCGCGGGATGGCGTGGGCGACGACCCAGCTGGCCCGGGCCCGGCTGCTGGCCGGCGACCCGGCCGCGGCCGTCGAGCAGCTGACCGCGGCCCTGGCCCACCACCGCGACAACGAGGACGCGCGCGGCGAGGCGTGGACCCGGTACCACCTGGGCCAGGCGCTGGAGGAGCACGGCGACACGGTGGAAGCCGTACGGCAGCTGGAGCGGGCCCGGACGATGTTCTCGCGGATGCGCGATGTGTACGGCCTCGCCTGCGCCCGGCACCACTCGGGGCGCGTCACCCGCGACCAGCGGGCCGCGCAGACGGGCAACCTGCGCAATTCCGGGTTCGCCCGCCAGCTGCTGGCCGACGCGCGGGCGGACTTCCGGCGCATCGGGGTCGCCCACGGCGAGGCGTGGGCCTGCCTGGACCTCGCGCTGATCGACGCGGGCAACCAGCGCACGCCCCAGGCCCTCGGGCTGTGCGACGAGGCGGTCGCCCTGTTCGAGTCGTACGGGGACGCGCGCGGCGCGGACTGGGCGCGCCTCCTGCGCTGCACGCTACTGCCGTACGCCTCGCCGGGCGGCGTCGAGGTGGGCACGGTGGTCGCCCAGCAGGAGCTGGCCGAACTCCGCGCGGCCGGCCACTCGGCCAGGGACCCCGAGGTGGACCACTGCGCGGACACCTACCGGGTGGTCCTGGACCGGGGCGCCGACCTGGAATCGGGCTGGCAGGCGTGGTCCCTGGACCTGGTCCCGTCACGCCGGACCCGGGAGATCATGGGCGTGAGGGTCCCGTCGGGCCCGCCCGGCGACTGAGGGCGTCCTTCAGCCGGACGACGGCGGCGGGGGCACCATCCGTACGCTCCCCGCCCCGCCGTACTACTTCCGCTTCGCGGACACCGGCTCGGCCGGCTCCTCCGACGCCGGCTCCGCCTCCGGCGTCTCCTCGAAGTTCACCCGCCCCATGTGCCGGTTCATCGACTTCATGAGCGCCCACACGCCCACGGCGAGCGCAGCGAAGACGATGAAGCCGAGGACCCCGGGGGTCACCTTGTTCTTGTCGAGTTCCTCGGCGAGCGGGACGAGGTTCGTCAGTGCCTGAGTCGCGTACATATCAGGCATTGTCGCGGATGCCCGCGAAGAGGTCGCTCTCGGGGAGGGAGGTATCGACCAGAGACTTCGCCAGCTCGTACTCCTCGGTCGGCCAGACCTCCCGCTGGATGTCCATCGGAACGCGGAACCAGCCGCCGTCCGGGTCGATCTGCGTGGCGTGCGCGATCAGCGCCTTGTCGCGGATCTCGAAGAAGTCCGCGCACGGGATGTGCGTGGTCAGCGTGCGCTCGGGGCGGCCGAACTCCTTCCAGCGCTCCAGCCACTCCCCGTACGGCGACTCCATGCCGCGGGCGAGCAGGGCCTCGTGCAGGGCGACCGTCCGCTGCCGGTTGAAGCCCTGGTTGTAGTAGAGCTTCTGCGGCGTCCAGGCGGGGCCGAACTCCGCCTCGGGGAACTTCTCGGTGTCCGCCGCGCCCTCGAAGGCGATCATCGAGATGGTGTGGGTCATGATGTGGTCGGGGTGCGGGTAGCCCCCGTTCTCGTCGTACGTGGTGATGACCTGCGGCCGGAACGCGCGGATCTTCGCGACGAGGCGGCCGGCCGCGACGGTCTCGTCCTCCAGGGCGAAGCAGCCCTCGGGCAGCGGCGGCAGCGGGTCGCCCTCGGGCAGGCCCGAGTCCACGAAGCCCAGCCACTCCTGCTTGACGCCCAGGATCTCCCGGGCCTCGTCCATCTCCTTGCGGCGCACCTCGTGGATGTTCTCCTCGATGTACGCGTCGCCCTGGAGTTTCGGGTTGAGGATGGAGCCGCGCTCGCCTCCCGTGCAGGTCACGACCAGCACGTCCACCCCCTCGGACACATACTTGGCCATGGTGGCCGCGCCCTTGCTCGACTCGTCGTCGGGGTGAGCGTGTACGGCCATCAGTCGAAGCTGCTCAGTCAAGACTCGATCCTCAGTCATTGGTCGCCAT
The DNA here is from genome assembly GCF_010550605.1 of Streptomyces sp. SID9727. Lineage (GTDB taxonomy): Bacteria > Actinomycetota > Actinomycetes > Streptomycetales > Streptomycetaceae > Streptomyces. The sequence continues at coordinate 7,120 of NZ_JAAGNI010000333.1, forward strand.
CAAAGGTGCCGTCCCGCAGGGACGCCGGTCTCGGGGCGGCGGTCGGGTGACGGGTGGGCGGCTTCTATAGTGACTGAACCGGGGGGTGGAAAATTCCTCGATCCCCGGTACGGGAGGAACGATCATGACGGCGGTGCGCGAGGCGCTTCCCGAGAACCGCTACGGCCGCTCGGCGGACCAGCGCGCGGACCGCAAACTCAAGATCATCGGCTCCGTGCTCGGCGTCGCGCTGCTGGGCGTGGTCGGCTGGATCGGCTTCGACTACGTGGGCGGCAAGGGCCTCAGCGCCGAGATGATCAAGTTCAAGGTCACCTCGGACGACCGCGTCGAGGTACACCTGGAGGTCCGCAAGGGCCGTGACGACCAGGGCTACTGCACCCTCCGCTCACTGAGCGAGAACGGTACGGAGGTCGCCCGCAAGGACTTCCGTTTCGACGACGACAGCGACCGGATCGACAAGATCCTGACCCTGCGGACGACCTCCCGGGCGACCGCCGTCGAACTGCTGGGCTGCACGGAGGACGGCGGGGCGTCGCGTTGACCGCAGCACGCCCGTCGTAACCCCATTTACCCGGCTCTGACCTGCGGTTTCCGCAGTCGGGACTTTTACCTTCTCCCCCTTTTCCCAGTGAATTGTTAGGCTCGTGGTTTCGCCCACCCGGAGCGGCGCATGCTTGCGGGTAGGGCGTTGCTTTGTATTCCCAGTACCGACGAGGAGCACCCTGTGACCCAGACCAGCGAAAACGTCACCTGGCTCACGCAGGAGGCGTACAACCAGCTCAAGGCCGAGCTGGAGTACCTGTCTGGTCCCGCGCGCACGGAGATCGCCGTCAAGATCGCGGCGGCCCGTGAGGAGGGGGACCTGCGCGAGAACGGCGGGTACCACGCGGCCAAGGAGGAGCAGGGCAAGATGGAGCTCCGGGTGCGCCAGCTGACCCAGCTCCTCGAGCACGCGAAGGTCGGCGAGGCGCCCGCCGACGACGGCGTGGTCGAGCCCGGCATGGTCGTGACGATCGCCTTCGACGGCGACGAGAACGACACCATGACCTTCCTGCTCGCCTCCCGTGAGTACGCGAGCGCGGACATCGAGACGTACTCGCCGCAGTCGCCGCTCGGCGTGGGCGTGAACGGCAAGAAGACCGGTGACGACGCCGACTACGAGCTGCCGAACGGCAGGACCGCCACGGTGAGGATCCTGTCGGCGAAGCCGTACACCGGCTGACCCGTACGTGAGAGGGCCCCGGCCGCGCGGTGCGGCCGGGGCCCTTCCGTGTCCGGGGTCCTCAGTGGGAGACCGAGCGGTACTTGCGTACGGCCAGGGTCCGGAAGACCAGGATGATCAGCACGGACCAGATCAGCGAGGCCCAGACGGGGTGTTCCATCGGCCAGGCGCCGGTCACCGACTTCGGGACGCCTTCGATCGTGTTGCCGAACAGTTCCCGGGCGGCCGCCACCGTCGCGCTGAACGGGTTCCACTCGGCGACGTACTGGAGGAACGTCGGCATGCCGTTGACCGGCACGAAGGCGTTCGAGATGAACGTCAGCGGGAAGAGCCAGATCAGGCCGCCGGAGGTGGCCGCCTCCGGGGTGCGGACGGTCAGGCCGATCAGCGCGCCGATCCAGGTGAACGCGTAGCCGAGGAGCAGGAGCAGCCCGAAGCCGCCGAGGACCTTGCCGATGTTCTCGTGGGTGCGCCAGCCGACGAGCAGCGCGACGCCCGCGAGGACGACGAGCGTGACGGCGGTCTGCACCAGGTCGGCCAGGGTCCGCCCGGTCAGCACGGCGCCCCGGGCCATCGGCAGCGACCTGAACCGGTCGATGAGGCCCTTGTGCATGTCCTCCGCGATGCCCGCGCCGGCGCCCGCGGTGGCGAAGGTCACGGTCTGCGCGAAGATGCCGGCCATCAGGAATTCCTTGTACGCGCTCGCGCTGACGCCCGCGCCCGGGATGGCGATCGAGCCGCCGAAGACGTAGGTGAAGAGCACCACGAACATGACCGGCTGGATGATCCCGAACAGGATCATCTCGGGGATCCGGGTCATGCGGATGAGGTTGCGCTTGCCGATGACCAGTGAGTCGCGGACCGACTGGCCGATGCCGCCGCCCGGCCGCGGGGCGGCCGTACGGGCTTCGCTGAGGGCGCTCATTTCTCCGTCTCCGATCCGGAAGTCCCGGCTTCGTTCTTCTCCTGTTCGGCCGCGTGGCCGGTGAGCGAGATGAACACGTCGTCCAGAGTGGGGCGGCGCAGTCCGATGTCGTCGATCTCCACACCCTGGGCGTCCAGGTCGCGGATGACCTCGGCGAGGAGCTTCGCGCCGCCGTCGACCGGAACGGTCAGCTTGCGCATGTTCGGCAGGACGGCGGTCTCGCCCTTGCCGAGGCGGGTCAGGACGGTGCGGGCCCGCTCGATCTGCCCGGGGTCGTGTACGACGACCTCGACGCGTTCGCCGCCGATGCGGGCCTTGAGCTGGTCGGAGGTGCCGCGTGCGATGACGCGTCCGTGGTCGATCACGCAGATGTCGTGGGCGAGGTGGTCCGCTTCCTCCAGGTACTGCGTGGTCAGCAGCAGGGTCGTGCCGCCGGCCACCAGCTCCTCGATGACCTCCCAGAGCTGCTGGCGGTTGCGCGGGTCGAGGCCGGTCGTCGGCTCGTCCATGAACATGACCGGCGGGGAGACGACGAGCGCCGCCGCCAGGTCGAGGCGGCGGCGCATGCCCCCGGAATACGTCTTGGCGGGGCGGTCCGCCGCGTCGGACAGGTGGAAGCGGTCGAGGAGTTCGCCCGCCCTTGCCTTCGCCGCGCGTCCGCTCATCTGGTAGAGCTGGCCGACCATGCGGAGGTTCTCGCGGCCGGTCAGGTATTCGTCGACGGCGGCGAACTGGCCGGAGAGCCCGATCGAGCGCCGCACCTCGTTGGGGTTCTTCAGGACGTCGATCCCCGCCACGAAGGCGGTGCCGCTGTCCGGCCTGAGCAGCGTCGTCAGGACCCGGACGGCGGTCGTCTTGCCGGCCCCGTTGGGGCCGAGGAGCCCGAGTACGGTCCCCTCCGGCACGTCGAGGTCGACGCCCCCGAGTGCTCGGACGTCACCGAAGGTCTTGACGAGCCCTTCGGCGTAGATGGCGCCTGGCATGTGGGATTCCCCCAGTGCGTTCGGATGGCTACCTCTCGGATCCAGATCCTAGGGACGCCCGGGGTGCGACGCCCGGTGAACACACGAGCGGGACCCGCCTCCTCAGCCCATCACCAGATAGCCCGCGTCCCGCAGCGCCGCCTTCACGTCGTCGCAGTGCTCGGGCCCCTTCGTCTCCAGGTGCAGCTCCACCTCCGCCTCGGTGAGGCCGAGCCGGGGGTCCGTACGGGCATGGCTGACGTCCAGGACGTTGGCGTCGGCGACCGAGAGCACGCCGAGCATCGCGGCCAGCGCGCCGGGCCGGTCGGTGAGCCGCAGCCGCAGGCTGAGGTAGCGGCCGGCCGCCGCCATGCCGTGGGTGAGGATGCGCTGCATCAGCAGCGGGTCCACGTTGCCGCCGGAGAGCAGCGCCACCACCGGGCCCTGGAACGCCTTCGGGTCGCTGAGGAGGGCGGCGACCGGGCTCGCCCCCGCGGGTTCGACCACCATCTTGGCCCGCTCCAGGCAGAGCAGCAGGGCGCTGGACAGCTCATCCTCGGAGACCGTGCGCACCTCGTCCACCAGGTCCCTGACCAGGGCGAACGGCACGTCGCCGGGGCGTCCGACCTTGATGCCGTCCGCCATGGTCTGGAGCGTGCCGATGGAGACGGGGCGGTCGGCCGCCAGGGACGGCGGGTAGCACGCGGCACCGGCCGCCTGCACGCCGACGATGCGCACGTCGGGCCGGACGGCCTTGACCGCGACGGCGATGCCGGCCGCGAGCCCGCCGCCGCCGATGCCGACGACGATCGTCCGGACCTCGGGGCACTGCTCCAGGATCTCCAGGCCGACCGTGCCCTGTCCGGCGATGATGTCGGCGTGGTCGAAGGGGTGGATGAACACCGCGCCGGTCTCGCGCGCGTACTCCTGCGCGGCGGCCAGGGTCTCGTCCACGACGGTGCCGTGCAGCCGCACCCGGGCCCCGTACTCGCGGGTGGCGGCCACCTTCGGCAGCGGTGCCCCGACGGGCATGAAGACCGTGGAGCGTACGCCGAGAAGCGCAGACGCGAGGGCGACACCCTGCGCATGGTTCCCGGCGCTCGCGGCCACGACGCCCGCGGCGCGTTCGACCGGCGTGAGTCCCGAGATGCGTACGTAGGCGCCCCGCAGTTTGAACGAGCCGGTCCGCTGGAGGTTCTCGCACTTGAAGAGGACGGGCGCGCCCACGAGGCCCGAGAGATGACGGCTTCCTTCGAGCGGGGTGACCCTGGCGACCCCGGAGAGCATCTTCTGCGCCCCCCGCACGTCGTCGAGGATCACAGGGGGAAAGCTGCCGGGCGACGGGAAGTTCATACCGTAAGTCTTGCAGCTCGCAGGGGTCCCGGCCGCCGCTTGCGGGGCCGTCCTGCGCCGATGTCCGCAGGTTTGTGCAGCGCTGGTACGCGTTGCCCCGGGGCCGCGTACTCTGTCCCCCACCCATCCGACACCGCACGAAGAGAGCCCCCGGCCATGCCCCCTCAGGACATGACGACTGCCTCGTCTCCTTCCGGGGGCGCTGCCCCGGAAAACCCGGGTCCCGACCACGTTCTCGACACCCTTCAGCACCAGGTGGCCGTATTCGCCCGCCGGGCCGAGCAGACCCGCCTCGGCGGGGTGGGCCAGGTGCGCAACTCCATGGACCGGGCGGCCTATCTGCTGCTGAACCGGCTGGACCTGGAAGGGCCGATGGGCGTCAAGGCGCTGGCCGCCGGGATGGGGATCGACTCGTCCACGGTGACCCGGCAGGTCGCCCCGCTGGTGGACACCGGCCTGGTGAAGCGGACCTCGCACCCCGAGGACGGCCGGGCGGTCGTGCTCCAGCTGTCACCGCGCGGCCAGGCCCGGCTGGACGAGGTCCGGGACTCGCGGCGGGAGTTGATGGCGCAGGTGACGGACGGGTGGAGCGAGGAGGAGCGGGACACGTTCTGCGCGCTGCTCACCCGGTTCAACGCGGCGCTGGCGGCCCGGCAGGCCGCGCACCAGACGGCGCCCGCGAACTGAACACCCGCCGGTTCCCCGGGGGTTGACCTGAGGGCCGCGGCGCGCTCGGATTGACGTGTGCGAGAGCGTCATGCGGGCCCGCGGCGGGGCCGCGCCCAGGACTTCGGGTCCTTCGTCGCGGGCGCGGCGGGCCGGCTGCTGCACACGGCCACGCTGCTCACCGCCGAACCGGCGGACGGCCCCGGCGCCAACCCGCACGCGCGGCGGCTGCTCACGGCCTCGCTGGCCCGGACGTTCGCCGACTGGGAGCGACTGCGCGGCGAGGACCCGTACAACCACACCCGGCAGGAGCTGGCGGCCCGGTTCGCCCGCGAGGCGTGGCGCCACCACCGGCCGCGCGGCGGTCTGCTGGACCGGCTCACCCCGCAGGAACGTCTCGTCCTGGTGCTGCGGCTGTACGAAGGGGTCCCGGAGGAGCAGACGGCGGCCCTGCTCGGGCTGCCCGAGGACCGGGTGCGCGCGGTCTGCAGCCGGTCGGTGGCCACGATGCGCGGCACCAGGAACCCGACCGCGCGCCGGGGCCCGGCCCGGTTGCTGGGGGCCGCGCCGTGAGCGGGACCGGGCGCCGCGAGGACGAGGTGCGCCGGATGCTGGAGGGCCCGCGTCCGCAGGTGCCCGCCGATCTGGCGGCGTCGGCGGCGGAGCGGGGCGGACGGCTGCTGCGACGGCGGCGGGCGCTGCGCGGGCTCTGGCTGCTGGCACTGGTCGCGGCCGTGGCGGTGTTCGCGGTGTGGGCGCTGACGGTTCGGCCCTGGGAGACGCCTCCGGCGGATACGACGCCGGTGGAGATCTGGTAGACGCGGCGGGCGGGGCGTCCCGGACTACCCTGGAAGGGAGTGGTCAGGAGGCTGTCATGACCCGAAAAATCGCTGACTGCCGCAAGTATCCGAGTGAGATGGACTGCTCGCTGACGATCACCGGCGAGGAGGAGGAAGTCGTGCGCGCCGCGAGCGAGCACGCCGTCTCCGTCCACCAGCACACCGACGGCCCCGAGCTGCGGGAGCAGGTCCGGGCGTCGCTGGAGGACGAGCCGGTCTGAAGCCCGGGCGGGACCGGCGTTCCGGCCCCGCCCCTTCACACGCTCACACGTCTCAGCCGAGCGCCTGCGTCAGGTCCGCCAGCAGGTCGTCCGCGTTCTCGATGCCGACGGAAAGGCGGACCAGGTCGGCCGGGACCTCCAGCGGGGAGCCGGCCGCCGAGGCGTGCGTCATGCGGCCGGGGTGCTCCAGCAGCGATTCGACGCCGCCCAGGGACTCGCCCAGGGTGAACAGCTTCGCCCGGTCGCAGACCGCGACCGCCGCCTCCTCGCCGCCCGCGACACGGAAGGACACCATGCCGCCGAAGGCCCGCATCTGCTTGGCGGCGACCTCGTGGCCCCGGTGCTCGGGCAGGCCCGGGTAGAGGACCTGGGTGACCTTGGGGTGCCGGGTCAGGAGCTCGGCGACCTTGGTGGCGTTCTCGCTGTGCCGGTCCATGCGCACGGCGAGCGTCTTGATGCCGCGCAGCACCAGCCAGGCGTCGAACGGGCCGGCGACCCCGCCCATCGCGTTCTGGTGGAAGACCAGCTCGTCGGCCAGGTCCGGGTCGTCGACGATCAGCGCGCCGCCGACGACGTCCGAGTGACCGCCCATGTACTTGGTGGTGGAGTGCACCACGACGTCCGCGCCGAGCGCCAGCGGCTGCTGGAGGTAGGGGCTCGCGAAGGTGTTGTCCACGACGAGGCGGGCCCCGGCGGTGCGGGCGACCTGGGCGACGGCGGCGATGTCGGTGATGCCGAGCAGTGGGTTGGACGGGGTCTCCACCCAGACCGCCTTGGTGCGCGGGGTGATCGCCGCGCGGACCGCCGCCACGTCCGAGGTGTCGGCGACGGAGAACTCCACGCCCCAGCGCGAGGCGACCTTCGCGAACAGCCGGAACGTGCCGCCGTAGGCGTCGTTCGGGATGACCACGTGGTCGCCGGGGGTCAGCAGCGTACGGAGCAGGCAGTCCTCGGCGGCGAGGCCGGAGGCGAAGGCGAGCCCGCGCCGGCCGCCCTCCAGGGCCGCGAGGTTCTCCTCCAGGGCGGTGCGGGTCGGGTTGGCGCTGCGGCTGTACTCGTAACCGCCGCGCAGTCCGCCCACGCCGTCCTGCTTGTACGTGGACACCTGGTAGATGGGCGGAACCACGGCGCCGGTGAGGGGGTCCGCGGTGTTCCCCGCGTGGATCGCGCGGGTTTCGAAGCTGTGCTGGTCGCTCATGGGGCCGAGCGTAGTTCGTCACGAGGGGGCTCACGGGTCACATGGCCGTCCGGTGACAATGGGGGCATGGAGATTCTGTGGTTCCTGCTCGCGCTGTGCCTGCTGACCGCCGCGATCGGCCCGTACGTGCTGCGCCGGCGCGGTGGCGGCATCCGGCTGGCCGCGCCCGGCTCCCCCGACGCCGCCGATCCGCAGGACTACGGCTTCGCGCGCCAGGAGGAGCTGGACGTCCGGACGCCGGGGCCGGACCAGGATCTGCTGGACGTGCTGGAGGTCGTGCAGCACACGCAGGAGTGGCGGGCCGCGTCCCAGCTGCTGGCCGGGACGCCGAAGGAGGGCGAGCTGCGCTGGCAGCGGGTACAGGCGTTCGCCGGGGCGGCGTCGCTGGAGCTGCTGCGACAGCCGGGCGTCGGCGGGGCGTGGCTGCGCAAGTGGCGCGCGGAGGCGCCGAAGGACGCGGGCGCGGCGGCGGTGCACGCGGAGTTCCTGGTGCAGCAGGCGTGGCGCTCGTCCACGGCGGGCACGGACGACTTCCGGATCATCCTGGAGGAGGCCCGTACGGTGATCGGCGAGGCCGCCCTGCTGGCCCCGGGCGACCCGGTCCCGTACATCGTGGAGCTGGCGGTGGCGCGCGGACTGGGTTATCCCGGCGAGGAGTTCGACCGGCTGTGGGCGAAGATCATCGACCGGGCCCCGGCGCACCTGGGCGCGCACATCGCGGCGCTGCACTTCTGGAGCGAGCGGTGGCACGGCTCGCGCGAGGAGGCCGACCGCTTCGCGACGGCCGCCGCCGCCCGTGCCCCGCAGGGCTCGCTGCTGGCCGGGCTGCCGCTGTTCGCGGTGTACGAGCACCTGCCCGAGGTCAATCTGGTGCGCGGCTTCTACGAGAGCCAGGTGGTGACCCGGGCCGTGGAGGGCGCCATGTACGCGGTGCACGCGGCGCGCGCCGACGACCCGATGCTGCCGCACGTGCGCCATCTGCTGGTGCTGTTCCTGGTGCGGATGGAGCGCTGGTCGGAGGCGGTGCACCAGCTGGTGCACATCGACGGGTACGTGGGCGCGCTGCCGTGGACGGCGAGCGAGGACCCGGCCGCCGAGTACGCGGTGTACCGGGCGCTGGCGGTCGCGGGGTACGAGGCCAACGGCGGCAGCCCGGCGTCGCTGCCGCGCTAGGGCGTGTTTCGAAAGTAGCGCCGTCCGCCCGTAGGGCGGGTCCGGCGGCGTCTGGTGCGTGCGATCGCAAGGCGGAGGGTCGCCCCGATACTGGTTGTATCGGGGTGATCCCGACAACGCGGCGAGCGTGCGTGCCAGGCGTCGCCGGACAGGCGGGACTTTCGAAACAGGCCCTAGTACCGCGGCCCTAGGTGTTTTGCCCTGTGTGGTTGGGGACGCGGCTGGCGGTAATTGTCAGACAGGCACTGGCTGGAATCCGCAGGCCGCTCCGCGCGTTGTACGGACAGCACGCCGACCCAGGAGGAGCCCCCGCATGTTCCTGCACCGCCGCACCCCTCAGCTCCCCACCCCGGAGGAGGCCCTGCGCGGCCGTTCGACCCCCGAGTTCACCGTCCCGTCCCGGCACACGGTCCTGGGCAACCCGTTGCTCGGTCCGTACCCGGAGGGCTTGGAGACCGCCGACTTCGCGCTGGGCTGTTTCTGGGGCGCCGAGCGCAAGTTCTGGCAGACGGACGGCGTCTGGACGACGCTCGCCGGCTACCAGGGCGGCTACACGGAGAATCCCGCGTACGAGGAGGTCTGCTCGGGCCTCACCGGCCACACGGAGGCCGTCCGCGTGGTGTACGACCCGCGGATCGTCACGTACACCGAGCTGCTGAAGCTGTTCTGGGAGTCCCACGACCCGACCCAGGGCTTCCGGCAGGGCAATGACGTGGGCACGCAGTACCGCTCCGCGGTCTACACCCACTCCCCCGAGCAGGCCGAGGCCGCCGCCGCCTCCCGCGAGGCGTACCAGCGGGTGCTGACGGCCTCCGGCCACGGTGAGATCACCACGGAGATCCTGCCGGCCGAGGGCCGCCCGTTCTGGCCCGCCGAGCCGGCGCACCAGCAGTACCTGGACAAGAACCCGGGCGGCTACTGCGGCATCGGCGGCACGGGCGTCTCCTGCCCGGTGGGCGTGGCCCCGGCGGAGAGCTGAGCGATACGAGAACGGGCCCGGGGTAAGCGCCCCGGGCCCGTTCCGTGCGTCGAGGCCGGGTCAGATGAGCCCCTGCGCCAGCATCGCGTCGGCGACCAGTTCGAAGCCGGCGATGTTGGCGCCGACGACGTAGTTGCCGGGGCTGCCGTACTTCTCGGCGGTGGTGTAGCAGGAGTCGTGGATGTGGCGCATGATCTCCGCGAGGCGCTGCTCGGTGTGGGCGAAGGTCCAGGAGTCGCGCGAGGCGTTCTGCTGCATCTCCAGGGCGCTGGTGGCCACGCCGCCCGCGTTGGCCGCCTTGCCGGGGGCGAAGGCCACGCCGGCCTCCTGGAAGACGCGGACGGCCTCGGGGGTGGTGGGCATGTTGGCGCCCTCGGCGACCGCCTTGACGCCGTTGCGCACCAGGGTGAGCGCGTCGGCCTCGTGCAGCTCGTTCTGGGTGGCGCAGGGCAGCGCCACGTCGACGGGGACGTTCCAGACGCCGGTGCCCTCGACGTACTTCACGTGCGCGCCGCGCCGCTCGGCGTACTCGGAGATGCGGCCGCGGCCGCGCTCCTTGATCTCCTTGAGCAGGTCGAGGTCGATGCCCTTGTCGTCCACGACGTAGCCGCCGGAGTCGGAGGCGGTGACGACGGTCGCGCCGAGCTGCTGGGCCTTCTCGATGGCGTAGATCGCGACGTTGCCGGAGCCGGAGACGGAGATGCGCTGGCCGTCCAGGGACTCGCCCCGGCTGCGCAGCATCTCGGCGGTGAACATGACGCAGCCGTAGCCGGTCGCCTCGGTACGGACCAGCGCGCCGCCCCAGCCGAGACCCTTGCCGGTGAGGACGCCGGACTCGTGGCGGTTGGTGATCCGCTTGTACTGGCCGAAGAGGTAGCCGATCTCGCGTCCGCCGACGCCGATGTCACCGGCGGGCACGTCGGTGTACTCGCCCACGTGGCGGTGGAGCTCGGTCATGAAGGACTGGCAGAACCGCATGATCTCGGCGTCGGAGCGGCCCTTCGGGTCGAAGTCCGCGCCGCCCTTGCCGCCGCCGATGGGCATGCCGGTGAGGGCGTTCTTGAAGATCTGCTCGAAGCCGAGGAACTTCACGATGCCGAGGTTGACGGACGGGTGGAAGCGCAGACCGCCCTTGTACGGGCCGAGCAGGCTGGAGAACTCGACGCGGAAGCCGCGGTTGACGTGGATGTCGCCCGAGTCGTCCGACCACGGCACCCGGAAGATGAGCTGGCGCTCCGGCTCGCATATGCGCTCGATGACCCGGGCGTCCACGAACTCCGGCCGCTTGGCCAGCACCGGGCCGAGGGTCTCCAGGACCTCCCGGACCGCCTGGTGGAATTCCTTCTCGCCCTGGTTGCGGCGCAGGACCTCGGCGTACAACGGCTCGATGATGCGGTTCTCGGCGGCGTGCGAGGTGGCGGAGTCAGGGGTGACCGGCATCTGATCAAGACCTTCCATGGGTCGGCTCATACGCGGGGGCGCCCCCGTCCCGAGGGGCGCCAGGTCCCCCTCCCCATTGAGGGTGTCGCCGGAACATCGCGTGTACCGCTCGCGAGCGCGGCGTAACAGGACCGTCGTGGCGTAGTGATTCTCCCAGTGGCCCGGCGCCTCGGCCCGGGGCATCCACATGGTGATCGGGTGCCCGGACGCCCCGGACCTGGACCAACGGCCTTGTACGAGGCCGGTTCCGGGCATGATTGGCCGGGTCGCGGCCGCGTCCGGGCCGCCGCCGAAGTGGTGAATCTCACAGCTGCGCCGCCTCGGCGGTGAGGTTCCGGAAATCCGGGCGTTACGCCACCGTGGTGGCCGCCGCCTCCGCCCGCAGCGCCGCGGCGGTCGCCCTCGGGTCGTAGTCCGGCGCGACGCCCTCCACGATCACCACGTCCCCCGCCATGTGCCGGGCCCGCAGCGGCACCAGTTCCTGGTAGGCCGGGGAGGCGTACCAGGCGCGCGCCTCCCCGAGGGAGGGGAACCCTACGACGACCACCGCGCCGGGCCACGCGCCCTCGACGACCTCGACCGGCGCGTTGTGGACCAGGAACCGGCCGCCGAACGGGTCCAGGGTCGACTGGATGCGCTCGATGTAGTCGATGACCTCCGCGTCGGGGCGGCCCTCGGGGTACAGGTGCGCGATGGCGTAGGCGGTCATGGTGGGGCCCTCCGGTCCGTGCGGTCGTCCGTTCGGCTGATGGGCTCCATGCTGCCGAGGGGACCGGAGGGCGTCGATTACCTCTGAGGTCATGCGGTCAGGCCGCGGCGTTCTCCGTGATGGTGACCTTGCCCTTGCGGATGGTGGCCAGGCGCGGGGCGCGGCGGGCGAGGGCGCTGTCGTGGGTGACCATGACGAAGGTGAGCCCGTGCTCCTTCCACAGGGTCTCCAGGACCTCCATGATCTCGTCGCGCATGGACTCGTCCAGGTTGCCGGTGGGCTCGTCCGCGAGGAGCACCTTGGGCCGCTTGACGAGGGCCCGGGCGATGGCGACGCGCTGCTGCTGGCCGCCGGACATCTCGCCGGGCACATGGCCCAGGCGCTCGCCGAGTCCGACGGAGTCCAGCGCCTCGGCGGCTCTCGCGCGCCGCTCGGACGCCTTGACGCCGAGGGGGACGAGCGCGGTCTCGACGTTCTCCTGGGCGGTGAGCGTGGGGATGAGGTTGAAGCTCTGGAAGACGAAGCCGATGTTCTCCGCGCGCACCTGGGTGAGTTTGGCCTCGCTGAGCTTCGCCAGGTCCGTGCCGTCGAGCTCGATGCTCCCGGCGCTGGGCCGGTCCAGGCCGCCGAGCATCTGGAGCAGGGTGGACTTGCCGCCGCCGGTGGGGCCCTGGATGACCAGGCGGCCGCCGTCCTCGATGGTGAGGTCGACGCCGGCGAGGGCGTGCACGGTGGACTTGCCGCGCTGGTACTGCTTGGTGACGCCGTGAAGCGTGTACATGGGTGTTCTCCTGACGGGGTGTGGGGTCCGGGCTGCTACTCGACGCGGCGGAGCGCGTCCGCCGGGCGCAGCCGGGAGGCGCGCCAGCCGCCGAAGGCGCCCGCGATCAGCCCGCCCGCCACGGCCAGGGCGACGGCGGTCAGGATGACGGAGAGGGAGACGGGCGCGGTGAGCGCGATGTCGAGGGCCTTGGACGCGCCCTGCCGGCCGAAGCCGGGCCCGCCGCCCGTCATGCCGCCGCGCGCCCCGCCGCCGGAGGAGCCCAGCTCCGCGGTGAGCGTGGGGCTGACGGCGGTGACCGCGTAGGCGCCGGCCAGTCCGACGGCGATGCCGAGGACCCCGCCGATGAGGCCGTTGACCAGGGCCTCGCCGACGACCTGGCGGGTGACCCGGCCGCTCTTCCAGCCGAGGGCCTTCAGCGTGCCGAACTCGCGCACCCGGCGGCTGACGGCGGAGGAGGTGAGGAGCCCGGCGACCAGGAACGCGGCGGCCAGGACCGCGAGGGACAGCCACGTGCCGACGCCGGCGGCGAGGTCGGACGCGGTGGACAGGGAGCCGGAGACGGTGTCCGCGAGGTCGGCGGAGGTGGTGACCGTGGTGCCGGAGATGTTCTTCTGGATGGCCGACTTGACGGTGTCGATCCGCTGCGAGTCCGCGGCCTTCACGTAGACCGTGGTGACCTTGTCCTTCGAGTCGGACAGGGTCTGGGCCTGCTTGAGCGGGATGTAGAGGTTGGCGGCGGCGTCGCCGCTGTCGGCCGTCGAGACGCCGATGATCGTGAACTTCGTGCCGTGGACGGTCACGGTCTTGCCGGTGGCGAGGCTCTTCTCCTTGGCGTACGCGGCATCCACCACGGCCACCTCGGCGTTCGTCTCGGTCGTCCTGAACGTGCGGCCGGAGGTGATCTTCGAGGAGGTGAGCGGGCCGAGGTCCTGCTGGGTGACGTCGGTTCCGTACACCGTGTAGGAGTTGACGTCGAAGGAGGCGCCGCCGCCCCTGACCTCGCCCTGCGGCATGCCGCTGCCGCCGCCGGGCCCGCGTCCGCCGCCGCCCTGGCCCGTACCGCCCTCCTGCTTGAACTCGCCGCGCTTGAACTGCCCGTCCACCTTCATCACGGACAGGCTCAGCCCGCCGACCGCACCGGCGACGCCGTCCTGCTCGCCGACCTCGGTGACCGTGGAGGAGGCCAGGGTCTGGAAGCCCTGGACCATGACCCGGTCCGTGCTCTGGGTCGCGTCGTCGTCGTCCTTGGCGTCGAACTCGAACCTGGGGCGGCCGGTGGAACCGGACTTGGGCGCCGTGGCCGCCTTGGTGACGGTCATGTCCGTGCCGAGTCCGTACAGCGATTCGAGGACCTTGTCCTGGGCCTTGCTCATGCCGGAGGAGACGGAGCTGACGACGATGACCAGCGCAATGCCGAGGGCGAGCCCGGAGGCGACGACGAGCGCCGCCTTTCTGCGGCGGCGCAGCTCGCGCCGGAGGTAGGTGAAGAACATGGCGCGAGGCTAGGCACGGCTCGTGATGCCGGCTTGAGGCTGCCATGAGAGCAGGATGAGAACAGTGTGTACGCCGAAGGCGGCGGCACCGGATTCCGGTGCCGCCGCCTTCGGCGTACGGGGTGGGGTTCGGCCCGGCGGGCCGGTCAGGCGGTGGTGCCCGCCGTCCACTCGGCCCAGCTCATGTTCCAGCCGTTGAGGCCGTTGGAGGGCTGGATCGTCTTGTCCGGGGAGTTCTTGACGATCACGACGTCACCGACCATGGAGTTGTTGTAGAACCAGGCGGCGGGCGTGTTGGGGTCCCCGGCGCCCTTGGCGTCCTCCAGGCCGACGCAGCCGTGGCTGGTGTTGACCTTGCCGAAGATGCCCTTGCCCCAGTAGTTGCCGTGGATGAAGGTGCCCGACGTGGACAGCCGCATGGCGTGCGGCACGTCCTTGATGTCGTACTCGCCCTTGCCGTCGTCGTCCGTGAAGCCGACGGTGGCACCGTTCATCCGGGTCTCCTTGTACTTCTCGGAGATCACCATCTGGCCGTTGTACGTGGGGTTGTCGGGTCCGCCCGCGGAGATCGGGATGGTCTTGACCGTCTTGCCGTCGCGGGTGACGGTCATGGTGTGGGTCTTGGCGTCGACCGTGGAGACCTGGTTGCGGCCGACCTTGAAGGTGACCGTCTTCTGCTGGACGCCGTAGACGCCGTCCGAGCCCTCGACGCCGTCCAGGGACAGCTTCAGCGTGACGGTCGAGCCGGCCTGCCAGTAGTTCTCGGGGCGCAGGTCGAGGCGCTGGTTGTTGAACCAGTGGCCGGCGACTTCCTGGCCGCTGCTGGACGTCACCTTGATGCCGTCCTGGACGGCCTTGGTGTCGGTGATCGGCTTGTTGAAGTTGATCGAGACGGGCATGCCGACGCCGACGGTGGAGCCGTCCTCGGGGGTGAAGTTCCCGATGAAGCTCTTGTCGGGCGAGACGGTGGTGAAGGAGGAGTTCTCGTGGGCCTCACGGCCCTTGGCGTCCTTCGCCGTCGCGCTGACCTTGTAGGTGGTCGAGCGCTCCAGCTGGGCGTCCGGCTTCCAGCTCGTGCCGTCGGCGGAGAGGGTGCCCGCGACGCTCTTGCCGTCGGCCGCGGTCATGGTGACGGAGGTCAGCTTGCCCTTGGCGACGGTGACCTTGGCGGCGTTGTTGATGCTCGCGTTCGTCGCGCCGTTCTTGGGCGCGATCGTTATCTGCGCCTCGGAGGTCTCCTCGGCCGCCGCCTTGTCGACGTCGGCCGCCTGGGACTTCGAGCCCTCGGGGCTGGGACCGCCCTTGTCACCGCCGTCGTCGCAGGCGGAAAGCACCAGTACGCCGCCGAGCAGTGCGGACGCGGCCATCAGGCCCTTGCGCCGCTTGCTGTCCGTCATCACACGCTTCTCCATCGTTGCCGAAATCCCCAAAAACCCCGAACAAGGCCGCCCACCCGCGCAACCCCGTCAATGTTCGAGAACCCCTTGTACGGGATCCCCGTTCCACGTCCGCCGAATGTGTGGGGAACACCACTCTTCGACGCCGTGCCGGGGGCGGTGGTTCCCGCGTCCGCGACACGGACCGGCTCCGGTCCGCCGTGAGCGGCCGGGGCCCGCGTTCCCGCAGGTCGGGCCCGCCGCTCCGGGCCGCCGCAGCCGTCGCCCTCCCTCCCATTGTGCGGGACGGCCGGGGTGCCCCCCGCCGAGGACGCGTTCCCCGGCGGCCTCCCCGCCATGCCTGCACCGGGGCCCTGGCGTGATCCGGATGACGGCCCTAGCATCGGCACGAGCCGGACGTCCGGCCGTCGCAAGGGAGACCGATTCCGTGGCCATTGCCCGCCGCCCACTCCTGACCGCCACCGCCGCGGGAATGCTGCTCTGCGCCCTGTGGTTCGTCCCGTCGGCCAACGCCACGGGCGATACGGGGAGCGCGCCCGGCGCGGCGGCGACAGCGGGCGAACACGGGGACTCCGGCGCGCTCCCCGAGACCGGGCTCAGGCCAGCGGACCGGTAACCGGCTCCACGGCGGAGACCAGCCCGCCCGCCCGTACGAAGGCGTCGGCGGCGGCCAGGTCGGGCGACAGGAAGCGGTCGGGGCCCGGACCCTCGACACCGGCGGCCCGCAGCGCGTCGATGACGGCGCTCGTGGCCGGGGCCGGGGCCAGCCCCTGCTGGGCGCGCAGCTCGACCGCACGGGTCGCCGCGTACAGCTCGACGGCGACGATCCGGGCGAGGTCGTCCACGGCGGTGCGCAGCTTGCGGGCGGCCGACCAGCCCATCGAGACGTGGTCCTCCTGCATCGCGGAGGACGGGATCGAGTCGGCGGAGGCCGGGACGGCGAGCCGCTTCATCTCGCTGACCAGGGCGGCCTGGGTGTACTGGGCGATCATCAGGCCGGAGTCGACACCCGCGTCGTCGGCCAGGAACGGCGGCAGCCCGTGCGAGCGGTTCTTGTCGAGCAGCCGGTCGGTCCGGCGCTCGGTGATCGAGCCCAGGTCCGCGGCGGCGATGGCCAGGAAGTCCAGGACGTACGCGACGGGCGCGCCGTGGAAGTTGCCGTTGGACTCCACCCGGCCGTCGGGAAGGACCACCGGGTTGTCCACGGCGGCGGCCAGCTCGCGGTCGGCGACGGTCGCGGCGTACGCGAGGGTATCCCGGCCCGCCCCGTTGACCTGCGGCGCGCACCGCACCGAGTAGGCGTCCTGGACGCGCGGCGCGTCGTCCTGGTGGTGACCGGTGAGGCCCGACCCGGCCAGCACCCGCAGCATGTTGTCCGCGCTGGCGCCCTGGCCGGGGTGCGGGCGGATGGCGTGCAGCTCGGGGGCGAGGACCTTGTCCGTGCCGAGCAGGGCCTCCAGGGAGAGGGCGGCCGTGATGTCGGCCGAGGTGTAGAGCGTCCGCAGGTCGGCGAGGGCCATGATCAGCATTCCGAGCATGCCGTCGGTGCCGTTGAGGAGGGCCAGGCCCTCCTTCTCGCGCAGCTCGACCGGGGTGATGCCGTGCGCGGCGAGCAGCTCGCCGGCCGGGCGGACGGTGCCGTCGGGGCCCTCCGCGTCGCCCTCGCCCATCAGCGCCAGCGCGCAGTGCGACAGGGGCGCCAGGTCGCCGGAGCAGCCGAGCGAACCGTACTCGTGGACGACGGGGGTGATCCCGGCGTTCAGCACGTCGGCCATGGTCTGCGCGACCTCGGGCCGGACACCGGTGTGGCCGGAGGCGACCGTCTTCAGCCGGAGGAACATCAGCGCCCGGACGACCTCGCGCTCGACGCGCGGGCCCATGCCGGCGGCGTGCGAGCGGACGATGTTGCGCTGGAGCTGGGCGCGCAGCTCCGGGCTGATGTGGCGGCTGGCCAGCGCGCCGAATCCGGTCGAGACGCCGTAGACCGGCTCGGGCTTGGCGGCGAGCGCGTCCACGATCTCGCGGGCGGCGGCCAGCGCGGCCACCGCGTCGGCGGAGAGCTCGACGCGGGCGTTGCCGCGGGCCACGGCGATGACGTCCTGAGCGGTGGTACCGGACGTCCCCACCACGACTGTATGCATATCCATATTCAGCAGCGTACGGATTGAAACCCTTCATGTCACCAGTGGTAGGCCGGTTGACCCCTTACGCGGACGCCGGCCGTACGGGTCAGTGCCCGGGCGGGTTGCCGCGCAGGTGACGGCGATCGTGCGGGGACTTCGGCGGGGAGTCCGCCAGCCGGATGACCTCGTCGTCGCGCCCCGCCACCACCGGGCGGTCCGAGCGGGCCGCCTTCGCCCGGTACTGCGCCGCGTCCGCCAGCCGGAACAGCCTCCGGGCCGAGACCACGGGCCCGATGTCGTCACCGGTGGACGCGATCCCGCAGGCGACCCCGTTGCCGAACTCCAGCCCGGCCGCCCGCTCGCACAGTTCGGTGGCCACGGTGACCACCTCGTCCGCCTCGGGGCCCACCGCCAGCAGGCAGAACTCGTCGCCGCCCAGCCGGGCCGCCAGCGCCCCGGGCAGTATGGCCCCGCACCGGGACAGCACCGAGCCGAAACGTTCCAGCAGCCGGTCGCCCACCGCGTGGCCATGGGTGTCGTTGACCCACTTCAGCCCGTTCAGGTCGCAGACGACCAGGCTGACCACCGCCCCGTCCGCCCGGTGCCGCTCCAGCGCCTCGTCCAGCCGCACGTCGACGGCCCTGCGGTTGGCCAGGCCGGTCAGCGGGTCCGTGAAGGCCAGCTTGCGGACCTCCTCCAGGCGCTCGGTCTGGGCGAGCCCGGCGGCCACCACGGCGGCCAGCACCGTCGCGAAGTCGGCGTCCGCGCGCCCGAAGACCGGTGCGCCCACCGGCCGCGCCACGTACAGCTCGCCCCAGGCCCGTCCGTGCAGCACGATCGGCGCGACCACGCAGCACCCCCGCCCGCGCCGGCGCAGCGCCGCCACCCGCTGGTGGCAGTAGCCGGGCCCGTAACCGTGCGCGCCGGCCGCCGGATCCCGGCCCGGCTCCCCGTCCACCGGGCCCTCGGCGGTCTCCACCCAGGCGTCCGGCTCGCCGCCCCCGGCCCACCGCTCGTGCAGGAACTCGGTGATCTCCGGGAACCGGTGGACCGGATAGACCTCCTCCTCGGGGAACTCCTCCTCGCCCTCGGCCCGCTCGCCCGCGTTGACCAGGACCTTCAGCCGGCCCTGGTCGCGCTCCCAGACCGAGAGCGCGGCGAAGCCACCGCCCAGCGCCTCACAGGCCCCCAGGGCGGCCGCTCGCCAGCACCCCCGGGGCGTCTGCGCCGCGGCCATCGCCTGCGCCAGCGAGACCACGGCGCGCAGTCGTGCGTCGTCACCACCCATTGCGCCAGTTTAGGTCGATATGAGCGCGGTGATCACTCGGCGAATCCGGAGCGTGACCAGCACGGCCCGCAGCGGTCACCCAGGATCACTCTCCGGGCCAGTTCGCCTTCCGCTTCTCGTTGAACGCGGCCACGCCCTCCGCCCGGTCCCCGGAGAAGGCCACCGACCGCCACGCGGAGTCCTCGACCTCCAGGCCCGCCCGCAGGTCGAGCCCGTGCCCGAGCCGCAGCGCCCGCTTGGCCGCCCGCAGCCCGACCGGCGAGTGCGCGGCGATCCGGCCGGCCAGGGCCAGCGCCTCGGTCCGGTCCTCGCCCTCCGCCACCAGCTCGTCCACCAGGCCAAGCTCCCGGGCCTCGGGGCCGTGCACCCGGCGGGCGCTGAAGATCAGCTCCGCGGCGCGCGCGGCCCCGACCCGGCGGGGCAGCAGCTGGGTGCCGCCGCCGCCCGGGATGACGCCGACGGAGACCTCGGGCAGGCCCACCAGGGCGGTCGGGTCGGCGACGATCAGGTCGCAGGACAGGGCCAGCTCGAAGCCGCCGCCCAGGGCGAAGCCGTGCACGGCGGCGATCGTCGGCATGGGCAGCTCCAGGACACCGGTGTAGGCGGCGCGCGCGGTGGGCCGCTGGCGCACCAGGTCGGCGTCACTGAAGGAGTTGCGCTCCTTGAGGTCCGCGCCCACGCAGAACGCCCGCTCGTGGCTGGAGGTCAGGACGGTGACGCGTACGTCCCGGTCGGCGGCGAGCGCGTCACAGGCGGCGGCGATCGAGCGGGCCATGTCCGTGGACACCGCGTTCATGGCCTTCGGCCGGTCGAGAACCAGCTCGGCGACGTGATCGATGCCCTCATGGGCCCGGACGACGACGAACTCCCCGAACCGCTGCTCGGACGTGACGGTCATGGCTGCACCCCTGTCGGTTAACGAGCGTTACCGAAGGGATCCTAGAGCTCTCCCCCGAAAGGGTGTGCGGAACAGCTCAGGAGGTGCCGCGCCGGGCCAGCAGCCAGGGTTCGACCACGCCGAGGCCGCGGACCGGGCGCTGCCACATCGGCTGGAGCCCGTAGCGGTACTTCGGCACCGGGACCACCTCGGCGTCCGGGCCCTCCTCCTGGGCCCGCTCGGCCGCCGCCGCGGCCTCCTCCGCCGCCCGCGCCTCGGAGACCGGGGCGTCGCCCGTGCGCGTCAGCTCCTCGGCGAACGCCCCGTCGACCAGCACCGCGTCCTTGGGCGCTATCGAGGTGAGCCGGCTGGCCAGGTTCACCGTGGTGCCGAAGACATCGCCCATCCGGGTGGTGACCGTGCCGAAGGCGATGCCGACCCGGAGCGCCGGCATGGTCTCGTCCACGGCCATCGCCTCCACCAGGCGCAGCGCGATCTCGGCCGCCGTCCCCGCGTCGTCGGCGGCGAACAGGACCTCGTCGCCGAGGGTCTTGATGAGCCGGCCGCCGTGCGCCGCGACCAGGTCGGCGCAGGTGGTCTCGAAGGACTCGACCAGCTCGCCGAGCTCCTCCTCCTCCAGGCGGCGGGTGAGCCGGGTGAAGCCGACGAGGTCCGCGAAGCCCACGGCGAGGCGCCGGTCGACCATCTCGTCGTCGTCGGCCGCCTGCACGACCCGGCCCGTGGCGGCGGCGAGCTGGCGCCGCCACACGTACACCAGGAACTCCTCCAGCTCGGGGAGGAGCAGTTCGACCAGGGGGTACGTCACCTCGGTGCGGGTCATGCCCGGCTCGGGGGGCTCGGTCAGGCCCTCCAGGAAGGAGTCGATCTGCCATTCGGCCAGCCGGGCGGTGGTCTGCCCGGTCGACCGGGCGACCTGGATCGCCATCGGCTCGCTGAGCAGACCGGCCTCCACGAGACCGGAGAGCCGCCGCAGGGCCAGCACGTCGGCCTCGGTGAGCGCCTTGGCCTGTCCGATGTCCGCGAAGCCCATGGCCCGCCAGAAGCGGGAGGCCAGGTCCATGGAGACGCCGGCCGTGCGGGCCGCCTGGAACGGCGTGTAGCGGCGGTCGGCGCCCAGGATCAGCTGTTCGAGCCGGATCGCGAGGGGGTCGTCGGTCGGCTCGGCCGTGTGGTCGACTTCGTGGTGCGGTGTGGAGTGCACCGAGGGGTCCGGTGACTGCTGCGCGCCATCGCCGGAGGTCGTGTCGTCGACGGTCACCAGCCGCCTCCTGCCCGTTCCCTGCGCACTGCCCTGCCGATCTGTCCGTCGGTGGATCACCTCAACGATACGGCAGGTGTGCCCTACCTCACGTCCTCAGGGCACGGGGCCGGGGCACCCCGGGTTCAGGTCAGGCCGCCCGCCACGCCCCGCAGGTGCACGATGTCGCCCGCGGAGACCGGTTCGCGCAGTCCGTCTCCGGTGGCCAGGACGAGCCGCCCGTCCCCGTCGACGGCGACGGCCTCGCCGGTGAGCACGCGGTCGCCGGGCAGCTGGGCGCGCACGGCCTTGCCGAGGGTCGCGCAGCCGGCCGCGTACGCCTCCTGCACCCCGCTCGCGGCGGCGTCGCCGTCCGCGTCGCGCCAGAGCCCGTACCAGTGCTCGACCGAGCGCAGGACGCCCCGCAGCAGCGTTTCGCGGTCGGTGGAGACCGCACCGGCCAGGGCGAGGGAGGCGGCGGTGGGGGCGGGGAGCTCGTCGGCGCGCAGCGAGACGTTGAGGCCGATGCCGATGACGACGCCGTCGCCGGCCCGCTCGGCGAGGATGCCGCCCGTCTTGCGCTCCTCCCCGGATGGGGTCTCCCCTGGACGGAGCCTGGTGGAGTCCTTGGGGATGGAGACGAGCAGGTCGTTGGGCCACTTCAGGGCCATGTCGACGCCCGCGGCGCGCGCGAGACCGGTCGCGGCGGCGACGCCGGTGAGCAACGGCAGCCAGCCCCAGCGCTCGGCGGGCACGTTGTCCGGGGTCAGGTAGAACGAGAAGAACAGGCCGGAGCGGGCCGGGGCGGTCCAGGTGCGCTCCAGGCGCCCGCGTCCGGCGGTCTGCTCCTCGGCGACGAGGACGGTGCCCTCGGTGAGGTCCGCGGCGCGCGCGGCGAGATCCGTGTTGGTGGAGCCGGTCGCCCCGACCACGTCGAGCGCGGTCCACAGCGAGCCGGGCCGCAGCAGTCCGCGGCGCAGCGCGGGGACGTTGAGGGGAGGCCGGTCGAGGTCCGACCAACGGCTCTGTGGCGCATCCGAAGGTGTCATGCAAGCCACCCTAGGTGTGTCAAAGGACGCACTGCCGAACCGTATCCGCGCCGATACGCTACGGCTCAGTAGCTGTTCGTCAGCAGATCAGCAGCCAAGTCGTCCCCGTGACCAGGCAGGGAGCCGCCACCCGATGTCCGAGCCGGAAGAGACCGACGTCCACACGACCGCGGGCAAGCTCGCGGACCTGCAGCGCCGTATCGAAGAGGCGACCCACGCCGGGTCGGCGCGCGCGGTGGAGAAGCAGCACGCGAAGGGCAAGCTGACGGCGCGCGAGCGCGTCGACCTCCTGCTCGACGAGGGTTCCTTCGTGGAGCTCGACGAGTTCGCCCGGCACCGCTCGACCAACTTCGGCATCGAGAGGAACCGGCCGTACGGGGACGGCGTCGTCACCGGCTACGGCACGGTCGACGGCCGTCCCGTCTGCGTGTACTCGCAGGACTTCACCATCTTCGGCGGCTCGCTGGGCGAGGTCTACGGTGAGAAGATCGTCAAGGTGATGGACTTCGCGCTGAAGACCGGCTGCCCGGTCATCGGCATCAACGACGGCGGCGGCGCCCGCATCCAGGAGGGCGTCGCGGCGCTGGGGCTCTTCGCGGAGATCTTCCGGCGCAACGTGCACGCCTCGGGCGTGGTCCCGCAGATCTCGCTGATCGTCGGCCCGTGCGCGGGCGGCGCGGTGTACTCCCCCGCGATCACCGACTTCACGGTGATGGTCGACAAGACCTCGCACATGTTCATCACCGGCCCCGACGTCATCAAGACGGTCACCGGTGAGGACGTCGGCTTCGAGGAGCTGGGCGGAGCCCGTACGCACAACACCACCTCGGGCGTCGCGCACCACATGGCGGGTGACGAGAAGGACGCCATCGAGTACGTCAAGTCGCTGCTGTCCTACCTGCCGTCGAACAACCTCTCCGAGGCCCCGGCCTTCCCGGAGGAGGCCGACCTCGCGGTCAGCGACGAGGACCGCGAGCTGGACACGCTGATCCCGGACTCGGCGAACCAGCCGTACGACATGCACACCGCGATCGAGCACGTGCTGGACGACGGCGAGTTCCTGGAGACCCAGGCCCTGTTCGCGCCGAACATCATCACCGGCTTCGGCCGCGTCGAGGGCTACCCGGTCGGCATCGTCGCCAACCAGCCGATGCAGTTCGCCGGCTGCCTGGACATCAACGCGAGCGAGAAGGCGGCACGGTTCGTCCGCACCTGCGACGCGTTCAACGTGCCGGTGCTGACCTTCGTGGACGTGCCGGGCTTCCTGCCGGGCGTCGACCAGGAGTACGGCGGCATCATCCGGCGCGGTGCCAAGCTGATCTACGCGTACGCGGAGGCGACGGTCCCGCTGATCACGGTGATCACGCGCAAGGCGTTCGGCGGCGCGTACGACGTCATGGGCTCCAAGCACCTGGGCGCCGACATCAACCTCGCCTGGCCGACCGCGCAGATCGCCGTCATGGGCGCGCAGGGCGCGGTGAACATCCTGCACCGCCGAACGATCGCGGCCGTCACGGACGCCGACGAGAGGGCGGCCACCCGCGCCGAACTGATCGCGGACTACGAGGACACGCTCCTCAACCCGTACGTGGCGGCCGAACGCGGGTACGTGGACGCGGTGATCATGCCCTCCGACACCCGCGCCCACATCGTGAAGGGCCTGCGCCAGCTCCGTACCAAGCGCGAGGCGCTGCCGCCCAAGAAGCACGGCAACATCCCCCTCTAGAAAGGGCCCTGACCATGATCAAGGTCGTACGGGGCAACCCGACCCCGGAGGAACTGGCCGCCGCGCTCGCGGTCGTACGGGCCCGTGCGGCGGCGGTCTCCGCCGTGTCGTCCGGCACCCCGGAACCGCCCGCCGGCTGGTCCCACCCGAGCCGCCTGGCCCGGAGCGGCCGCCACCTGCCGGGTCCGCGCGCCTGGGCCCGTACGTACTGGCCCGCGTAACCGCTGGTGACGTGGAGCGGGCGGCGGTTGAGTACGCGTACTCAGGCGCCGCCCGAGACTCCCGCAGCAGGATCGGATCATGCTCTGGTCCGACCCCGACGACAAGCCCCCCAAGGAACTCCGCGACGCGGAGACGATGATGCGCCGAGCCGGCCTGGTCGTGGCCCTGGCCATGGTCGTCGCGATGCTCGTCCTGGGCACGCGTTGAGGCGCTGCACGCGCCTCCGGCGACCGAGGAGCGGGGGCCCGGGGGCAGCGCCCCCACAACCGCCCGCGTCCGTACGATGGCGCGCATGACCGCACCCCGCCGCCTCATCCTCGCCTCCGCCTCCCCCGCCCGCCTCGGCCTCCTGCGCCAAGCCGGCCTCGCCCCGGAGGTCATCGTCAGCGGCGTCGACGAGGACGCCCTCACCGCCGACACCCCCGCCGAACTCGCCCTCGTCCTCGCCCGGGCCAAGGCGGCCGTCGTCGCCGCGCTCCCCGAGGCCTCCGGCGCCCTGGTCATCGGCTGCGACTCGGTGCTGGAGCTCGACGGACAGGCGCTCGGCAAGCCGGCCGACGCCGAGGAGGCCACCGCCCGCTGGCAGTCGATGCGCGGCCGCGCCGGAATCCTGCGGACCGGGCACAGCCTGACGGACACCACGACCGGCCGCACGGTCTCGCGGACGGCGTCCACCACGGTGCGCTTCGGCGAGCCGACGGACGCCGAGATCGCCGCCTACGTGGCCTCCGGCGAACCGCTGCACGTGGCGGGGGCCTTCACCCTGGACGGGCGCTCGGCGCCGTTCGTGGACTCGATCGAGGGCGACCCGGGCAACGTCATCGGGCTCTCGCTGCCACTGCTGCGCCGCCTGCTGGGCGAGCTGGGGATCACGGTCACCGACCTCTGGGCCTGAGCGGCGGTCAGGCCGGCGCGGGGGCGGCCGGCTGCTCGGGCTCGGGCCGCGGCCCGGGAGCGGCCGGCCGGGGACCGTACGCCACCAGGGCGAGCACGATCAGACCGAGCGCCACCATCATCCAGGCGAAGGCCCCCCAGCCGACGAGACCGACCGTCAGCGCGCCGAGCACGCCGTGGACGACCGCGCAGCAGATCAGCAGGGCCCGGGCGACACGCCCCGGAGCGCGGTCGCGGGCGCCCGTCAGCACGAGGAACACGGCGCACAGGAGCAGGAAGAGCCCGGAGACCCCGCCGAGCACCCAGGTGCCCTTGGACATCGCCTCGGGGTCCGTACCGGCGAGGGACATGTCCTGGTTCTTCACGACCGTGCCCAGGATCACGTTGATGATCACGATGCCCACGGCTTCCACGGCCAGCACGAGCGCGGCCAGGAAGGCCACCAGTCTGCGCACCACGACACTCACCCCCTGTTACCAGCAGTACGTGCGATAGCGCGGACCCTACTAACGGGTAATGGCCACGACAAGAGCCGTGCGCGCCCCTGACGCGCCCCCGTCTCTCCGGGCTTTCGTGGGTCGGGCAAAGAATTCCCCACCCCTTAGTGGGAACTCCACAAAGAATCACCGTAAGTCGCTGCCCGTGCCGATAGAGACCTGGGCCACACTCGATCGCTACTGTGCGGTTTCAGTACCCGGCGTACCGTGGTGGCACAAGGGATTTTGCGACTTGAGCGCGCCTCGAATCACACTCCGTGTGGGCAAGCTCACCACTGGGGACGGGTCGTAGGACCGTGTCGGTAGTCCCTAAACTCAGCTTGTTTCAAGGAGGGAGCCATCGTGCGCAAGGTGCTCATCGCCAACCGTGGCGAAATCGCTGTCCGTGTTGCCCGGGCCTGCCGGGACGCGGGTATCGGCAGCGTGGCCGTCTACGCCGATCCGGACCGTGACGCTCTGCACGTCCGTGCGGCCGACGAGGCATTCGCTCTGGGCGGTGACACCCCGGCGGCCAGCTACCTGGACATCGCCAAGGTGCTCCAGGCGGCCAAGGACTCCGGGGCGGACGCGATCCACCCGGGTTACGGCTTCCTCTCGGAGAACGCCGAGTTCGCCCAGGCCGTGCTGGACGCCGGTCTGACGTGGATCGGCCCGCCGCCGCACGCGATCCGGGACCTCGGTGACAAGGTCGCCGCCCGTCACATCGCGCAGCGCGCCGGTGCCCCGCTCGTCGCGGGCACCCCGGACCCGGTCTCCGGCTCCGAGGAGGTCGTCGCGTTCGCCGAGGAGCACGGTCTCCCGATCGCGATCAAGGCCGCCTTCGGCGGCGGCGGCCGCGGCCTGAAGGTCGCCCGCACGCTGGAGGAGATCCCGGAGCTGTACGACTCCGCCGTCCGCGAGGCGGTCGCCGCGTTCGGGCGCGGGGAGTGCTTCGTGGAGCGCTACCTCGACAAGCCGCGGCACGTGGAGACCCAGTGCCTGGCCGACACCCACGGCAACGTGGTCGTCGTCTCGACGCGTGACTGCTCGCTCCAGCGCCGCCACCAGAAGCTCGTGGAGGAGGCCCCGGCCCCCTTCCTCTCCGACGCGCAGAACGCCGAGCTGTACGCGGCGTCCAAGGCGATCCTGAAGGAGGCCGGCTACGTCGGCGCCGGCACGGTCGAGTTCCTGGTCGGCATGGACGGCACGATCTCCTTCCTGGAGGTCAACACGCGCCTTCAGGTGGAGCACCCGGTGACCGAGGAGGTCTCCGGCATCGACCTGGTCCGCGAGATGTTCCGGATCGCCGACGGCGAGGAGCTGGGCTACGACGACCCCGCCTCGCGCGGTCACTCGTTCGAGTTCCGGATCAACGGCGAGGACCCGGGCCGGGGCTTCCTCCCGGCGCCCGGCACGGTCACCCGGTTCGACCCGCCGAGCGGTCCGGGCGTCCGCCTGGACGCGGGCGTGGAGTCCGGCTCGGTCATCGGCCCCGCCTGGGACTCGCTGCTCGCCAAGCTCATCGTGACCGGTGCGACGCGCGAGCAGGCGCTCCAGCGTGCCGCGCGCGCCCTGGCGGAGTTCCACGTCGAGGGCATGGCGACCGCCATCCCGTTCCACCGCGCGGTCGTCGTGGACCCGGCGTTCACCGCCGACCCGTTCCGCGTCCACACCCGCTGGATCGAGACGGAGTTCGTCAACGAGATCAAGCCGTTCGCCGCGCCCGCCGACGCGGAGGCCGACGACGAGTCCGGCCGCGAGACGGTGGTCGTGGAGGTCGGCGGCAAGCGCCTGGAGGTCTCGCTGCCCTCCTCGCTCGGCATGAGCCTGGCCCGTACCGGCCTCGCGGCGGGCGCCAAGCCCAAGCGCCGCGCGGCGAAGAAGTCCGGTTCGGCGGTCTCCGGTGACACCCTCGCCTCTCCGATGCAGGGCACGATCGTGAAGATCGCCGTGGAGGAGGGCCAGGAGGTCAAGGAGGGCGACCTGATCGTCGTCCTGGAGGCCATGAAGATGGAGCAGCCGCTGAACGCGCACCGCTCCGGCACGGTCAAGGGCCTGGCCGCCGAGGTCGGCGGCTCGGTCTCCTCCGGCGCCGTCATCTGCGAGATCAAGGACTGACCCGCCTCTTCCCCGCCGGTGCCCCGGTCATGTCGTCGGACGTGACCGGGGCACCGGCGCATTCGGGGGACGGGGGCCGCCCGCGCGATGGCATCCTGGAGACCGGGGAGACAGGAGGGACCGCACCATGGCGACGAGCCAGGCAGGGGCACCGGCCCGGCCCATGCGTGCCGACGCGCGCCGCAACTACGGCCGGCTGCTGGCGGAAGCCCGTACCGCCTTCGCGGAACACGGCACCGACGCGTCCCTGGAGGACGTCGCCCGGCGCGCGGGGGTGGGCATCGGCACGCTGTACCGCCACTTCCCGACCCGGCACGCCCTGATGAGCGCGGTGTTCCAGGAGGCGGTGACGGCCCTGATCACCCGCTCCCGCGAACTGACCGGCTCGGACCGGCCGTGCGCCGCGCTGGTGGAGTGGCTGGGCGCGATCGTCACCCACGCGGGCGAGTACCGCGGCCTGGCCCAGGCCCTCATGTCCACGTGCCGCGACGAGAGTTCGGCCCTGGCCCGGTGCAACACCCCGCTGCGCGAGGCGGGCTCGACGCTCCTGACCCGCGCCCAGTCGTCGGGCGCGGTCCGCCGGGACGTCTCGATAGACGACCTGATGCAACTGACGAACGCGATCGCCCTGGCGGCGGAGCAGTCCCCGGACGACCCGGAACTGGCGAACCGCCTCCTGGCACTGACGCTACGGGGACTGCATCCGGGCCCCTCCGACGGCACACCGGACACGACCACCGGCGGCACACCAGGCCCCTCCGGCGATTGAGGAGCGGAGGCCCCGGGACAGCGCCCCCGGGCTACCGCCGCCGCAGGTCCGCCACCCGCGCGCGGTCCCGGTCACCGGCCCCCGCCTCCCCGAGCGCACGCAACGGCTGCCCCTGCGTACGCCGCTGCCCGGGCAACGGCATCTCGCGCCGGGCG
>NZ_JAAGNI010000346.1 GCF_010550605.1 Streptomyces sp. SID9727
GCCGCTGCCGCCACGGCGATCCCGGCCCCCGCCAAGGGCCCCGCGCCCGTGGCGCCCGACCCACAGGCGGCGACGCGGCGCGAGGGCGACCGGCTGCGCTTCGTGGGGGCCGCGACCCGGCGGATCGCCCGGGGCATCGATCTGGACGAGATCGTGCTCGGGCTGTGCCGGGCCAGCGTCCCGACCTTCTCCGACGCCATACTCGTCTACCTCCGCGATCCGCTGCCCGTCGGCGACGAGCGGCCGGTCAACCCGTTCGTGCTGCGGCTGCGCCGCTCGGACCGGCTGCGGCTGACCGACGAGGAGACCGAGAGCCTGTCGGAGACGGAGCGTCTGCGGCTGCCCGCCCTCGACCCGCAGGCCGACCTGATGCCCGCCGCCGAGCTGTGCGAGGTGCGGCCCGGGAGCGCGCTCGCCGAGGTGCTGCGCGGGGTGCGCCCGGTCTTCGGCGACTCCGCGGCGGCCCGCGTCGCGCTCCCCGAACTGCTGGGCGCCGACCGCACGGTGCCGTTGGGCCACCGCGTGGTCCTGGCCCCGCTGCGCGGCCGGCGGCGGGTGATCGGGGCGGCAGTCTTCCTGCGCGGCGCCGAGCGCCCGGCCTTCGAGGCCAACGACCTCCTGGTCGCCGCCCAGCTGGCCACGCACACCGCCCTCGGCATCGACAAGGCCGTGCTCTACGGGCGCGAGGCGTACATCGCGGACGAGCTCCAGCGCACGATGCTGCCCGACTCGCTTCCGCAGCCGACCGGCGTGAAACTCGCCTCGCGCTACCTCCCCGCCGCCGAGACGGCCCGGGTCGGCGGCGACTGGTACGACGCGATCCCGCTGCCCGGCAGCCGGGTCGCCCTGGTCGTCGGGGACGTCATGGGCCACTCCATGACGTCCGCCGCGATCATGGGCCAGCTCCGGACCACCGCGCAGACCCTGGCCGGGCTCGACCTGCCCCCGCAGGAGGTCCTGCACCACCTGGACGAGCAGGCGCAGCGCCTCGGCAGCGACCGCATGGCCACCTGCCTCTACGCGGTGTACGACCCCGTCGCGCACCGCATCACGGTCGCCAACGCGGGCCACCCGCCGCCCGTCCTGCTCCACCTGGGCGGCCGCGCCGAGGTCCTGCGGGTGCCCCCGGGCGCCCCGATCGGCGTCGGCGGAGTGGACTTCGAGGCCGTCGAGCTGGACGCGCCCGCCGGTGCGACGCTGCTGCTGTACACCGACGGGCTGGTCGAGTCGCGGCTGCGGGACGTGTGGACGGGGATCGAGCTGCTGCGGGAACGGCTCGCCGCGACCGCCCGGCTGACCGGCCCGGACCACTCGCCGCCGCTGGAGGCCCTGTGCGACGACGTGCTGGACATGCTGGGTCCCGGTGACCGCGACGACGACATCGCGCTGCTCGCCGCCCGCTTCGACGGGATCGCGCCGAGCGACGTCGCCTACTGGTTCCTGGACCCGGACGAGTCCGCCCCCGGCCGGGCCCGGCGGCTGGCGCGCAGGGCGCTCGGCCGGTGGGGCCTGGACGACCTGTCGGACTCGGTGGAGCTCCTGATCAGCGAGGTGGTGACCAACGCCGTGCGGTACGCGGAGCGCCCGGTCACCCTGCGGCTGCTGCGCACCGAGACGCTGCGCTGCGAGGTCGGCGACGACTCCCCGCAGCTGCCCCGGCAGCGCCGCGCCAAGGACATGGACGAGAACGGGCGCGGCCTGTTCCTGGTCAACCGCCTGGCCCGCCGCTGGGGCGCCACGCGCCTGTCGACGGGCAAGGTGGTGTGGTTCGAGATGCCGGTGCGCGGGTAGCGCCCGGCCCCGGGAGACGCGAACGGGCGGTGTACGAGGAAGAGCCTCGTACACCGCCCGTTGCCGCGGTCGGGGGCGGCCGGTCAGCCGGTCACCTGTCGTCGGTGTTGTCCGGCCGCTTGTCCCCCGAGAGGTCCGGGAGCTCCACGGAGGACGAGGGGTCCGGGCCCGGCCGGTTCGAGGGGCTGGGCGGCGGTTCGGTCGTCGCGCCGCCCGAGGGCGAGGCGGGCGGGGAGCTCTCGGGGGACTCACTGGCCGGCGGCGGCTCGGAGGACGGCGACGTGGACGGCGAGTGGGAGGGCTTGGGGTCGTCGGAGGGCGAGGTGCTGGGGCTCGGCGAGTGGGACGCGGGAGGCGGGCTGACCGCGGCGCCCATGTCCGTATCGAGGTCGAACTTGCGGGCCTTGCCGACGGAGTGCCCCATGTAGTCGGCCCAGATCTCGGCCGGGAAGCCACCACCGTTGACGCGTCCGCCGCCGCCGGCGCCCTGGAGGGTCACCTGCGCGGTCTTCTTGATCTTCTTGCCGTCGTCGTCGGTGCGGTCGAAGGCGGCCTCGCCGAACAGGCCGACCGAGGTGACGAGGTCGGGGGTGTAGCCGGTGAACCAGGCCGACTTGTTGTCGTCGGAGGTACCGGTCTTGCCGGCGATCTCCCGCTTGCCGAGCCCTTCGGCGTTGCGCACCCCGCGGGCCGTCCCGTCGTCCACCACGCCCGTGAGCACCGAGGTCACGGAGTCCGCCGCCTTGCGCGAGATCACCTGGTCGCCGATCGCGTCGGGCATCTTGAGCGGCTCGTCGCCCTGGTGCACCGCCGACTTCACGAGCTGCGGGGTGACCTCCTTGCCGTGGTTGTCGAAGGTGGCGTAGACGCCGGCCATCGCCATCGGGCTGGCGCCCATGGAGCCGAGAGTCTGGGCCGGTACGGCCCGGAGCCCCTCCACGTTCATGCCGAGCTTGCCGGCGGTCTTCATCACCTCGTCCATACCCACGTCCACGCCCATCTGCGCGAAGACGGAGTTGACGGACTTGTTCATCGCGTCCTGGACGGTGATCTGCCCGTAGTTCTGGTCGTCCTCGTTCTCCGGGTTGAAGGGGATGTCGCTGCCGACGACCGGGCGCTTGCTGGTGCCGTCGTAGCGGGTGTTCGCCGTGATCCGCTCGCCGTCCTGCGTCTTCGACTCCTCGTCGAGGGCGGCGGCGAGGATGACCGGCTTGAAGGTGGACGCGGGCTGGAAGTCGGGGCGGGTGGCGTTCGACGTCCAGTGCTCGTTCTGGCCGCGCCCGCCGTACAGCGCGACCACCGCGCCGGTCTTCGGGTCGACCGAGACCGCGCCCGCCTGGACGTCCCTGTCCAGCTTGCGCTTCTTGGTGTCCAGCTTGTCGAGCAGCTTGGTCTCGACCGACTTCTCCAGCTGCGCCTGCTTCTTCTTGTCGATGTTGACGGTGATCGTCCAGCCGCCGAGGTCGAACTGGTCCGCGGTGAGGCCCGACTGCTTGAGCACCGCGTTGCGGGCCGCCTCGACGATGTAGCCCTTCTGGCCGGCCGTCCCGTTGAGCGGCTTGGGGTCGTGCGGCTTCGGGAACGTGAGCCCCTTGCGCTTGCCGGCGTCGAGCCAGCCCTCCTCGACCATGTTGTCCAGCGTGTACGCCCAGCGCGCCTGGACGAGCCGCTTGCCGTTCGGACCGGCGATGGCCCAGTCGTACTGGCTCGGTGCCTGGAGCAGCGCGGCGAGGTAGGCGCCCTGCGAGACGTTCAGGTCCTTGGCGTCCACGCCGTAGTACGCCTGCGCGGCGGCCTGGATACCGAAGGCGCCGCGGCCGTAGTAGCTGGTGTTGATGTACCCGGCGAGGATTTCCTTCTTGGTCTTCTTCTGGTCCAGCTTCAGCGAGATGACCAGCTCTTTCAGCTTCCGGGTGACCGTCTGGTCCTGGTCCAGGTAGTAGTTCTTGACGTACTGCTGCGTGATGGTCGAGCCACCCTGCTTGCCCTTGCCGGACAGGGTGTTGAGCAGGCCGCGCGCAGTGCCCTTGAAGTCGACGCCGTGGTCGTCGTAGAAGGACTTGTTCTCGGCGGCGACGAAGGTGTCCTGGACCTCCTTGGGCACCTCCGCGAGGCTCACGATCTCGCGGTTGACCTCGCCGGTCCTGGCCAGCAGGCTCCCGTCGGCGTACTTGTAGACGTTCGCCTGCATCTGCGCCTTGGGATTGCCCTCGGGCACGTCCACGACCATGTAGAGCACGGCGAAGGCGCCCATGCCCAGCAGGATCACCCCGAGGGCAGTGCCCAGTAGTTTGCGCCAGGTGAAGAGCCTGCGTATGCCGCCGCTCTTCGCAGCCCGCCGCTGGGCTCGTCGCGCTTCCGCTCGACCCATCGCTTGGTCGCTCCCGTTTCTCTGCTCTGCTCTGCCGAATCAGCCCGGACCTGCCAGCTAACACCGTGGGCGAGGCCGAAAAGCCGACGATCCCAGGTTTTGCCGACGTGAGAATCAGCACCCGCCTCCGATGGAACCGACTCCTGAGGGGTGCGCAAGGTTGCGAGAACCGTTAATGTGTAATCACATTGCTAGCGACCGGCTAGCTGACCACCACGGGGGCCACCATGACCGACCCGCACCAGCCCGACACCACCGCCCAGCCGCCCGCCGGGCTTGCCCCGGACGCGCCCGAGATGCCGGAACCGCAGGTCCGAGAGGCGAAGGCGCACAGCATCGCCGGCGGCCTCGGGCTGCTGCTGACCGTGCTCGGCGTGATCGCCGGCATCGCCCTCGCCATCGTCGGGGGCGTCATCGGCTCGAACGGGAACAACGCCGTCGGCATCCCGCTCGTCGTCCTGGGCGTCCTGCTCGCCATCGCCTCGTTCTTCTGCATGGGCGGTGTGAAGATGGTCGCACCGGGCGAGGCGCGGGTGATCCAGCTGTTCGGCCGGTACGTGGGCACCATCCGCACCGACGGTCTGCGCTGGGTGAACCCGCTGACCTCCAGCCGCAAGATCTCCACCCGGGTCCGCAACCACGAGACCGCCGTCCTCAAGGTCAACGACGCCTACGGCAACCCGATCGAGCTCGCCGCGATCGTCGTGTGGAAGGTCGAGGACACCGCCCAGGCGTTGTTCGAGGTGGACGACTTCCTGGAGTTCGTGGCCACCCAGACCGAGTCCGCCGTCCGTCACATCGCTCTCGAGTACCCGTACGACGCCCATGAGGAGGGCGGCCTCTCGCTGCGGGGCAACGCCGAGGAGATCACCGAGAAGCTGGCCGTCGAGCTGACCGCCCGGGTGCAGGCGGCGGGCGTGCGGATCATCGAGTCGCGCTTCAGCCACCTCGCGTACGCCCCCGAGATCGCCTCCGCGATGCTCCAGCGCCAGCAGGCCGGCGCGGTCGTCGCGGCCCGGCAGCAGATCGTCGAGGGTGCGGTCGGCATGGTCGAGATGGCGCTGACCCGGATCGCCGAGCAGGACATCGTGGAGCTCGACTCGGAGCGGAAGGCGTCCATGGTGAGCAATCTGATGGTGGTCCTGTGCGGTGACCGCGCGGCCCAGCCGGTCCTCAACACGGGCACGCTCTACCAGTGACCGAGGAGAGCCCGGGGGAAGCGCCCCGCGCCCGGCCGCGGCAGCGCAAGCAGATGCTGCTGCGGCTGGACCCCGCCGTGCACGACGCGCTGGCCCGCTGGGCGTCGGACGAACTGCGCAGCGCGAACGCGCAGATCGAGTTCCTGCTGCGACGGGCGCTCGCGGACGCGGGCCGGCTGCCGGGCGGGGCCTCCCCCATCCCCCGCCGGGGGCGCCCGCCGAAAACCGCGCCGGAGCCGCCGGGCGAGGAGTGAGACGGATACGGTCCGTCCCCTCGGGGGCGGGCCGTTGACGTGCGCCGTTCGGCTGCACCCCCCGTGTATACACAGTAGGTATACACACCATGTAGAGTGCTCCGCATGTCAATCGGCCACACCTTGCTCGGGCTCCTGGAGTCCGGCCCACGCCACGGTTACGACCTCAAGCGGACGTTCGACGAGAAGTTCGGGCACGACCGCCCCCTGCACTACGGGCAGGTCTACTCGACCATGTCCCGGCTCCTGAAGAACGGCCTCGTCGAGGTCGACGGCGTGGAGAGCGGGGGCGGCCCCGAGCGCAAGCGGTACGCGATCACGGACGCCGGCATCACCGACGTCGCCACCTGGCTCGCGCAGCCCGAGAAGCCGGAGCCGTACCTCCAGTCGACCCTGTACACCAAGGTCGTCCTGGCCATGCTCACCGGCCGCAACGCGGGCGACGTGCTGGACGCCCAGCGCTCCGAGCACCTGCGCCTGATGCGCATCCTCACCGACCGCAAGCGCCGCGGCGACCTCGCCGACCAGCTGATCTGCGACCACGCCCTGTTCCACCTCGAAGCCGACCTGCGCTGGCTGGAACTGACCGCCGCCCGCCTCGGCCAGCTCCAGAAAGTGGTGGCCCCGTGACCCCCGCCGGCTCCCTCCTCTCCGCGCACGACCTGCGCAAGACCTACGGATCGACCCCCGCGCTCGACGGCGCCTCGTTCTCCGTCCACCCCGGCGAGGTCGTCGCGGTGATGGGCCCGTCCGGCTCCGGCAAGTCCACGCTGCTGCACTGCCTCGCCGGGATCATCACCCCGGACTCCGGCACCATCACCTACGACGGCCGCGAGCTGTCCGCGATGTCCGACGCGGAGCGCAGCGCCCTGCGCCGCAGCGACTTCGGGTTCGTCTTCCAGTTCGGCCAGCTCGTGCCCGAGCTCACCTGCGTCGAGAACGTCGCCCTGCCGCTCCGCCTCAACGGCACCCGCCGCAAGGACGCCGAGCGCACCGCCCTCTCCTGGATGGAGCGCCTGGAGGTCGAGGACATCGGGGGCAAGCGCCCCGGCGAGGTCTCCGGCGGCCAGGGCCAGCGCGTCGCCGTGGCCCGCGCGCTCGCCGCGTCCCCGAAGGTGATCTTCGCCGACGAGCCGACCGGCGCCCTGGACTCCCTCAACGGCGAGCGGGTCATGCAGCTGCTCACCGACGCCGCCCGCTCCGCCAACGTCGCGGTGGTCCTGGTGACCCACGAGGCCCGCGTCGCCGCCTACTCCGACCGCGACGTCACCGTGCGCGACGGCCGGGCCCGCGACCTGGAGCACGCCGTATGACGCTGCTGGACGAGAAGCGGACCCCGGCCCCCGCACCCGCGCCGCCGGCCCGCCCCTCCCGCACCGCGCCCTGGCTGCGCGACCTCGCCCTCGGCGTCCGGTTCGCCGCCGCCGGCGGGCGCGAGGGCTGGATCCGCACGCTGCTCACCGCGGTCGGCGTCGGCCTCGGCGTCACGCTGCTCTTCCTCGCCGCCTCGGTGCCGCACGCGCTCGACGTGCGCAACGACCGCGACACGGCCCGCAGCGAGACGAAGATCTCCGAGAACCCGGACGCGCAGGGCAGGAAGTCCGACACCTCGGTCCTGCGGATCGGGTCGGACAGCGAGTACCACGACCGCAGCATCAGCGGCTACCTGATGCGCGCCGAGGGCAGCCACCCGGTGCTCCCGCCGGGCATCGACGCCCTCCCCGCCGCCGGCGAGATGGTCGTCTCCCCCGCCCTGAAGGACCTGCTGGACGACCCGGACAACGCCCTGCTCAAGGAGCGTTACCCGTACAGGATCACCGGCACCATCGCGGACGACGGCCTGCGGTCGCCCAACGAACTGTGGTTCTACGCCGGCAGCGACACCCTGACCACGGCCGCGGGCGGCCACCGCGTCACCGGATACGGCGACCCCGAGCCGACCCCGCCGCTCGCCCCGCTGCTCGTCGTGCTGGTGATCATGGGCTGCGTGGTGCTGCTCGCACCGGTCGCCATCTTCATCGCCACCGCCGTGCGCTTCGGCGGCGACCGCCGCGACCGCCGGCTCGCCGCGCTGCGCCTGGTCGGTACGGACATCAGGTCGACCCGGCGGATCGCGGCGGGCGAGGCCCTGTTCGGCTCCGTGCTCGGTGTGCTCATCGGCCTCGTGCTCTTCCTGGTGGGGCGGCAGTTCGTGGGCCACATCGAGGTCTGGGACGTCAGCGCCTTCCCCGCGGACCTCGCCCCCGACCCGCGGCTGTGCCTGCTGATCGCGGTCGCCGTCCCGCTGACCGCCGTGCTGGTCACGCTGTCCGCGATGCGCTCCGTGGTCATCGAGCCGCTCGGGGTCGTACGCAACGGCCGGGCCCGCAAGCGCCGACTGTGGTGGCGGCTGCTGCTCCCCCTCGCGGGGCTCGGCGTGCTCGCGCTCAACGGCCAGTCGGGCGAGTACGAGGTCGTCAACCCCTACCCCATCACCATCGGCGCGATCCTGGTCCTCCTCGGGCTCGCCCTGCTGCTGCCGTGGCTGGTCGAGGCGTGCGTGAACCGGCTGCGCGGGGGCCCGGTGCCCTGGCAGCTCGCCACCCGCAGGCTCCAGCTGAACAGCGGGACCGCCTCCCGTGCGGTCAGCGGGGTCACCGTGGCGGTGGCCGGCGCGGTCGCCGTGCAGATGCTGTTCGCCTCGATGAACGCCGACTTCAACAAGGCGACCGGTCAGGACCCCACCCGCGCCCAGTTCTACGCCGTGTCGCAGAAGGTCGGCGGCAACGCCGCCGTGGACACCATCAAGGAGTTCCGCGCCACCAAGGGCGTCACCCAGGTCATCGGCATGATCGAGGCGTACGTCACCAAGCCGGGGAAGTACGCCGACGGAGAGATGCAGCCCACCACCTCGCTGAACGTCGGTGACTGCGCCACCCTGCGCGAGGTCGCCCGCATCGACTCCTGCGAGGACGGCGACTCCTTCGTCGTGCACCCCAGGAACGACAAGGACATGGCCGGCTGGATGGACAAGACCGCCCGCAAGGGCAAGGAGGTCGAGTTCGAGTCGGGGAGCGGCCGGAAGCTGCGCTGGACGCTGCCCGCCGACGCGAAGACCGTCCTCAGCCGCAAGGACCCGCTCGGCGAGGACCGCTGGGGGATCATGGTCACCCCGGGGGCGATCGACGCGACCACTCTGCCGGGCGCGATCACCGCCTCTCAGATCCGCATCGACGAGAGCGTCCCGGACGCCGCCGAGTACGTACGCAACACGGCGGCCCGCATCGACCCCGGCATGCGCCTGGTCACCCTGACGTCCGTCGCACGCGACCGCCAGTACGCCAGCGTCCAGACCGGCCTCCAGGTCGGCGCCACGGTCACGCTGCTGCTGATCGCGGCCTCCATGCTGGTCTCCCAGCTGGAACAGCTGCGCGAACGCAAGCGGCTGCTGTCGGTGCTGGTCGCCTTCGGCACCCGGCGGACCACCCTCGCCTGGTCGGTGCTCTGGCAGACCGCGCTCCCGGTGGTCATCGGACTCGCGGTGGCGGTGGCCGGCGGCCTCTCGCTGGGCGCGGCGCTCTGCTGGATGGTCGGCAAGGAGGTCGACGACTGGCTGGTGTTCCTGCCCCTCGCGGGAGCGGGCGGGGCGCTCATCCTGCTGGTCACGCTGCTGTCCCTGCCGCCGCTGTGGCGCATGATGCGCCCGGACGGGCTGCGCAGCGAGTGACACCGCGGAGGGCGGCCGGACGTCAGGTCCGGCCGCCCTCCGTCACGCGTACCGGCAACGCCCCCATGGCCTCGCGCAGCGCCGCCGCCAGTTCCTCGAACTCCTCGTGCCGGGCCGCCCCGGTCCGCATCGCCAGCGCCACCCGCCGGGTGGGGGCCGGGTCCGCGAAGTACCCCGTGGTCAGCGCCTCGTTGCGGGCGGTCTCGACGGTGACCGCGGTGCGCGGCAGCAGCGTCACTCCGAGGCCCCCGGCCACCAGCTGGACCAGGGTGGAGAGCCCGGCCGCGGTCGTGGTGACCGGCGCGCCTTCCGCCCGGCCGGCCTCGCGGCAGATGTCGAGCGCCTGGTCCCGCAGGCAGTGCCCCTCGTCCAGCAGCAGCAGCGGCAGCTCCCGCAGCGCGTCGCGGGGGATGTCGGCGTGCCCGCCGAGCGGGTGGCCGCGGTCCATGACGAGCACGAAGTCCTCGTCGAAGAGCGGGAGCTCGCTGACCCCGGGGACACCGAGGGGCACGGCGAGCAGCAGCAGGTCGAGCCGTCCGGCGCCCAGCCCCTCGATCAGGGAGGAGGTCTGCTCCTCGTGCACCTGGAGGTCGAGGGCCGGGTAGCGCTCATGGACCAGCCGCAGCACCGCCGGCAGCAGATACGGGGCGACGGTCGGGATCACGCCGAGCCTGAGCACTCCGGTGAAGGGGGCGCGGACCGCCTCGGCCTCCTCCATCAGCTCGCCGACGGCGTCGAGCACGACGCGCGCCCGCACCGCGAGCCGTTCCCCGGCGGGCGAGAGCAGCACCTTGCGCGTCGTACGCTCGATGAGCTGGACACCCAGTGCCTCCTCCAGCGCGGAGACGGCCCCGGAGAGCGCCGGCTGACTCATCCCGATTGCGGCCGCCGCGTCCCGGAAGTGCAGATACTCGGCGACGGCGGCGAAGGCGCGCAGCTGCGAGAGGCTGGGCTGTTTGAGCCGGTTGCCCGGATTGCTCTGCACCACTGATAGGTACCTCCGATCATCACGACCGAGTGTAGCTATTTCCGCGATCAATGCACTCTGTGCCATGGTGGAGATCGTCCAACCCCCAGGAACTCCCTCAAAAGGGGAGAACCTACGCTGCAAGGAGAGCGCGTGCTCACTGTCGGTGACAAGTTCCCCGAGTTCGACCTGACCGCCTGCGTGTCGCTGGAGAGCGGCAAGGAGTTCGAGCAGATCAACCACAAGACCTACGAGGGTCAGTGGAAGATCGTCTTCGCGTGGCCGAAGGACTTCACCTTCGTGTGCCCCACTGAGATCGCCGCCTTCGGGAAGCTGAACGACGAGTTCGCCGACCGCGACGCCCAGATCCTCGGCTTCTCCGGCGACTCCGAGTTCGTGCACCACGCCTGGCGCAAGGACCACCCGGACCTGACCGACCTGCCCTTCCCGATGATGGCCGACTCGAAGCACGAGCTCATGCGCGACCTCGGCATCGAGGGCGAGGACGGCTTCGCGCAGCGCGCCGTCTTCATCGTGGACCAGAACAACGAGATCCAGTTCACCATGGTGACCGCCGGTTCCGTGGGCCGTAACCCCAAGGAGGTCCTGCGGGTCCTCGACGCCCTGCAGACCGACGAGCTGTGCCCCTGCAACTGGACCAAGGGCGAGAACACCCTGGACCCGGTCGCGCTCCTCTCGGGCGAGTGAGCTGATACCGACATGGCTCTCGACGAACTGAAGTCCGCCATACCGGACTTCGCCAAGGACCTGAAGCTGAACCTCGGTTCGGTCATCGGCAACAGCGAGCTCCCGCAGCAGCAGCTCTGGGGCACCGTCCTGGCCTGCGCGATCGCCTCGCGCTCGCCGAAGGTGCTGCGCGAGCTGGAGCCCGAGGCGAAGGCCAACCTCTCCGCGGAGGCGTACACCGCCGCGAAGTCGGCCGCCGCCATCATGGCGATGAACAACGTCTTCTACCGCACCCGCCACCTGCTCTCGGACCCCGAGTACGGGAACCTGCGCGCGGGCCTGCGGATGAACGTCATCGGCAAGCCGGGCGTGGAGAAGGTCGACTTCGAGCTGTGGTCGCTCGCCGTGTCCGCGATCAACGGCTGCGGCCAGTGCCTCGACTCGCACGAGCAGGTGCTCCGCAAGGCCGGCGTGGACCGCGAGACCATCCAGGAAGCCGTCAAGATCGCCTCGGTGATCCAGGCGGTGGGTGTGACCCTCGAAGCCGAGGCCGTACTCGCCGAGTAGGCGCCGTACCCTGGATACGAGAAGGGCCCCGAGGACGACCGACCGTCCGAGGGGCCCTTCTTCCCGTGCGTACGCGTTACGAGGCGTCCGGCGACGGTTCGTCCCCGTCCTTCTCGGGAGCCGGGGCGGCCGTCGGCGCCGCGTCGAGCGCGGTCGCCCCGTGCGGGGGCGGCGAGTGGCGCCGCGAATTCTCCTGCCCGTACGACCGCAGATAGCCGACCACCGTATTGGTCACCGCGACCAGCGGCACCGCCACCACCGCGCCGCCGATCCCGGCGACCATGCCGCCCGCCGCCACCGAGAGCACCACGGCCAGCGGGTGCACCCGCACCGCCCGGCCCAGGATGAACGGCTGGAGGACGTGGCCCTCGATCTGCTGCACGGCGAGGACCACGGCCAGCACCATCAGCGCGGTGAACACGCCCTCCGTGACCAGGGCGACGACCACCGCCAGCGCTCCGGAGACCACCGCCCCGACGAGCGGGATGAAGGCGAACAAGAAGATGAAGACGGCCAGCGGCACCGCCATCGGCACGTTGAGGAAGTAGATCCCGAGCCCGATGAAGATCGCGTCGATCAGGGCCACGATGACCGTGCCGCGCACATAGGCGGTCAGCGTCCGCCAGGCGCGCGGACCGGCCCCGGCGACCCCGGGCCTCGCCTGCGCGGGCACCAGCTTGAGCACCCACTGCCAGATGCGCGCGCCGTCGTAGAGCAGGAAGAGCGTCGAGAACATCGCGAGCAGCGCGCCGGTCATGAACTCCACGACCACGGTGACGCCCTGCAGGCCGGCGGAGGTGATGGCCTCGGTGTTGGTGCCGACGGTGTCGCTGAGGTTCTTGGCGATGTCGTTGATCTGTTTGTCGGTCACATGGAACGGACTGGCCAGGAGCCAGTTCTTGAGGTCGTCGATCCCCTTCGTCACCTTGTCGGACAAGGTGTCGATGTTGTCCATGACCTGCCACACCACGAACCAGCCGACCAGTCCCATGATGACGAAGCCGGAGATCGCGGTGACGGCTGTCGCCAGGCCCCTCGGCAGCCCGTGGCGCCGCAGCCGGGCGACGGTCGGCTGGAGCAGCGCGGTGACGAGCAGCGCGGCGACGAAGGCCAGCACGACCAGCTGCACGGCGCTGATGACCCGCATCAGCACCCAGAGGGTCCCCGCCAGCACCAGCAGCCGCCAGCCCGCCTCGGCCGCGACCCGCATCCCCCACGGGATCGCCGCGACCGGATCGGGGCGCGCGGCCACGGTGGGCGCGTAGGTGGGCGGGGCCGGCACCTGGTCG
The DNA here is from genome assembly GCF_010550605.1 of Streptomyces sp. SID9727. Lineage (GTDB taxonomy): Bacteria > Actinomycetota > Actinomycetes > Streptomycetales > Streptomycetaceae > Streptomyces. Next base: position 12,832 of record NZ_JAAGNI010000346.1, read on the forward strand.
GCGTGCGCCGCCTCGTCCTTCCCGGCCCTCGCCGGGTCCGTGTGCGTGAGCAGGGGGTCGTCGGCTTCCGACTCGGCCCGCCGCTCATCAAGACGCTCGCTCAGCCTGCTCAGCTCAGCACCCAGTTGTCCGAGCCACCCCGGCAGTTTCGACATAGCTGTTCCTCTACCCCCGTCCGCTCTCCCCACCGCTCCCCCGGCAGCGTTCGGCACGACCGTACACGCGTGAAGCCCCCCACCGAGGGACGGCGGGGGGCTTCACGGGGGTTGAGCTTGTGAACCCTGGTTCTAGTACCAGTGGTTGGCCTGCCAGAAGGCCCAGGCGCCGCAGGGGCTCTTGTAGCGCGGGCTGCTCATGTAGCTCAGGCCCCACTTGATCTGGGTGGCCGGGTTGGTCATCCAGTCGGCACCGGCCGAGGCCATCTTCGAGCCGGGCAGCGCCTGGACGAGACCGTACGCACCGGAAGACGGGTTGCTCGCGCGGTAGTTCCAGCTCGACTCGTGGTTCACGATGTTGCTGAAGCACTGGAACTGGTCCGCCGGCACGATCTGGCGCGCGATGGCCTGCACCTCGGCCACGGTGTACGAGCTCTGCTGGGCGAACGACGCGGTGGAGCGGATCTCGGAGCGGCTTGCGCGCTCCTGACGGTCCTTCTTCTCCTGGCGCTCGCGCTCCAGCCTGTCCTCGGCGGCCTGCTTCTTGGACTTCGCGTCCTTGGCGGCCTGGACGCGGGCGGTCTCCTCCGCGGACTTCTTCGCGGCGGCGTCGGCGGCGGACGCCTGGGCGTCGGCCTGCTGCGTCAGCGAAGCGGTCTGCACCTGGGCCTGCTGGCCCGCGGGAATGTCTGCGAGCAGCGTGGTGTCGGCTGCGGTCGCCTCGAAGTTGTTGTCGTCGGCAGCAGGGGTGCTGCCCGATGCAACGCCTACGACGGCGCCTACGGTGGTGACCGCGGTGGCGGATGCCACGGCGAACCCCCGGACCGAAATCCGGCTCACACGGTGTCCTTCCAGCATCGCCCGCTTAGGTGACCTCGCGGGCGCAATCGTGCCCCTGGCACTGGCCTCCCTACTGCTTGGGTCACGGGAAGGCACGGGCCCGGTGGGCGGCTCCTCGGGAGGAGCGCCGCGTGGTGCTCGCGGGCGGCATACGGACGGCGGTTGTTGAGTTGTGTGGTGCGTGGCGCCTCTGGAGGTGCCGGTGTGCCGTATGCGGGGCCTGACGGAAGCAAGACTCTGCCGGAACCGGACCGCGGGAAGCAATTCTCCGTTGCGTGGGAAAGGTCACACCCCGTTTGGCGGACCTGATTGACGGAAAAGGCGCCGCAACACGCCGCCGCCCGGCTAGGCTGCTTGGCCCGCCGGGCGGCGTCAACGTCCCAACCCGTATCAGATCTGACCTTCCTCCAGCATTTCGGTCACCAGCGCGGCGATGCGGGAACGCTCCGAGCGCGTGAGCGTGACATGGGCGAAGAGCGGATGCCCCTTCAGCTTCTCGACCACGGCGACCACACCGTCGTAACGGCCGACCCTGAGGTTGTCCCGCTGGGCCACGTCATGGGTGAGAACGACCCGGGAATTCGTGCCGATCCTGGACAACACGGTCAGCAGGACGTTCCGTTCGAGCGACTGGGCCTCGTCGACGATCACGAAGGCGTCGTGCAGCGAACGGCCCCGGATGTGGGTGAGCGGCAGGATCTCCAGCATGCCGCGCCCCAGCACCTCCTCGATCACCTCGCGCCCGGAGACGGCCGAGAGGGTGTCGAAGACCGCCTGCGCCCAGGGGCTCATCTTCTCGGCCTCGCTGCCGGGGAGATAGCCGAGCTCCTGCCCGCCCACCGCGTACAGCGGGCGGAAGACCATCACCTTCTTGTGCTGCCCGCGCTCCAGCACCGCTTCGAGCCCCGCGCAGAGCGCCAGCGCCGACTTGCCGGTGCCGGCCCGGCCGCCCAGCGAGACGATGCCCACCTCCTGGTCGAGCAGCAGGTCCAGGGCGATGCGCTGCTCGGCGCTGCGGCCGTGGATGCCGAACGCCTCCCGGTCGCCGCGGACGAGCCGCACGTTGCCCTCGGGGGTGACCCGGCCGAGCGCCTTGCCGCGTTCGGACTGGAGGACCAGGCCGGTGTGCACGGGCAGTTCGGCGGCCTCGGGGACGTACAGCGTCTCCTCGGCGAAGAGCAGGTCCACCTGGTCGGCGGCGAGGGACAGTTCGGACATGCCCGTCCAGCCGGAGTCGGTGATCGCCAGCTCCGCGCGGTACTCCTCGGCGAGGAGTCCTACCGATGACGCCTTGATGCGCAGCGGGAGGTCCTTGGAGACGACCGTGACGTCGTACCCCTCGGCCTGGAGGTTGCGCGCGACCGCGAGGATCCGCGAGTCGTTGTCCCCCAACCGGTAGCCGGCGGGCAGGACGCCGGGATCGGAGTGGTTGAGCTCGACGCGGAGCGTCCCGCCGAGGTCCCCGAGGGGGATCGGCGCGTCCAGCCGTCCGTAGCGGACCCGGAAGTCGTCCAGCAGGCGCAGGGCCTGGCGGGCGAAGTAGCCGAGCTCCGGATGGTGCCGTTTGGCCTCCAGTTCCGTGACCACGACGACCGGGAGCACGACCTCGTGCTCGTCGAAGCGGGCCATGGCGTTCGGATCGGCCAGCAGGACGCTGGTGTCGAGAACGTAGGTGCGCCTGTCGGGCAGGCGGCGCTTTGTGCTGGTCACCACGGAAGGACGTACCCCCTCGGAAGAGGTCGGGGTGCGACGGCGGGCGTCGCGTGGCATCCCACTTGTCATCGGCGCCCACCCGGCTGGTGACCGGGCGCCGGCCTGTCAGGGATATGCCCTCTTACCCGGCCGGCCATGCCGACCGGATCTCTTCCGGGGGACCGCGGGGCGGACCCCGCCCGACTCAGCCTCCGTAGCGGCGGTGGCGGGCGGCGTAGTCGCGCAGCGCCCGCAGGAAGTCGACCCGGCGGAAGGCCGGCCAGAAGACCTCGCAGAAGTAGTACTCGGAGTGCGCGCTCTGCCAGAGCATGAACCCGGAGAGACGCTGCTCGCCGCTGGTGCGGATGACGAGGTCGGGGTCGGGCTGGCCGCGGGTGTAGAGGTGCTCGGAGATGAGGTCGGTGGAGACGATCTCGGCCAGGTCCTCGAAGGAGGTGCCCTTGGCGGAGTGTTCCAGGAGCAGGGAGCGGACGGCGTCGGCGATCTCCTGCCGGCCTCCGTAGCCCACGGCGACGTTGACGAGTATCCCGTCTACTCCGACCGTGGCCTGCTCGGCCTCCTTGAGGACGGTCTGGGTGTGGGCGGGCAGCAGGTCGAGCGTGCCGACGTGGTGGACCCGCCAGCGGCCGTCCGCGGCCAGGCCGCGCACCGTGTTCTCGATGATGCCGAGGAGGGGTGTCAGCTCGGCCTCGGGCCGGTCGAAGTTGTCGGTGGACAGCATCCAGAGCGTGACGACCTCGACGTCGGTCTCGCTGCACCAGCCCAGGAGTTCCTTGATCTTCTCGGCCCCGGCCTGGTGGCCCTCGGCCGCCGTGCCGCCGGACGCCTTGGCCCAGCGGCGGTTGCCGTCGAGGATGACGCCGATGTGCTTGGGCACCTGGGAGTGGTCGAGGCGGGCCTCCACCCGGCGCGCGTAGAGCCCGTACACCAGGTCGCGCAAGTTCACTGAGTCCACCTCTCGGTTCCGTGCGGGCCCGCCGGCCCCGCGTCAGGGGTCCGGGGTCGTCCCCTGGGGATCGGATCGCCGCACTGGAAGGGGGCGGATCGCCCCGCCGTGTCATGGCAGTCCCGTCAGGCCACATTACTGCGCTGGCCCCGCACCCACCCAACCCGGCCTGTCACAAGTCCGTGATAAGGAGGGAAACGTGACTGATTCCTCCTCCCCCTACCAGGCCGCCCCGACCCGCTACGACTCCATGGAGTACCGGCGCAGCGGACGCAGCGGTCTGAAGCTGCCGGCCGTCTCGCTCGGCCTCTGGCACAACTTCGGCGACGACCGGGCGCTCGGCTCCCAGCGGGCCATCCTGCGCCGCGCCTTCGACCTGGGTGTGACCCATTTCGACCTGGCCAACAACTACGGCCCGCCGGCCGGCTCGGCCGAGCTGAACTTCGGCAAGCTCTTCCGCCAGGACTTCGCCCCGTACCGGGACGAACTGCTGGTCTCGACCAAGGCGGGGTACGAGATGCACCCCGGGCCGTACGGGGAGTGGGGCTCGCGCAAGTACCTGCTGTCGTCGCTGGACGCCTCGCTGAAGCGGATGGGCCTGGACTACGTCGACATCTTCTACTCACACCGCTTCGACCCGGAGACTCCGCTGGAGGAGACGATGGGGGCGCTGGCCTCCGCCGTGCAGCAGGGCAAGGCGCTGTACGTGGGGGTGTCCTCGTACAACTCGGCGCAGACCGCCGAGGCGGCGCGGCTGCTGCGCGAGATGGGCGTGCCGGCCCTGATCCACCAGCCGTCCTACTCGATGATCAACCGCTGGACCGAGGAGGACGGGCTCCTCGACACGCTGGAGGCGGCCGGGATGGGCTGCATCTCCTTCGTACCGCTGGCCCAGGGGCTGCTGACCGGCAAGTACCTGAACGGCATCCCGGAGGGTTCCCGCGCCACGCAGGGCAAGTCGCTCGACCCGGACCTGCTGTCGCAGGAGGTGGTGCGCCGGCTGAACGGGCTGAACGACATCGCGCGCCGTCGGGGCCAGTCGCTCGCCCAGCTGGCCCTGACGTGGGTGCTGCGCGACAGCCGGATGACGTCCGCCCTGATCGGCGCGTCGAGCGTGGGGCAGCTGGAGGAGAACGTCGCGGCGCTGGCGGGCCCGGAGCTGTCGGCCGAGGAGCTGAAGGAGATCGACGCCTTCGCCGTCGACACCGAGGGCACCAACATCTGGGCCGCGCGGGGCTGAGCGGGCGCCCGGCCCCGTTGCCGGGCAGAAAAAAACGGGCCGGTCCGTGGGGGGGGTTACGGACCGGCCCGAGGGGGGGTTTCCACCATAACCCTTCGTAAGTGATGCTGGGTGCCGCGACGCGAAATAATTACTCTCCGAGAGTGAGAGGCTTCGCTCCGGTCATCGACCGGACCCCTGGCACAAGCCCCTGACCTGCGGGAACACCACCCAACCCGGGACGGGCACCGGGGACACGCTCGAGACGTCCACAGGATGTCCACATTCCGCTCGTCAGGGGCCGCCCCGGGGCTTCACACAGCCCGTTCCCTCCATGTAGCGACCGTGCGCCTCCGCGTTGACGAGTACGTTGACCATGCCGTCCAGCGAGCCGTCCACGCGGAGGGTCCCGAGGGACACGGCGGACGAGTGGAAGGCGTAGTGCGGGTTGGCGTCACCGCGCTGCGCGGCGCCCCGCGCGCGTGCGGCGGGGAGAGTTGCCCCCCCCGGCACCATGACGTCGCGTCACGTCGTGGATGCCGCGCCCCGGTGGCCCCGGGTGAAGCGGACACCCACGGTGTCCCCGCCGACGACCACGAAGCGGCCGCCCTCGCAGCGGATCACGGCCTCGTGGACCTCGCCCCGCTCGTCCCGGCGTTCCTCCGTACTCAGCACCGTCCAGCCGCCCTCCGGAGCCTCCGGCAGGCCGGCCAGCCCGGCGAACTCCCACTGGGCGGCGGGCACACACCAGTCGGGCAGCTGCGGCCAGGTGCCGGCGCCCACGTGCAGGGTGCCGTCGGAGGCGCAGGTCAGGCGGACCGACTGGCCGTCGTCCAGCACGAACGAGACGGCCTCGGGCTCGCCCATCCGGCCCTCGGGGCGGTAGAAGATCCCGAGCACGCGGACGATCCTGGCCCCCTTGAGCCACTCGGCGCCGCCCCGGCGCGGGCCGTGCGCGGCGTTTCCGTCGGTGCCGAGGTCCATGGCCTGCTCCTTCCGCGAGCGCTCGCGACCAGAGTGCCATCCTTCGGGCCGTACGGGGGCGCCGGTCTCACGCGGGCTTGCGGGCCTCGATCAGGAAGCGGGTGGTGTGGGCGACGAACGGGCCCCCGGTCTCCAGCCGGTGGTGCAGCGCGGCGAGTGGGGCCCGGTACCGCTCGACGGTGAAGCCGGGCACCATCCAGATCACCTTGCGCAGGAAGTAGACGACGGCCCCGATGTCGTGGAACTCGGTGCGCAGCCGCTCCGACCGGAGGTCCACGACGTCGAGCCCGGCCGCCTCGGCGTCGGCCCGCGCCCGTTCCGGGTCGCGCGCGCCGCGCACCTCCGGGGGCTGCGGCCCGAGGAAGTACTCGACCAGTTCGAAGACGCTCGCCGGGCCCACCTGTTGCGAGAAGTACGTGCCACCGGGCGCCAGCACCCGGGCGATCTCCTCCCACCACGTGGTCACCGGATGCCGGCTGACCACCAGGTCGAAGGCCCCGTCCCCGAACGGCAGCGGCGGCTCGTCCTCGTCCGCGACGACGGCCACCCCGCGCGGGTGCAGCAGCGCGGTCGCCCGCGCGATGTTCGGCGGCCAGGACTCGGTGGCGACGGCGAGCGGCGGCAGCTCCGGCACGGAGGCCAGCACCTCGCCCCCGCCCGTCTGGATGTCGAGCGCGGCCCGCGCCCGCCCCATCCGCTCCCCCATGGCCCGCGCGTACCCCCAGGAGGGCCGCTGCTCGGTGGCCCGCCCGTCGAGCCAGGAGAAGTCCCATCCGTCGACGGAGACGCTGTCCGCCTCCGCGACCAGGGCGTCGAACCGGTCGGCTTCGCCGGGGGTGGGCGGGGTGGCGTCGGGCGCTGCGGTCATGGAGCCATCGTCCCAGCCGCCCCCGGCCGGCCGCGACCGCATTACGGGTGGGCCGGGGCACCGGCGGTGGCGGCTGGCCACCTGGCTGCGGGCGGGACTCCTGGCTCCGCTTCGCTCAGGCCGCCAGCCCCCCGAACAGCAGCCCCAGGAACGCTCCCGCGATCATGAACGGGCCGAACGGAATGCCCGTCTTGCGGCCCGCGCGACGCAGCGCGACGAGCGCCGCCCCGTACACCGCGCCCAGCAGGAAACCCGCGAAGCCGCCCGCGAAGACCACGGTCCAGCCGTACCAGCCGAGGACCGTGCCCACGGAGAGGGCCAGTTTGACGTCGCCGAAGCCCATGCCGACCGGGTTGATGAGGAAGAGCAGGAGGTAGAACGCGCCCAGGGCGAGTCCGCCGAGGAGGGCGGAGAGCCAGGAGCCCGCGTGTTCCGGCAGCAGTGCGGCCAGGCCCAGGAGTACGGCGGCGGCTCCGGCGGCCGGCAGGGTCAGCCCGTCGGGCAGCCGGTGCACGCGGTGGTCGATGCTCGCGAGGAGCACGGCGACCGGGGCGAGCAGCAGCCAGGCCGCCAGCTCGGGCCGCGTCCCGGTGGCCCAGGAGAGGGCGGCACAGGCGAGCGCGGTGACGAGGGGGGCGAAACGGTGGGGGGCGTAGCGGGGGGCGGGTGCGGTGGGTGCCTCCTCGTCCGGTACCGCGCCGGCGGCTCCCGTACGCACCTCCGCGACCGCCCCCTCCGCGCACCCGCCGCAGCGTGTCGCGCCCAGCCAGGCGCGGGCGGGGCCGGTGAGGGGGTGGCCCGCCGGGCAGGCGTCCCGCCACGGTTCGCCGGGCGGAACGGCGAACCGGTAGGCGGCGCGCGGGACCAGGAGCCCGGTCGCGGCGCCCCAGAGTGCGGCGGCCCCTGTCAGCATGGCGTACACCCCAGCGATCCTAATCGGCGCGCCCCGGACGGGGGTTGTGGCTGTGGATTCGGGCCCGGCGGCGGACCGGCGCCGCTAACGTCGGGCCATGGCTGGATGGCGCGATGGCACGGGGACGCTGACGATCACGGACCGGGACGGGGTGACCGAGACCCGGGTGCCGCTGCGGATCGCGGCGTCCTACCGGCACCGGGCGCGCGGGCTGCTCGGGCGGGACGGGGTCGACGGGGCGCTGATGATCACGCCGTGCGGGAGCGTGCACTCCTTCCGGATGCGGTTCACCATCGATGTGGCCTACCTGGACCGGAAGTTCAACGTGCTGGCGGTCCACACCATGAAGCCGGGCCGGCTCGGGCTGCCCCGGCCGCGCGGCCGGCATGTGATCGAGGCGGAGGCGGGCGCGATGGCGGCGTGGGGGCTGCGACCGGGTGTGCAGGTCCGGGTCGAGCAGTCCCCGTGAGGGGTCACCTGCGGGGGACGTCGCTGCCGTAGACGACCCACGGTGACTGCTGGAAGGAGTTCACGCCGGACAGCTGCGGCTGGGCGGCGGCCACTTCGGGCAGCACCGCGAGCGTGTCCGGCCAGCAGTCGAAGTACACCGACCCCTTGACGATGAAGCCCGCCCAGTCGGTGGCCGCCGACGCGCCCTCGCGGTCGAGCACGAAGCCGACGCAGAGCAGTGAGGCCCGCCCGATCGCCTCGCGCACCGCGCGGACCACCCGTTCCCGGGCGTCGCGGTCCAGCGTGCCGAGGCCGAAGCGCAGCTCCACCGTGCCGTCGTCGCCCCGGCCGGCCGTGGCCCGTATCTCCTCGCCGCCGGGCAGCCAGAGCAGGAAGTCGACCCGGTCCAGGCGTTGCAGCCCGGTCAGCAGCACGAGTTGGTCCCGGCTCACCCAGGACTGCGTACCGGACGGGTCGGTGCCGGGGCTGACCAGGGTGATGCGCCGGGTGACCGGGTGGTCCGCCCGCACCCCCGCCGCCTCCAGGTCGCCGAGCAGCGATTCGGCGTCGGGGCGGCTCCAGCACAGGTGGTACGAGCAGAAGAAACCGTCACTCATCGGCGCGTCACCTCGGTACTCGTGGTGGCTGCCCGCCCCGCCCGGGACACCGCACAGGGCGGCGCCGTGGGGCCGGCGGGTGGTCGGTATCCGAGCGTACGGGCAACCCGTGGTCCGGGGCTCGGATCCAGGGGGCCCGTGCGGGGGCGCCCCCGGTCGCGCGGCCGGCTCGTAGACTCGCCGGACGGGCCGGTCGGTCCGCGGGGCGGGGGCGGGCGGGGAGTCGCGACATGGGCATGTGGGTGCAACCGAGCGGCGGTGACGCGCTGTTGGCGCGGCAGGACGGGATACGGCAGACCTACGCGGAGGCGTTCGCGGGCCCGCCGTGGCACGAGGACCCGGATCAGGCCGAGGGCTATGTCCTGCGCCTGGCGGAGGACGCCGCCCGTCCCGGATTCAGGGCCGCACTCGCGCTGAGCGGCTCCCCGGACGCCCCGGACGCCGGCTCGGTGGTGGGGTTCGCGACGGCCTGGACCACCGGCTCCCCCTTCCCCTCCACCCGGGCCTACGCGGCCGTCGCCTCGCTCCTGGGCCCCGAGCGGACGGCGGCCTGGCTCGTCGGCGCGCTGGAGGTGGACGAACTCGCGCTCAGCCCGCGCGCCCGGGGGACCGGCCTGGCGGCCGCGCTCCTGGAGTCCGTCACCGCGTCCGCGCCCGGGGGCCGCTGCTGGCTGCTGACCTCTGCGGACGCCGAGCCCGCGGTGCGCCTCTACCGGAGGCTCGGCTGGCGCCGGGTGCCCGGCCCGGCGGAAGGCCCGGACATCGCCGTGTTCCTCGGCCCCGGGCATCCGGCGCTGCGGGATCCGGCCCCGCGCGCCGAGGCATAAGCGGTGGACAACCCCGCCCCGCCCCGGGAGGCTGTGCGGCGATGACACGCACCGACACGCCTCCCGCATGGGACGAGCGCACCCAGCTGACCACGTTCCTCGACTACACCCGCGCCACCGCGGTGGCCAAGTGCGAAGGGCTTTCGCAGGAGGACGCCGTGCGGGCGCCCCTGCCCGGCTCGCCGCTGATGACGCTCGCGGGGGTGGTCAACCATCTGCGCTGGGTCGAGTACTACTGGTTCGAGGTCGTCTTCCTCGGCGGCGAGGACGAGGGTCCGTGGACGGACGAGGACCCGGACCGCGAGATGCGGATCGCCGTCGACCTGCCGCTCGCCGATGTGCTGCGGGAGTACGAGGAGCAGTGCGCCCGCTACCGGGAACTGGTCGCGGCCCACGACCTGGACACGCGTGCCGAGCGGAAGCGCTCGAACGGCTCGGCGCCCGATCTGCGCTGGATCCTGCTGCACCTCGTCGAGGAGACGGCCCGTCACAACGGCCACATCGACATCATCCGCGAGATCGTGGACGGGACGACGGGAGACTGAGGGCCGGCCCGCCGTTCCCGGTGCCGTAGCGGACGCCGCGCGCCGGCCGGGAACGCGGGACAGCCCTCAGCCGCGCCGGGCCCGGTCCAGCTCGACGTTGAACTGGGCCCCGGACAGCAGCGCCAGGTTGGTGAACCACACCCAGATCAGGAACACCACGAGCCCCGCGAGGGAGCCGTACAGCCGGCTGTAGGAGCCGATGTACGTGGCGTAGAGCGCGAACCCCGCCGACGCGGCCAGCCACAGCAGCGCGGCGAGTACCCCGCCGGGCAGCGCCTGACGGGCCCGGCGGGCCGGCTCCGGGCCGGTGCGGAAGAGGACCGTGATCAGCCCGGCGACCAGGCACAGCAGCAGCGGCCACTTCAGCACCGCCCACACCGCGTCCCCCACGTGGGTCACGCCCAGCCGGTGCCCCGCCCAGCGCGCCAGCGGTCCGGTGAGCACGAGGGCGAACGCGCTGGCCATCATCAGCAGGAGCAGCCCGACCGCCCACGCCACGATGATGTGCGCCTGGCGCAGCGCCGGCCGGGTGTCCTGTACCCCGTGCATGGCGTGCAGCGCCCGCCGGAACACCGCGAGGTAGCTGCACGCGGACCACAGCGCGCTGACGGACCCGGTCGCGACGAGCAGCCAGACGGCGGTGCGCTGCTGGGTGGCGGCCTCCAGCGGCTCGCGCAGCGCGGTGGCGGCCTCGGCGGGCGCGAAGGCGGTGATGTCGGCGATCAGCGCGCCGGTGGCGCCGGGGCTGGCGAGTCCGATGACGGACACGGTCACCAGGAGCGCGGGCAACAGGGCGAGGATCGCGTAGTACGTGAGGGCCGCGGCCCAGTCCGATATGTCGTCGTTCCACAGCGAGACGGGCGTGCGGCGCAGCGCGAGCGGCCAGCGCCGGACCCTTCCGGGGCCGGTCTGCGCGGATCTGTGCGGGTGGGGCGGGGCCCCGGCGGCGGTGCCGCTGGACTGGCTGGACACGATTGCGGCTCCGGGGAGTGAGCGGTGCGGGAGGGGACGGCGCCGGGGTACGGGCCGGGCCCGCCCCCCGCCTCTCCTCTTCTGCTCGGGTTCCCCTGCGGTACACCCGTTTCCGCACCGGGAGGAACCTTCGGCCCCTCGTTGTCGTACCCCGCCCGTACGCTCCCCCCTATGAGCGTCTCCCTCTACTACACCGCGCGCCGTGCCACCCCGCTGAGCGGGTCCGAGTCGGCCACCGTCACCCGTGTCGTCGCCGAGCGCCGGGCGTCGTTCCCGTACGAGGACGAGGAGAGCCTGTACCTGTACGACCCCGGCGCGGCGGAGCCGGGGACCGTCCTCGACGGCTCCACCAAGATGCCGTTCGACCCCGGCCGGCTGCTGCCGGTGGTCGCCCATGTGCTGGACTCGGTCACGGAGTTGCGCCGGGCGCTGCCGGACGCCGACTGGCATGTGCACATGGACGACCTGGACGTCGAGTGGGACGAGGCCAAGGGGTACGAGCTGCCGGGGATGCGCGACGCGGACCTCCAGGCGGAGCTCTCGGCGGAAAGCGAGCGCTGAGCGACCGAAAAGCGCTTGCCGCTGCCCCGGCCCCCGCCTACCTTGGTGCGCATGGGTTCTCTGTGATACTCCCCCTGCGCCTGCGTTGAGCTCGGCTCCGCAGTAGCGCATTCTCCCGCGCGTCCGCACTTCCACGCCCTTGCGGCTCCGTGACGCCTGCCTGCCGTTCCGGCACGCGGCCCGGTGTGCCGTCGGCGTGCGCGGACGCGCCCCGACCACCGCGGCGTCGATCGGCACGGGCCGAGAATCAGGGGCTTCTCTTGCACACCGGACAACTCACACTTCAGAACGTCACCCGCCGCTACGACGACCGCGTCGTGCTGGACGACGTCACCTTCACCGTCAGGCCCGGCGAGCGGGCCGGCGTCATCGGCGACAACGGGGCCGGCAAGTCCACGCTGCTCCGGCTCGTCGCCGGCCTCGACCGGCCCGACAACGGTGCGCTGACCGTCGTCGCGCCCGGCGGCACGGGCTACCTCGCCCAGTCGCTCGCCCTGCCCGCCGGGGCCACCGTCCAGGACGCGGTGGACGCGGCGCTCGCCGGGCTGCGGGAGCTGGAGGCCCGGATGCGCCGGGCCGAGGCCGGGCTCGCGGGCCTGGCCGGGGCGGAGCTGACCGCCGCGCTGGAGGCGTACGCACGGCTCGTCGCGCGGTACGAGGCGCGGGCCGGTTACGAGGCCGACGCGCGGGTGGACATCGCCCTGCACGGGCTCGGGCTGCCCGGCCTGGACCGGGACCGGCCGCTGTCCACCCTGTCGGGCGGCGAGCGGTCGCGGCTTGCGCTGGCGGGGACGCTGGCCTCCCGGCCGGAGCTGCTGCTGCTCGACGAGCCGACCAACGACCTGGACGACCGGGCGGTGGCCTGGCTGGAGAACCACCTGCGGGCGCACCGGGGCACCGTGCTCGCGGTGACGCACGACCGGGTGTTCCTGGAACGGGTCACCACGACGATCCTGGAGGTCGGCGAGGGCCGGGTGACCCGGTACGGGGACGGCTACGAGGGTTACCTCGCCGCGAAGGCCGCCGATCGCCGGCGCCGGCTGCGGGAGTACGAGGACTGGCGCGACGAGTTGTCCCGCAACCGGGAGCTGGCCGCCTGCAACGTGGCCCGGCTGGACGCGATCCCGCGCAAGGTGCCGCTCAGCGTGTTCGGGCACGGCGGGTTCCGGGCGCGGGGGCGGGGGCACGGGGCGATGGTCCGCATCCGCAACGCGAAGGAGCGCGTCGAACGGCTCACGGAACGGCCGGTCGCGCCGCCGCCGGATCCGCTGGTGTTCGCCGCCCGGGTGGCCACGGCCGAGGCGTCCGCACCCCGGGTCGCGGCGGAGCTGGCCGGGGTCCGCGTCGGCCACCGCCTCTCCGTGCCCGCACTGCGGATCGGCGGCACCGAACGGCTGCTGGTCACGGGGGCGAACGGGGCCGGCAAGTCGACGCTGATGCGGGTGCTCGCGGGTGAGCTGCGCCCGGACGCGGGGAGCGTGCGGACGCGGGGCCGGGTCGGGCACCTGCGCCAGGAGGAGACGCCGTGGCCGGCCGGTCTGACGCTCCCGGAGGCGTACGCCCACGGGCGCGGCGGCGACCTCGACGCACACACGGAACACCTGCTGTCGCTGGGCCTGTTCGGCCCGGCGGACCTGCGCCTGAGGGTGGGCGAGCTGTCCTACGGGCAGCGGCGCCGGATCGAACTGGCCCGCCTGGTCGGCGAACCCGTCGACCTGCTGCTGCTGGACGAGCCGACGAACCACCTCTCCCCGGCACTGGTGGAGGAGCTGGAGGGTGCGCTGGCCGGGTTCGGCGGTGCGGTGGTCGTCGTCACGCACGACCGGCGGCTGCGGGACCGTTTCCCCGGCAGGCGGCTGGAACTGGACGGCGGACGGGTGGTGGAACGTACCGAAGCGGCATGACTGGCCTGTAAGTCACGGATTCGATGGCTGAAACCAGACCCCTCCAAAGAGGTCCAGCACCAGTCATATGAACGCCAGCTGATGTACGACGGAACCACTTCTGTCCCGCTGGTCACCTACTCATGGACTACCCCTGGGGGGGCTTTGCACCTGTCTTCACTCACATCCGGCCGCACCGGCGCCGCGCGCTCGAAGCGCGCGCGGCGCATCGCGGCCTGCACCGCTCTCGTCGTCTCCGCCGGCATGCTGCTGGCGGCCCCGGCCTCGGCCGACGACGCGAAGGGCGCCGACGCTCCGAAGGCCGTCGGCTCGACGCCGCGCATGGACATCACCGGCGACGGCAAGAGCGACATCCTCTACCAGACCCGCGACGGGCACCTGTTCCAGTCGGTGGGCGGGGTGGTGGCGGACTACCCCGTCGGGTTCGCGGAGCCCCGGGACGAAGCGACCCAGTTCAAGGACATCATCGCCCCGGGTGACCTGCAGGGTGACGGCATGCCCGAGCTCCTCACCCTGACGGCGTCCGGCACGCTCACGCTGCACCCGATCGTCGGCATGGACCCGACAGGAGGCACTCCCACCTGGTCCGGGACGGGCTGGCAGAAGTACAACAAGATCGTCGCGCCGGGCGACCTGACCGGCGACGGCCACAACGACCTGCTCGCACGCACGCCCGCCGGTGACGTCTACCTCTACGTCTCCACCGGACGCATCGAGGGCCAGCCCTTCGAACCCGCCGTCAAGGTGGCCTCCGGCTGGAACGCGTACGACCAGATCGTCGGCCTGAACGACTCCACCGGCGACGGGATCGGCGACGTCGTCACCCGGACTCCTTCCGGTGACCTGTACTTCCACATGGGCACCGGCAACGCGTCGAAGCCCTTCAAGGACGCGTCCAAGATCGGCTACGGGTTCGACACGTACAACCAGCTCGTGGGTGTCGACGACATCAACGGGGACGGCTACGGCGACCTCATGGGCCGCACGCCGAACGGCGACACGTACCTCTACCGCTTCTCCGGCTACGGCCACTACCGGGCACGGATCCACGGCACGTTCGGGTGGCAGAAGGCGGCCATGTTCGTCGGGGCGGGCGGCAACCCGGACACCGGCAAGCGCGGCCTCATGGGGGTCACACCCGAGGGCGCCGGGTACGAGTACGACTCCAGGAACACCGGCGAGTTCTTCCCCCGCGCCAGGCGTTTCGAATTCTCCGACGAGGAGTGGGTGCGGGTCGCCTCCTCCCTCGGTGACGACGGGCGTCCCGACAACCTCGAGGTGCGCGACGGTTCGCTGTACAGGGAGTACAAGCGGATCAGCGACGGCTGGGGCGCCTACAACGACCTCATCGGCCCCGGCGACCTGAGCGGGGACGGCGCGGGTGACGTCCTCGCACGCGACACCAAGGGCGACCTGTTCCTGTACCAGGGGAAGGACGAGGGCACCGCGCTCGCGGCGAAGGTCAAGGTGGGTTACGGCTACGGCTCGTACCGCCACATCGTCGGCGCCGGAGACCTCACGGGTGACGGCCGGGCGGACGTGGTGGCGATCGCCAAGGACGGCACGCTGTACCTGTACGAGGGCACCGGGAAGGCGTCCGCGCCCCTGAAGGCGCGCGTCAAGATCGGCTCCGGCTTCGACATCTACAACAAGTTCGCCGCCGTCGGCGACCTCAACGGTGACGGCAAGGCCGACCTGGTCGGGGTCAACGGCTACGGCGACCTGTACCGGTACACGTCCACCGGGACGGGCACGCTGAAGAAGCGGGTACGGATCGGCTACGGCTTCAACATCTACAAGGCCCTGTACTGATGCCCTGCGCGGCGGCGGCCCCGGCGGGGGCCGCCGCCGCGCGGTGCGGGTCAGCTCTGCGAGCCGGTCTCGGTCTCGCCGCGCTGGAAGGAGACCTCCACACGGCGGTTCTTCCGGCGGCCCTCCTCGTCCTCGTTGCTCGCGATCGGGTAGTCCTCGCCGTAACCCCGGATCTCGAACGTGATCCCGGTACCGCCGAGCGCCTCGTCCAGCACGTTGTGGACGGCCTCGGCGCGCTTCTTGGACAGCACGTCACCGTGCTCGGACGAGCCGAGGTCGTCGGTGAACCCGAACACCCTGACCTTCTTGGCGTCCTGCCGCTTGATCTCCTCGGCGATGGCGTTGATCCGCCCCTTGGCCTCACCGCTGAGCTTGGCGCTGTCCTTGCCGAAGAGCACCTCCGCCTGGAGGGCGAACTTGATGTCGGCGTTGGTGTCCTCACGGCGCTCCTCGCCGCCGAGGTCCTCGATGACGGACTTGATGTCGAGGACTTTGGGCGGGGCGAGGGTGGCGCCCTCGGGAAGCTTCAGGTCGGTGTCGTGGGGGTCGATCTCGACGGGGGGTTCGGCGGACGCGGAGGGGTAAGGACTGTCACCGGCAACCGCGTGCGGGGCCACCACCCCGACGACCCCCAGGGCGACCACCCCGGCGAGGAGGGTTGTCGTGACGCGGCGGGGGGTCATCCGGAGATCTCGATCGTTGCGTTGGGGAAGCCGGGGAACTGGATGCCCACTTCGTGGGTGGACGCCTCGGGCGCGGGGAACTGGGCGAAGAACGTGAGAGTGGCACCGGCCTCGATGCTCGGCTCGTAGCCGCTCGTTGTCAGCGGGCGGTTGTCCGTGTCACGAAGGACGTAGTAGCGCTTCTTCGCCTGCGCATCCACCAGCATCATCGCAGCGAGCGACCGGCCGTTGGCCGCGACTGCAGTTTCCCGGCCGCTCCATTGAATCGGTGTGGTGTAGGCACCACTTCCCGTGTTCTTGAACTGCCCGTTTACCGTCAGGAATCCACCCGAATCGCGCATCGCGGAAGTGATGACCATCTCCACACCGGAGTCCCCCTTGACGGTCGCCAGGACCGTGTCGGTTTCCGGAGTCGCCTCAGCGGACTTGCTCTTCGCCTTCCCGGAACCCTGTGACGTCTCAGCCGATGCTCCCTTGTCCTGGCCGCTGCCGTCTGCGTCGCCACCACACGCAGCCGCAGAGAAGGCCAATGTCGCCACCAAGAGCGCGGCGGCACCGGACCGGCGCGCTTTCCTCACGTACCGAGCAGTCATCGATCCCTATCCTTTGCGGTCAGTCTCAGTCAGTCTTCGGCCAGGCGTACGGTGAAGAGGTCGGCCACGTCCGGGACGAGCGTCGGATCCTCCGGGTCGACCG
Organism: Streptomyces sp. SID9727; assembly: GCF_010550605.1. Classification (GTDB taxonomy): domain Bacteria; phylum Actinomycetota; class Actinomycetes; order Streptomycetales; family Streptomycetaceae; genus Streptomyces. The sequence goes on from NZ_JAAGNI010000346.1 coordinate 29,537, forward strand.
ACCAATCAAGGCCGCCGGCACAATGAATCCTGCCGATCGACGCCGATGGCGGATCCTCGTCCGCATCCGGGTCGGCATCGGGGGCTGGAGTCTCTACCGGGACGAAAGCACAACGGGGCTCGACCACGGCCACGGCCGTGGCTTCCGCCTTTCTGCCTTCCGTGCCCGGCACGATGTCCGTGCTCATTCCCTTGGCCGATTTCAGACGGACTACGTAGCCCCATCTGCCATCGGCCAGTGGACGGCATCGGACGGCGCCCGCCTCGTTCCGGGCAGCGAAGTCCGACGCCTTCCAGCAAGCATCGCCCGTTCCGCCGGGGAAGGACGTGCTAAACACGGATTCGAAGTATTCGGGGTCCGTGAGATGTGTCTTCAGATCCGGTTCCAGAAGGCTGCGCGATTCCTTGGCAGCAGCCAGCGCGGCGGCATCGGCCGCGCTCTGTGCGCCATTGCGCCGAATATCGGCTTCGCCGAACGCGAATAGAACCAGCGCGACAAGGAGCACACCCGCAACCGCCGTGATGTAAAGCGGCGCGGCCTGCCCTGCTTCGGCCTTCCGTCGGCCAGTCACCTGTTGAGAACCGAGTTGATCTTCGCCGTGAATTTGTTCCCGATGGTGGCGCCCAAGTCCGTGTTCAGCAGGGCGACCACGATCGCCACCACCAGAATCGTGATGCCGACGTACTCGATCGCCCCCTGCCCCGCGTCCTTCCGGCGCTTCATGCGGTCCACGGTGGTGTTCGCCCAGTGGTTCACATAAGTCTGCGTCCGCACCGCCGCCCTGAGCGCGATGTCCTTCATGGCGATGTCCCCCTCCGGGTTCGACCGACCGGGAATCGGTCGACGTTGATCCATAGGCCCGCGTGGTGCGGGCAACGTACGTCGGTGCAGTGACCCTCTTCGTGGGCTTCCGGGCCCATTCCCACTCCTGGGGCTCGTCAGACGTATCGCTTTCAGCCATGCCGCCCCTCCCCCCCTCAGCTCCGAATGTCCCACAAATGGCCCTCCTGGGAAGGCGCTTCGCGTGGTCAGCTGCCGAAGATCTCGTTGATGTTCACGTTCGCCGCGTAGTAGAACCCGACCGCGATCAGGATGATCGTGCCCGGGAGCATGAAGCTCGTGACGATCAGCGTGGCCTTGGGGACGGCCTTGGACGCCTTGCGGCGGGCGTTCTGGGCGTCCGTGCGGCGCATGTCGTTGGCGATCTGGATCAGGGTGTCGACGATGGGCGCGCCCAGCTCCTCGCCCTGCTGGAGCGCGGAGACGAACATCGAGACCTGTTCGGAGTCGTTGCGGCGGCGGAGCTGGTCGAAGGCGTCGCGCCTGCTGACGCCCATGTCCATCTGGCGCAGGGTGATGCGGAGTTCGTCGGACCACGGGCCGGTGTACTTCTCCGCGACCCGCTCCAGCGCCTGCCGGAAGCCGAGCCCGGCCGAGACGACGACCGCGAGGACGTCCAGGAAGTCGGGCAGGGTGCGCTCGATGTCGTCCTTGCGTCGGGCGATGGCCGCCCGGATGATCACGTCCGTCCAGAACAGGCCGTAGACGAGCAGGATGGCGGCCAGGACCACCTGCCCGTTCATCAGCATGGCCAGGGCGGCCAGGACGCCGAGGCCGCCGAAGACCGCGCGCCGGGCGGCGTAGCGGTCGACGGTCAGGCCGCGCGGGTTGCCGGCCATGTCGAGCTTCCGGCGGATCCGGTCGACGCGCCGGGGGCCCATCAGCGACAGGACCCGGGGGGCGTACCGCATGCCGATGCGGTCGATGGCCGAGCCGGCGGCGCTGGTGCGGCTGGCGCCGACCTCCAGGGCGACGGCCAGGTCGCCGGGGAGCTTGGCGTCCGCGCGGTACATGCGGACGCCCTGGAAGACGCCGAGGACGGCGAGTCCCATGACGGCGGCGAGCAGGATCTCCATGGGGGTGTCCTTCCGGCCCTCAGATGCGGACGCGCGTCAGGCGGTTGATCAGGAAGAAGCCGAGGCCGTAGAGGCCGGCGGCGACGACGATGGCGATGCGGCCGGTCGTCGCGGCGGCCATGTCGTCCAGTGCGCCGCCCCTCATCGTGTTGATGAGGAGCAGGAAGAGCAGCCCGAGGACGGGTACGGCGACGGCGGTGACCTTCACCTGCGAGAGGAGGGTGGTGACCTCGCGCCGGGTCTCCTTGCGTTCCTCCAGCGTGTCGGTGAGGTTGCGCAGCGAGGAGACGATGGTGCCGCCCGCCCGGTTGGACAGGATGAGGGTGGAGACCAGGACGGTCAGCTCCCGGGAGGGCAGCCGTTCCACGAGTTCGTTGAGGGCGTCGTCCAGGGAGTGGCCGATGGCCAGGCGGTCGGCGACGCGGCGCAGCTCCTCGTGGGCGGGGTCGTCCAGCTCCTCGACGGCCATGGAGATCGCGGTGCGCAGGGCGAGTCCGGCCTGGGTGGCGTTGGCGAGGACCCGGGTGAGCTCGGGGAGCTGGCCGATGAACGCCTCGGTGCGTTTGGCGCGCTGCCAGTCGAGGAAGGCGTTGCCGCCCCAGGCGCCGATGAGGACGGCGAGGAGCCCGAAGAACGGGGCGAAGACGGCCGCGGTGACGAAGTAGAGCCCCAGCAGGGCGGCGGCGACGTACACCGCGTACTCGCCGGGGGTGAGGTCGAGCCCGGTGACGACGAGTTTCCGTTCGATGCGCTTGCCGAGGCCGGTCCGGCGGAGCTTGCGGTCGATGGAGCGGAAGCGCCGGGCTCGTCCCTCGATCGCCGGCGGGCCGGTCCGGGAGAGGCGGTCGATGAGGGCCCGCTGCTGTTCCCTGCCGGAGGCGAGGACATGCAGGCCGACGACGGCGAGCACACAGGCGAGCAGGGTCACGCCGACCGTCAGGAGCGGGAGGTTGTCCATCTCGGGAAGCGCCTTCCAAGCGAGGGGGGGAGGGGGTCAGGCCGTCGGGGTACGGGTCAGCAGTTGCTCGTCCGTGTGGGCGACCCCGAACGCCGGGGGGACCGTCTCGTTCGCCATGTAGAAGCGGTCCGCGACCCGGCGGGGCACGGGGAAGTACGCGAACTGCCCGTACACGCGCCCGTCGGCCGCCATGGGCAGGGCGTCGAAGCGGCAGACGGAGACGATCCGGTAGTCCTCGCGGCCGTACGAGTCCACGACGGCGATCTCCGTGACGCGGCGGGAGCCGTCGCCGTGCCGGGTCAGCTGGATGATCACGTCGACGGCGCTGTTGATCTGGTCGTGGATCGCGGCGAACGGGATCTCGACCTCGGACATGGAGCTGAGGGTCTGCAGCCGCATCAGCGCGTCCTCCGCGCTGTTGGCGTGCACGGTGGCGAGGGAGCCGTCGTGGCCGGTGGACATGGCCTGGAGCATGTCCAGGGTCTCGCCGCCCCGGACCTCGCCGACGATGATGCGGTCGGGCCGCATGCGCAGGGAGTTGCGGACGAGGTCGCGGATGGTGACCCGGCCCTTGCCCTCGACGTTGGGCGGCCGGCTCTCCAGCGTGATGACGTGGGACTGCTGGAGCCGGAGCTCGGCGGAGTCCTCGATGGTGACGATGCGCTCGCCGTCGGGGATCAGCCCGGAGAGCGCGTTGAGCAGGGTCGTCTTGCCGGTGCCGGTGGCGCCGGAGACGATCACGTTGAACTTGGCGCGGACGAAGCCGGCGAGCAGCAGCAGCATGTGCTCGTCCAGCGAGCCGAGCGCGATCATCTCCTGGAGCGTGAAGGCCCGGGGGAAGCGCCGGATGGTGAGGATCGGGCCGGACAGGGACAGCGGGGGGATGACCACGTTGACGCGTTCGCCGGAGGGGAGCCGGGCGTCGACCATCGGGTTCGACTCGTCCACGCGGCGGTTGACCGTGGAGACGATGCGCTCGATGGTCTGCATCAGCTGCTCGTTCGAGGAGAAGCGCATCGGGAGGAGTTCGAGGCGGCCGCCGCGCTCCACGTAGACCTGCTCGGGGCCGTTGACCATGATCTCGCTGATGGAGGCGTCCTCCAGGAGCGGTTCGAGGATGCCGAGGCCCAGCGCCTCGTCCACCACCCGGCGGATGAGCTGCGAGCGCTCCGCGGAGGACAGGACGGGGCCCTCGCGGCTGATGATGTGGCCGAGGACGCGTTCGAGCCGGGCCCTGCGGTCGGCCGCCGCCAGGGCGGACATCTCGGCGAGGTCGATCTCCTCCAGCAGCTTGGCGCGGTAGGCGCCGACGAGCCGGCTCTCCTCGCTCATCCCGTTGACGGGTTCGGGGCTGGTGATGCGCGCCCGCAGGCTCATGTGCTCAACTCCTTCGTTCCGGTCGACGCCGCTTCGGTCGGGATCAGTCGCGGGGCATGGTGGCGCTCTTCTCGACGGAGCCGAAGGAGAGCACCGGCAGCAGGCTGGGGATGGAAACGCGCACCTGTACGGTGACGGCCTCGCCGCCGGTCTCCTCGGTGACCGAGGCCCCGTCGGCCAGCCAGCCGCTCATGGACTCCCGGGCCACCGCGCCCGCCCGGCCGGTCTGCCCCTCGGTCGACGCCACGCGGGCCGCGGTCCGCGCGGCCGTACCCGCCTGCTGGGCGGCGTAGACGGCGATGCCGAGCTGCGCGACGGCGAGCGCGACGAGGAGGAGCAGGGTGAGCACGCCCACGTACTCGACGGCGGCCTGCCCGCGCTGCCGGGGGCCGGAGCGGCGCCGGGTCACCATGCGTCCCGCCTCTCGTTCCTGGCCTTGGCCTCGCCCGTGGCGTGCATGGGCACGCTGAACGCCCCGGGGAACAGCAGCGGTACGTCGACGCGCACCTGCACGGTGACCAGCTCGCCGGTGCCGTCGCAGGCTTCCACGACCGCGGACCAGCCGCCGGGGACGTCCTCGTGGACCGCCCGCTCGCAGGCCGCCTTGGGGTCGCCCGCCGCGACGGCGGCGGCCCGGACGGCCTTGTCGGCGGCGTTCCCGGCGAGGATGTACGCGTAGCAGACGAGCCCCGCCTGCCAGAGCAGGGCGAGGGTGAGGAGGATCAGGGGCAGGGTGCCGACGAACTCGATGGCGGTCTGGCCCCGGTCGGAGCGGACGTCGCGGCCCGCCGCCGCCCGGCGCCGGTGCGCGGGTAAGAGGTTCATGGCGCTCCACTCCCCCTCGGTGTTCATTTCGCCCGCGCCCGCCGGCCGCCCGGCCCGCCGCGCTCGCCCTTCGGCCTGCCCGCCCGGGCGGCCGCCTCCGCGTTCTTGACCAGACCGAGGTCGCCGGCCAGCCCCCAGAGGGCCTGCTTCACGGTGGACTTGGCGTCCAGGTCCTGGAGGCGTCCGGCGTCCACCACCGCCTGGAGCTCCTTGAAGTTGGCCGGCACGGCGATCCGGGCGACCCTGGTCGCGGTGATCTTCTCGATCAGGGCGGGCTGGATCTCCGTGTGGCGGGTGTGCCGGTTGACGAGGGTGATGGTCTCCTCGGCCTTGCGGACCTGGAGCCGGTCCCAGAGGCGGACCATGCGCTTGGCGGCCCGGACGGCGATCACGTCCGGGGTGGTCACGAGCACGGTGCGGTCGGCCATCTCGACCGCCGCGGCGTTGGCCGAGTTCATGTACGTACCGCAGTCGATGACGACGACCTCGTAGCGGTGGCGCAGGGCGCTGACGGTCTGGCGTACGACGCGGTCGGTGACGTCCTCGCCGCGCTCGCCGTCGGCCGGGGCGAGGAGCAGGGCGACGCCGGTGTCGTGGTTGTACAGGGCGTCCTGGAGGACCCGGGGCGAGATGTCCTGGATGGTGGCGAGGTCGACCACGGACCGGCGGAACTGCACGTCGAGGTAGGAGGCGACGTCCCCCGACTGGAGGTCCAGGTCGGCCAGCGCGACGGTGTGCCCGGAGGCGGCGGCGGCCAGGGCCAGCTGGACGGCGGTGACCGTGGTGCCGACGCCGCCCTTGGCGCCGCTGACGGTGACGACGGTGCCGCCGGGCCCGGTGTGCAGCTCGGCGCCGGCCCCGAGGTGGCGGCGGACGCCGACGGACCAGCCGGACGCGGCCTGGACGCGCTGCGCCAGCTCCTCGTACGAGAGGGGCAGCCCGACCAGGCCGCGGGCGCCGGAGTCCATGGCGGCCGAGTAGAGCCCGGGGCTGGTGTCGGCGGTGACGAGGACGACGCCGACGGCGGGGAAGCGCAGGGCCACCTCCCGGATCAGCTCCAGGGCCGGGACCGGGCCGATCCGTTCGTGCACGAGGACGACCTCGGGCAGCTCGTCCAGGGATTCGGCGGCGAGCCGGGCGAGGGTGTCGAGCAGTGAGGTGGAGTCGCCGAGCGGGGCGGCCGGCTCCGCGTCGGGGAGCTGGCCGAGGAGCCCGGAGACGGCGCGGGCGGCGTCGGCGTCACCGACGGCCGGGAGGATGCGTGTGCTCATCCGGTCCTCACTTGGTCTTGTCTTCGTCGAGGTCGTAGCTGCCCTCGCCCGGGCGCAGGGTGGTGGGGCTGTCGGCGGGAAGCAGGGCCAGGCGCACGTGTTCGGCGAAGGACTCCGCGTAGGCGACGCGCTGGGCGTCGTCGGTGTCCAGGGCGAAGGTGATCGGCACGGCCTCGGTGGGGCCTTCGCCGCGGTCCTCCGGCTTGGGTTCGAGGGAGGTGAGCCGGCCGACGTCGATGACCCGGGCGTTGGCCACGATGACGCGCGAGGTGGGCTTCTCCTTCTCGGTGCGGCCGGCGAAGGTGGCGTAGATGTTGACGAGGTTGCCCGGCCGGATCTTGCCGGCGACGCCGGTCGCGGCGTCGATCATGATGGCGATCTCCTGCTGCCCGCTCTTCAGCTTCGGGCGGTCGACCAGCATGTCGTCCTGGAGCAGCGAACCCGGGTGCAGCTCCGTGACGGCGATCTTGCCGCGGAGCGCGGAGAGGTCGGTGACGGCGCTCTTGGAGAGCCAGCGCTCGGGCATCGAGATCTTCTCGAACTGGTCCTCCTCCAGGGGCTTGTAGGGCGCGATGGTGGTCCTGACCCGGTACGCGGTCACCTCGGGGCCCACCTTCGCGTTCACGTCACCGATCACCCAGATCACACCGGCGAAGGCGGCGAGGGCGCACAGGACCGACAGGAGGAGCAGGATGACGCCGCGGCGTTGCCGTGAATTCATGGGCTGAGCAACCTCGTTGGGGATATGTGGGCCGGTGGGCGGTACGGGGCGGGGCTCGCGGGGGACCTCATGGGTTCAGGGCGGCGGGGCCGCGCGTGCGGTCCTCGGGCGGGGTCAGGGGGGCGTTGCACAGGCCGCAGCGGTCGCCGATGAGTTCGTTTCCGCACCAGGTGCAGACCTCTCTGCGCACCGAGGAGACCAGTTGGTGGATGAGTGAGATGTCGGGCAGGTAGGCCGCGAACTCGATCATCTTCGGGGTGCCCCACCAGCCGGCGGACTCGTCGGGCAGCACGGCCTCGTGGACCGCCCGCACCTGCCACGCCCGGGCCAGTGTGCCGGTCACCCACTCCGACGGGGACTGCCCCCGGGCGACGAGGAGATGGGTGGCGAAGCGGGGGCCGCCCAGCTCCCCCGTACCGACCCTGACCAGCTGGGGTTCCGGGTTGGCGAGCACGGCGAACTGGGAGCCGGGGACCCAGGACTTGGCGTGCGTCTTGAGGCTGACGGGCACCCGGTCGAGCCGGGTCACGGAGTGGAGCAGCGCGCCGGCGTGCACGTAGTGGGACAGCAGCCGCGCGGCGGAGGCGACGACCCCGGCGCTGAAGTCGCAGACGGACAACTGCCGTAACTGGCGCACCAGGACGGCCACGCCGAGCGGCGGCAGGTCCGACCTGAGCAGGGCGATCCGGTCGCTCTCCAGGACCGAGCGGACGGTGTGCAACCGGCGCTCGTGCGCGGCGGGGAGGCCGGCCGGGTAGACGGCGATGACGTGGCCGTGCTGCTCCAGGAGGCGCTGCATGTCGTCCAGCGCCTGGTCCAGGGTCTGTTCGCCGGGGGCGCGCAGGACGACCGCCGGGGGCGTCTGGCGGTCCTGCGGGGGCAGCACGAGGCCGGGACCGGTCACTGCTATGGCTGTCGGCACGCCGCTCCCCGTTCCTCGGGCCGCCGCGTACCGCCGGCCGCACTCGCTCCCGCCGGGTGCTTCCGCTCGGATGCTCCCGCCTGAGCACTTTATCCACGTACGGCAGGACAGAGAACACTTTCAAGAAGCCCGTGGAGCACGGGTGATGAGGTGTTCGGCGGTTCCGGGGGGAGCGGGGACCGCCAGAGGTCTTGACAACTTGATTGGTCTGGACCAGTTTATCGGCCAGCGGTGGCCACCGTTCCTCGATTCCACACCCCCGGCACCCCCGTGTCGTCCCCCCGCCATCCCCGACTCCTCCCGGAGGCAGCAAGTGGATCGTTCCCCCGCCCCGAGCCGCAGAAGACGCCGCACCCGCCCGGTCCTCGGCTCCGCCGTGGCCGTCGTCGCGGCCGGCGCCCTGACCCTCACCGGGCTCGTGACCAGCGCCGAGGCCGCCGACGTCAACGTCGCCAAGAACGCCGGCTTCGAATCGGGCCTCGCCAACTGGACGTGTACCGGGAATTCCGGCACCACCGTCTCCTCCCCCGTGCACGGCGGCACCTCCGCCCTCAAGGCCACCCCGGCCGGCCAGGACAACGCCAAGTGCTCGCAGACCGTGGCCGTCAAGCCCAACTCGACGTACCAGCTCAGCTCCTGGGTGCAGGGCGGGTACGCGTACCTGGGCGCCAGCGGCACCGGAACCACCGACGTCTCGACGTGGACGCCCGGCTCCACCGGCTGGACGCAGCTGGAGACCAGCTTCACGACCGGCGCGAACACCACGTCCGTCACCGTGTACACGCACGGCTGGTACGGCCAGGCCGCCTACTTCGTGGACGACTTCTCGGTGACCGGCCCCGACGGGGGCGGCGGCACCGACCCCGGCCCGTCGATCCCCGGCGCCCCGGCCGGACTCGCGGTCGGCTCGACCACCACGTCCTCCGTCGCCCTGTCCTGGAACGCGGTGTCCGGCGCGACCGGCTACACCGTCTACAAGGACGGCGTGAAGGCGACCACCTCCACCGGCACCTCGGCCACGGTCACCGGTCTCGCGGCCGACACCGCGTACCAGTTCGCGGTGACCGCCACCAACGCGGCCGGTGAGTCCGTGAAGTCGGCGACCGTCAGCGGCCGGACCGCCAAGTCCGGTGGCACCAACCCGAACCCGGGCACCTCCGTGCCGAAGCACGCGGTCACCGGCTACTGGCAGAACTTCAACAACGGCGCGACCGTCCAGAAGCTCAGCGACGTGCCCGCGAACTACGACATCATCGCGGTCTCCTTCGCCGACGCCACGACCACGCCCGGCGCCGTCACCTTCAACCTGGACTCGGCCGGCCTGAACGGCTACACCGTCGACCAGTTCAAGGCCGACATCAAGGCGAAGCAGGCGGCCGGCAAGAACGTCATCATCTCGGTCGGCGGCGAGAAGGGCTCGGTCTCGGTCAACAGCGACGCGTCCGCGGCCAACTTCGCCAACTCCGTCTACTCCCTGATCCAGGAGTACGGCTTCAACGGCGTCGACATCGACCTGGAGAACGGCCTCAACTCCACGTACATGACGAAGGCGCTGCGTTCGCTGTCGCAGAAGGCGGGCTCCGGCCTCGTCATCACGATGGCCCCGCAGACCATCGACATGCAGTCCACCGCGGGCGAGTACTTCAAGACGGCGCTCAACATCAAGGACATCCTGACCGTCGTCAACATGCAGTACTACAACAGCGGTTCCATGCTCGGCTGCGACGGCAAGGTCTACTCGCAGGGCTCGGTGGACTTCCTCACCGCGCTCGCCTGCATCCAGCTGGAGGGCGGCCTCGACCCGTCGCAGGTCGGCCTCGGCGTCCCCGCCTCCACCCGGGGCGCGGGCAGCGGCTACGTCGCCCCGTCGGTCGTGAACGCGGCCCTGGACTGCCTGACCAAGGGCACCGGCTGCGGCAGCTTCAAGCCGTCGAAGACGTACCCCGGGGTCCGCGGCGCGATGACCTGGTCGACCAACTGGGACGCCACGTCCGGCAACGCCTGGTCGAACGCGGTCGCCCCGCACGTCCACGGCCTGCCGTAAACCACCCACCCCCCTGAGCCAGCAGCGCCGCCGCTCCCCCGGCGGCGCTGCCGCGTGTACGGGACCGGGCTCCGGTACCGGTAACGCAACAGTCCGGTACGGGAGTTGCCTCGCCGCATGGCTGTCCGCGCGCGGACGTGGCACCGTTGTGGGGCGCGGTGCTGGGGCGAAGGGGGAGCGACATGGCCGGGGCGCGGATCGAAGCGCTGGGCGGGGACGACCCGGTGACGCTCGGGCCGTACCGGCTGCTCGGGCGGCTGGCGTCCGGCGGGATGGGCCGGATCTACCTGGCCAGGGCCGGCGGCCGGGACCTCGTCGCCGTGAAGACGCTCCTCGCGGAGGGCCGGGTCAGCGACACCGACCGCCGGCGCTTCGCCCGTGAGGTGGCGGTCGCGCAGCGGGTGGACAGCGCCTTCACCGCGCGGGTGCGGGACGCCGATCCGGACGCCGCGCGGCCTTGGATGGCCATCGACTACATCGCCGCGCCCCCGCTCTCCGAACTGGTCCGCTCCTGCGGGGTGCTGCCCGCCTCGGCCGTCCGGTGGATCGCGGCCGGCACCGCCCAGGCCCTGGTCACGCTGCACGGGGTGGGGATCGTCCACCGCGACGTGAAGCCGCAGAACGTGCTGCTGCCGCTGGACGGGCCCCGGGTCATCGACTTCGGCATCTCGCACGCCAGCGACCTCACCCTGACGGGCCTCACGCTGGGCACGATCGCCTTCACGTCACCGGAGCAGGCGCGCGGCGAGGAGTCCACGGCCGCGTCCGACGTGTACTCGCTGGGTGCCACGCTCTTCCTGCTGGCCACCGGCCGGGCGCCCTACCGCCCGGACGGCGACACGCTCCGGCTGCTGGCCCGGGTGCAGCGCGGCGAACTCGATCTGACCGGGCTGCCCAAGGAACTGGTCGCGACGGTCCGGCCGTGCCTGGCCGTGCAGCCCCGGCACCGCCCGACCCCCGCCGAGCTGCTGGCCCGCTTCCGGGAACAGCAGGCCGGGCTGCCGATGACGACGAGCGGCACGCGCTGGCTGCCGCCGCGCTGGACGGCGCTGATCGACGCGTACGCGAAGCAGGGCCTGGAGTGGGCGGGCGGCCGGCCCCCGGGCGGCCCGTCGCCCGCCCCGACCGTGACGCAGCGGACGCGCGC
>NZ_JAAGNI010000357.1 GCF_010550605.1 Streptomyces sp. SID9727
CGCCGCCGCCAGCGCGCCCCGCAGCGCCGCGAGCAGCCGCTTGCCGACCGGCTCCGCCACCAGCGCGTCCACCGCCCCGGCGAACCGCACCGACGGCTGGAAGCCCAGCACCGCCGCCGCGCCCCCGGTCTCCCGGAGCACCTGCCCCCGGAAGGTGGCGGGGGCCTCGGCGGGCGGCTGCTGGAGCGCGAAGATGGCCGTCCGCACCTCCTGGATCGTGGAGTCCAGCTCGTCCACGGCCGTCCCGAGCAGCTCGCCCGTCTCCCCGGTACCGGCCCTCCGGCGCGTCGACTCCAGCATCATCTCGGTGGCGAACAGCCGCTGGACGACCAGATCGTGCAGGTCCCGCGCGATCCGGTCGCGGTCCTCGTACACCGCCAGCCGTTCCCGGTCCTGCCGCGAGTCCGCCAGCACCAGGGCCAGCGCGGCCTGTGAGGCGAACTGGGCGGCCAGCAGCCGGTCCAGGGCGGTGTACGGACGGGCTCCGCGCCGCCGGGGCAGGGCGAGCGTCCCGATGAGCCGGCCCCCGCTCTGCAACGGCAGCATCATGCTCGGGCCGAACCGCGACCGTACCGGCGTCGTCATCCGGGGATCGGTCGCCGAGTCCTCGATGAACACGGGCTCGCCGCCGAGCAGCTGTTCCAGGACGGGGGAGCCGGGGGCGATCGCCGTGCCCACCAGACCGGCCGGATCCTCGTGCGTCGAGGCGGCCACGATCTCCATCCCGCCCGCGTCGGTGGGCTGGAGGATCACCCCGGCCGAGGCGTCACTCAGCAGCCGCGCCCGCTCCGCCACCGTCGTCAGCGCGTCGGACGGGATGGCGCCGGTGAGCAGGGTGTTGGTGACGGCCGCCGCGCCCTCGATCCAGCGGGCCCGCTGGCGGGCGCTCTCGTACAGCCGGGCGTTGCCGATCGCGATGCCCGCCTGCGCGGAGAGGACCTTCAGCAGCCCGGCGTCCGTCTCGGTGAAGCGCCCGGTGTGCTTCTCCGAGAGGTAGATGTTGCCGAAGACCTCGTGGTGCACCCGGATCGGGGCGCCGAGGAACGAGCGCATCGGGGGATGCCCGGGCGGAACGCCGGTGGCACGCGGATCGGCCGTCAGATCGTCGGAGCGCAGCGGACCCGGCGCGTCCACGAGCGCGCCGAGCATGCCGGTGTGCCCGTCCGGGAAGTCACCGATCGCCGCCTGCTCGTCCTCGCTCATCCCGCACACGTACAGCTCGCGGATCGTGCCGCGTACGGGGTCCAGTACGCCCAGCGCCCCGTACCGGGCGTCGGTCAGGGCGGTGGCGGTGTCGATGATCTGCTGGAGCGTGGCCCGGAGTTCGAGGTCCGAGCCGACACTCAGCACGGCTTCGAGCAGCCGGGGCAGCAGCGGCGACCTGGGCAGGCCCGGGTCCGGCAGCGCCCCGGACGGTCGGTCCGTCATCCGCCGCTCCCGCCGCCCGGGTCAGCTCGCCAGTGGGTCGAGGACCAGGGAACTGATCTCGCCCTCCATCATGGCGCCGAGACCGAGGATCGAGCAGGTGTCGGGCCGCTCCGCGATGTGCACCGGCACGCCGGTCGCGTCGCGCAGCATCCGGTCGAGGCCGGGCAGCAGGGCGCTCCCGCCGACCATCGTGATCCCGCAGTCCGCGAGGTCGGCGACGAGGTCGGGCGGGCAGTCCCGCAGCACCTTGCCCACACCGTCCAGGACGGCGGTGAGCGGGCGGTGGATCGCCTGCCGGATCGCGGCGGTGTCGACCTGGACGGACCGGGCCAGGCCGGTGGCGACGTCCCGGCCGTGGATCTCGGTGACCGAGGGGCCCTGCGCGGTCAGCCCGTTGCCGTGCAGGGCGAGCTGGAGGGGGCGCACGGACTGGCTGGGCAGCATCAGTTCGTGGTGCTGGCGCAGGTGCTGGATCACCGCGTGGTCGATCGCGTCGCCGCCGACCGGGAGGCGTACCGCCGTCACGATCGAGCCGAGCGAGAGCACCGCGATCTGCGTCGTCGCGGCCCCGCACACCATGATCATGGTCGCGGTCGGCTGCTCGACCGGAAGCCCGCAGCCGACGGCCGCCGCGATCAGGGTGTCGACCAGCTCCACCCGCCGGGCGCCGAGGCCGACCAGGGTCTCCACGGAGGCCCGCCGCGCGAGCGGGTCGCTGTCGTGCGGGGTGCAGGCGGCGGCGCGCAGCCAGGGCTTGCGGCGCAGCTGGCGCCGGAGCTTCTCGCCGAGGAGGTGGCGCAGCATGCGCTGGGCCATCTCGATGTCCACGACGGTCCCGCCGGACACGGGCCGGGCCACCCGGATGTAGTCCGGGGTGCGGCCCGTCATCTGCTCGGCGAGCGCGCCCACGGCGATGAGTGAGCCGGTACGGGTGTTGACGGCGGCGACACTCGGCTCGTCCACGACGAGCCCGGGCCCCTTGACGTACACCCGGGTGCGGGAGGCCCCCAGGTCGACGGCGACATGGCAACGGCGCAACTGCTCAAGGCTGACGGTCACGGCGGGTTCCTCCCGAGAGCGTTGAGGGCGACCGACGGACAGCCGGCTCTCCTGAAAGCCTGCGCCGTTCGGGGCTCCCACGCCCGCTGGACTGAGCCGGAGGGGGGACACTCTGACGGCGTGTCGAGCGCGTTGCGCGCCTGCGGAGCGTCCGCACGTACGAACGCCGCGCCGGCACCCGCCTCCAGCCGCTCCGGCGTTTGAGGGCCCCCGGCTACGCAGGCCCGACGACCACCCGGCGACGTCCGGCCCGTCCGGCGTTCGAGGACGCCCGGACCCGCGGGTCCGACGGCGCCCGGCGAAACCCGGCCCGTCCGGCGCTCGAGGCCCCCTCAACCCCCCGGCACCACCCGCTGCAGCAACCCCCACGTGAACTCCGCGACACACGTACGGGCCCCGGTCCCGATCCCCAGCGCCCACCGCGTCGGCGCGCTCCCCTCCATCGGCCGCGCCGGGGCGAAGGCCCGGGCGACCTCGTCCACCGTGCACGACCAGGGCACGAGGTCGTCCACCGTCCGGAGCGCCGGCACCGCCGCGCCCCGCGCCCGTACCAGCCACTCGTTCCACACCGCGCCGCCCGGCGCCACCATCACCTCGAACCGCAGCTCCGGCCAGAGCGGAACCGGCCACAGCAGCACGTCGAACTTCAGGTCACCCAGGACCCGGCGGCCCGTCGACTCCGGCTCGCCGAGCACCGACCGGTAACGCCGCAGCGTGCCCCGCCCGCGCGGTGCCCGGACCATCGCCTGCCACCGCCGGTTCGCCTCCCGCATCTCCGCGAGCGACGCGCCCAACTCGTGCCGGGCGTCCTCCACCAGACCCGGCTGGTGGTCCGCCATCCGGCGCAACAGGACGAGCTGGAACTCACGGGGCCCGAAGCGGGGCCCGGAAGGGGCGGCGGCGCTCATGGACCCCATCGTGCCCGCCCGCCGCTCAGACGCCCAGCATCCGCCGCAGCAGGTCCCGAAGCACCGTCCGGTCCGCCGCGGAAAGGCCCGCCAGCGGCTCCCGCGCGAAGTCCAGTGCGTCCCGAAGCTGCACGGCCGTCGCCGCGCCCCGCTCGGTCGGCGCGGCCAGCTTCACCCGCCGGTCGCCCGGATCCGGACGCCGCTCCACCAGGCCGCGCGCCTCCAGCCGGTCCACGATCCCGGTCACGTTGGACGGCTCGCACTTCAGCTTCTGGGCGATCCTGCGCATGGGAAGCGGCTCGACGGACAGCAGCCCCAGCACCCGGGCCTGCGCGCCCGTGAGGCTGTGCTCGGCGGCGGCCCGGTCGTACTCCTCGTAGTAACGCGCGACGACGCTGCCGATGAGCTCGATGACTTCGAGGGTCAGGGGGTCTGTGCGCGGGGTGGCCATGACACACAGGATAACCAGTTGCTTGACAACATGAAATATCCAGGAGCATGGTTGTTTCAGATGGTGAAGCTTTCCGGGCTTCCGTCGAACCGACACCCCACACCGAGGAGACCCCGAGCCCATGTCTGCAGCTCTTCCCGCGTCCGGCCGCGAATGGCACCTCACCGCCCGCCCGCACGGCTGGCCGAAGGCCGAGGACTTCGCGCTGCGTGAGGCCGAGGTCGCCGCCCCCGCCGAGGGCCGGGTCCTCGTCCGCAACCTGCACTTCTCCGTGGACCCCTACATGCGCGGTCGAATGAACGACGTGAAGTCGTACACCCCGCCGTTCAAGCTCGACCACCCCATGGACGGCGGCGCCGTCGGCGAGGTCGTCGCGTCGAACGCCGAGGGCTTCGAGGTGGGCGACCACGTCCTGCACGGCCTCGGCTGGCGCGAGTACGCGAGCGTCCCCGCCCAGCACGCGGTGAAGGTCGACGGCTCGATCGCCCCCCTCTCCGCCTACCTCGGCGTCCTCGGCATGACCGGGCTCACCGCCTACGCCGGCCTGTTCGACGTGGCGTCCTTCAAGGAGGGCGACGCGGTCTTCGTCTCCGGCGCCGCCGGCGCGGTCGGCAGCCAGGTCGGCCAGATGGCGAAGATCAGGGGCGCCTCCCGGGTCATCGGCTCCGCGGGCTCCGACGAGAAGGTCAAGCTCCTCACCGAGGAGTACGGCTTCGACGCCGCGTTCAACTACAAGAACGGCCCCGTCGCCGAGCAGCTGCGCGAGGCCGCCCCCGACGGCATCGACGTCTACTTCGACAACGTCGGCGGCGAGCACCTGGAGGCCGCGATCTCCTCGTTCAACGTGCACGGCCGCGCCACCATCTGCGGCATGATCGCCCAGTACAACGCCACCGAGCCCACCCCCGCCCCGCGCAACCTCGCGCTGGTCATCGGCAAGCGGCTGCGCCTCCAGGGCATGCTCGTCGCCGACCACCAGGACCTCCAGCAGCAGTTCGTCCAGGAGGTGGCCGGCTGGCTGAACTCCGGCGAGCTGAAGTACCGCGAGACGGTCGTCGAGGGCATCGAGAACGGCGTGGACGCCTTCCTCGGCCTGCTGCGCGGTGAGAACACCGGGAAGATGATCGTCTCCCTCGGCTGAACCGCCCTTCCCCGCACCCGTTAGGCTCAACTCACACCGTCGCGATCGTGGGCGCGAGTCGCGGCGCATCCGCAGGAGGAATCCTCAGCATGACCATTCAGGACATAACCGTCGCGTACACCGCCGTCGCCACCGCCGAGAACGGCCGTGACGGCCGCGTCGCCTCGGACGACGGCAAGCTCGACGTCGTCGTCAACCCGCCGAAGGAGATGGGCGGCAGCGGCGCCGGCACCAACCCGGAGCAGCTCTTCGCCGCTGGTTACAGCGCCTGCTTCCAGGGTGCGCTGGGCGTCGTCGCCCGCCAGGAGAAGGCCGACATCTCCGGGTCCACGGTGACCGCGGCGGTCTCCATCGGCAAGACCGAGGCCGGCGGCTTCGGTCTGGAGGTCGCCATCACCGCGACCATCCCGAACGTCGACAGGGCGACCGCGCAGGCGCTCATCGAGAAGGCCCACCAGGTCTGCCCGTACTCGAACGCCACGCGCGGCAACATCAAGGTGGAGCTCGCGGTCGCCTGACCGCTCCCCGCCCCACTGGACCGAGCCCCGTCCCGGGTCCCGCTAGGCTGACGCCATGCGTGATCTCGGGGCGGGGCTCGGTTTTCTGATCAAGGGCCAGCGCTGGGTGTTCGGCCACGGCAGATGGTTCGGCATAGGGCTGCTGCCCGGTCTGATCACCCTCGTGCTGTACGCCGGCGCCCTCGTCGGCCTCGGTTACGGCGCCGACGACCTGGTGGCGTGGGCGACGCCGTTCGCCGACGACTGGTCGTCGCCCTGGCTGGGCCTGCTGCGCAACACCCTGACCGTGCTGGTCTTCGTCCTCGGCCTGTTCCTGGCCGTGGTCACCTTCACCGCCGTGACCCTGCTGGTCGGGCAGCCCTTCTACGAGTCGCTGTCCGAGGAGGTCGAGCGCACCGAGGGCGGCACGGTCCCCGAATCCGGACTGCCGCTCTGGCGGGAGCTGTGGATCTCCGCCCGCGACAGCGTGCGCATCCTGGTGCGGGTCGGGCTGTACGCGATCCTGCTCTTCGCCCTCGGATTCGTGCCCGTCGCCGGGCAGACCGTCGTCCCCGTCCTCGGCTTCTGCGTCACCGGGTACTTCCTGGCCGAGGAGCTGACCGCCGTCGCGCTCCAGCGCCGGGGCATGGTGCTGAAGGACCGCCTCGCCCTGCTGCGCGGCAACCGCGTGCGCACCCTCGGTTTCGGCGTACCGCTGGGGCTGGCGTTCATGCTGCCGTTCGTCGCGGTGGTCCTGATGCCCGGGGCCGTCGCGGGGGCGACCCTGCTGGCGCGGGGCCTGGTCGGCGACGACGGGGCGGACGACGGGGGCAAGGGCGAGACGGCCACCGCCGAGGACTGAACGGCCGCCGCGCTCCCGCACGGCGAACCGCTCAGCGCACCGCGAACCGCTCAGCGCACCGAGAACGCGTACACCGTCGTGGACGCGAACTCCTCGCCCGGCCGCAGTACCGTGCTCGGGAACTCCGGCCGGTTCGGCGAGTCCGGGAAGTGCTGGGTCTCCAGGGCGATCCCCGCGCACGGGCCGAATGGCCGCCCGTCCATGTGGTCCGCCGTGTACAGCTGGAGCCCGGGCTCCGTCGTCGTCACCGTCAGCACGCGCCCGGACCCCTCGTCGTACAGCTCCGCCGCAGGGGCCGTGCCGTCGAGCACGAAGTTGTGGTCGTACCCCTTGCCCACCGGCAGGGGCTCGCGGAAGTCGAAGCGCGTGCCCTCCACCGGCAGGAACTCGCCGGTCGGCAGCGACTCCTCGTCCACCGGAGTGACCGCCCCGGCGGCGATCCGCAGCCGCTGACCGAGCGCGCTGCCGCTGTCGGCGCCCGCCAGGTTCCAGTAGGTGTGGTTCGTCAGGTTCAGCACGGTCGGCGCGTCCGTCACCGCCCGGTACGCGATGCGCAGCGCCCCGCCCGCGTCCAGCGTGTACGCCGCCGTCAGCTCGACGCGCCCGGGGAAGCCCTCCTCGCCGTCCGCCGAGACGAAGGACAGCTCCACCCCGTCCGGGATCGCCCGCGCGTCCCACACCCGCTTGTCGAAGCCACGCACCCCGCCGTGCAGCTGGTTGCGGCCCTCGTTGCGCGTCAGGTGGTGCGTACGGCCGTCCAGCTCGAAGGACGCCCCGCCGATCCGGTTCGCGTACCGGCCGACGAGCGCGCCGAAGTACGGCGCCGTGTACTCCTGGTACGAGGCCAGGTCGGGCAGCCCGAGGGCGATCCCGGCCCGTACGCCGTCCCGGTCCGGCGCCTCGGCCGACTGCACGATGCCGCCGTACGTCAGGACACGCACCCGCGTGCCGTCCCGCTCCAGCGTCCAGCGGTGCACCGCGGTGCCGTCCGCGAGGGTGCCGAAGTGCTCCGTACCGATCACCGTGCCCGAACCCGTTTCCATGATCAGCGACTCTACGCGGGCGGCCGCACCGCCGTGACGTTCCGGTAGGCGATCTCGGCGAGCCGCGCCTGTCCGTTGCGGCCGGGGTGGAACCAGTCCCACTGGCTGAGCTGCTTGCCGGTGAACCGGTAGTCGAACACCGCCCCGCCGTCGTAACGGCAGCGGCGGTCCTTCGCGCACACCTCGCGCAGCACCTCGTTGTACGCCACGACCCGCTCCTGCACCGCGGTGCGCCGGGCCACCGCCGCCGCGCCCATGTCGTCCGCGTCGGACAGCATCGACTTGCAGATGCCCAGCTTCCAGATCTGCTTGCCCAGCGGGTTGGCGCGCCCCTGCGACCACAGCCGCTTCAGGTCCGGCACGCTCGACACGTACACCTGCGCCTTCGGCGCCCCGGCGCGCAGCTCGCGCAACGACGTCTCGAACGACCTCCGGAAGTCCGCCACCGGAGTCATCGACCGCACCGAGTCCCGGCAGGCGTCGTTGGCGCCGATCATCACCGTCACCAGGTCGGGGTCCTCGTCCGCCGCCAGCGCCATCTGCTCCGGCAGCTGCGCCATCCGGGCGCCCGTCACCGCGTGGTTCCAGCTGTGGTCCGCCGCGCCGGACGCGCCCAGGAGCCGTACCGCCAGGCTGCGCACCGAGCTGTCCGTGCCGGTCGACCAGGAGGCCTCCGGGCAGTCGGCCAGCACCGAACACGCGTCGAAGCCGCGCGTGATGGAGTCCCCGACCGCAGCGATCGACTTCGGTCGCGGGTCCCAGACCGGGCCCGCCGCCGGGGACGGACGGTGCTCGGCCGCCGAGCCCTTCGTCGTCCCGTCGGACCCCGAGCCGCAGCCGGCCAGCGCCGCCGGGCCCAGGCAGGCCAGAGCGGCCAGCCCCGCCAGTGCGGTGCGTGAGCGGTGCCGTACGGACCGATCCGGCATTGCCTGGTCTCCTCCTGTTCGTGCCCCGCCGCTCCGCCGGGTGAAGACTGAGCGAAGAAGGGCCCCGGGACCGACGGTACGTCACACCTCCGACACCGGGGCGCGATAGCTTTTCCCCGTCGAACCAGTGGCTTTCGCGGCGCCCGGCTCCACTCGGGTGGCATCCGAACATCACACCGCGTCACATACTGTCGCTTTTCCGGAGAATATCTCCCGATGATGTTTACTGATGACAGGCCGCTGGGGAAGGCGAACCTCGTCCCACACTGGAGGTCCCGGTGACGACACGTGGAGTCCTGTACGTTCACTCCGCACCGCGCGCGCTCTGCCCACACGTCGAATGGGCGGTGGCGGGAGTCCTCGGCGGGCGGGTGCAGCTCGACTGGATCAGACAGCCGGCGGCGCCGGGCACCTGGCGCTCCGAATTCTCCTGGCAGGCACGGCCCGGCACGGCGTCCAAACTGGCGTCCGCGCTGCGCGGCTGGGACCTGCTGCGTTTCGAGGTGACGGCGGAGCCGTCGCCCACGGCGGAGGGCGAGCGCTACAGCTCGACGCCCACGCTGGGCATCTTCCACGCCGTCACCGGCATGCACGGCGACATCCTGGTCCCCGAGGACCGCCTCCGCGCCGCGCTGGCCCGCTCCGCGGGCGGCGAGACGGACCTGGCGGCGGAGATCGCCAAGCTCCTCGGCAAGCCCTGGGACGACGAACTGGAGTCGTTCCGCCATGCGGGCGAGGGCGCGCCCGTCCGCTGGCTGCACCAGGTCGTGTAACCCGGGGCCGATCCAACCCCTCCGAACAGCACGACGAAGCCCGCACCCTCACACGGATGGCACGGGCTTCGAAGCCGCGCGGACGCGCAAGCGCGTCAGACGCTGCGGAACGCCAGCACCACGTTGTGGCCGCCGAAGCCGAACGAGTTGTTGATCGCCGCGATCGGCCCCTCCGGCAGCGCCCGGGGCGCCTCCCGGACGATGTCCGCGTCGATCTCCTCGTCCAGGTGGTCCACGTTGATCGTCGGCGGAGCCATCCGGTGGTGCAGCGCCAGGACCGTCGCCACGGTCTCGATGCCGCCCGCACCGCCGAGCAGGTGGCCCGTCATCGACTTCGTCGCGGAGATCGCGACGTGGTCCAGGTCCTCGCCCAGCACCGCGCGCAGCGCCTTGACCTCCGCGAGGTCACCCTGCGGGGTGGACGTCGCGTGGGCGTTCAGGTGGGCGATCTCCGACGGCTTGAGGTCCGTCTGGTCCAGCAGGTTCCGCATCGCCGCGGCGATACCGCGACCCGTCGGCTCCGGCTGCGCGATGTGGTGGGCGTCGGCCGAGAGGCCCTGGCCCAGCACCTCGCAGTAGACCCGGGCGCCCCGCTTCGCCGCGTGCTCCGCGGACTCCAGGACGACGACACCGGCGCCCTCGCCGAGGACGAAGCCGTCGCGGCCCACGTCGTACGGGCGGGAAGCCTTCTCCGGCTCGTCGTTGCTCTTGGACATCGCCATCATGTTGGCGAAGGCGGCGATCGGCAGCGGGTGGATCGCCGCCTCGGTGCCGCCGGCGAGGACCACGTCGGCGCGGCCGGTGCGGATCATCTCGACGGCGTACCCGATCGCCTCGGCACCCGAGGCGCAGGCGGAGACCGGGGTGTGGACGCCCGCCTGGGCGTTCACCTCGATGCCCACATTCGCGGCCGGGCCGTTGGGCATGAGCATGGGCACGGTGTGCGGGGAGACGCGGCGTACGCCCTTCTCCTTCAGCACGTCGTACTGGTCGAGCAGGGTGATCACGCCGCCGATACCGGAGGCGATCACCGAACCCAGCCGCTCGGGCTGGATCGTTTCGTCCTCACCGGCCTTGCCGGTGAAACCCGCGTCCGCCCACGCCTCACGGGCCGCGATCAGCGCGAACTGCGCCGAGCGGTCCAGGCGGCGGGCGAGCGGACGGGGCAGGACGTCAGCGGGATCGACGGCCGCCAGGGCCGCGATCCGGACAGGCAGTTCGGCGAAACGTTCGCCCTCGAGAGGCTTGACGCCGGAACGCCCGGCCATCAGACCTTCCCAGGTCGATGCGGAATCGCCACCCAGCGGAGTGGTTGCGCCGATACCGGTGACGACCACGGTGCGATTGGTCGAGTTCACTGGAAAATCTTCTCCACGTGTAGGGGGTCGTGAATCAGCGGCGCCACCGCCGGGTGGCGACACACGAACCGGCTGGATCAGTCCTGGTGCTTGAGGATGTAGTCCGCGGCGTCGCCGACGGTCTTGAGGTTCTTGACGTCCTCGTCCGGGATCTTCACGTCGAAGCGCTCCTCGGCGGCGACGACGACCTCGACCATGGACAGCGAGTCGACGTCCAGGTCGTCCGTGAAGGACTTGTCGAGCTTGACGTCCTCGGTCGGGATACCGGCGATCTCGTTGACGATCTCGGCGAGACCCTCGACGATCTCTTCCTGCGTGGCGGCCATTTCGGCGCTCCTTCGATGTGTTTCTGCTGGGTTCGGGCGTCCGGGCGAAAAGCCCGGTGTGCCTAGGGGAGAGTAACGACCGTCGCGGCGTAGACGAGACCCGCCCCGAAGCCGATGACGAGCGCGGTGTCCCCGCTCTTGGCCTGGCCGGTCGCCAGGAGCCGCTCCATGGCGAGCGGGATCGAGGCGGCGGAGGTGTTGCCGGTGGTCTCCACGTCACGGGCGACCGTGACGCTCTCCGGCAGCTTCAGCGTCTTCACCATCGAGTCGATGATCCGCATGTTGGCCTGGTGCGGGATGAAGACGTCCAGGTCTTCCGGGGAGATCCCGGCCGCGTCCAGCGCCTGCTGGGCGACCTTCGCCATCTCGAAGACGGCCCAGCGGAACACCGCCTGGCCCTCCTGCGTGATGGCGGGGAACTTGACCTCGCCGCGGTCGTTGAGGGGCAGCTTCGTGACATCGCCGAGCTGGAAGTCGTTCCACGCCACGGTCTGCTTGATCGTCTCGGACTTGTCGCCCTCGGAGCCCCAGACCGTCGGGCCTATGGCGGGCACCTTGGAGGGGCCGACGATGACCGCCCCGGCGCCGTCGCCGAACAGGAAGGCCGTGGCCCGGTCCGTCAGGTCGGTGAGGTCGCTCAGCCGCTCGACGCCGATGACGAGCACGTACTCCGCCGAGCCCTCGACGATCATGCCCTTGGCCAGGGTCAACCCGTAGCCGAAGCCCGCGCAGCCGGCCGAGATGTCGAAGGCGGCGGGCTTGCCGGCGCCGACCTTGTGGGCGATCTCGGTCGCGATGGCCGGGGTCTGCTTGAAGTGCGAGACGGTGGAGACGATGACCGCGCCGATCTGCTCCGGGGCGATCCCGGCATCCGCGATGGCCTTGCCGGACGCCTCGACGGACATCGCGGCCACGGTCTCCTCCTCGGAGGCCCAGTGGCGGGTCGCGATGCCGGAGCGGGAACGGATCCACTCGTCGGACGAGTCGATCGTCTCCAGGATGACCTCGTTGGGCACCACCCGGGTCGGGCGGTAGCCGCCGACTCCCATGATCCGCGCGTACGGAGCGCCCTGGCTCGGCTTGATCTTCGACATGCTCTCGGGCTCCTTAGGCGCCCGCGTGCTCAGCGATGAGCGCGCGGGCCGCGTCGAGGTCGTCAGGGGTCTTGAGCGCGAGGGTCGGGACGCCGGGCAGCGCCCGCTTGGCCAGGCCGGTGAGCGTGCCGCCGGGGCAGACCTCGATGAGCGCGGTGACGCCCATCTCCTTGAAGGTCTCCATGCACAGGTCCCAGCGGACCGGGTTGGCGACCTGGCCGACGATCCGGGTGACGACCTCGTGGCCGGTGGCGACGGTCTTGCCGTCGGCGTTCGAGACGTACGTGACCGAGGGGTCGGAGACGTCCAGGTCCCCGGCCGCCGCGCGCAGCCGCTCGACGGCGGGCGCCATGTGGTGCGTGTGGAAGGCGCCGGCCACCTTCAGGGGCACCACGCGGCGCACACCCTCCGGCTTGTCCTCGGTCAGCGCGGCGATCTGCGCGGCGGTGCCCGCGGCGACGATCTGGCCGGCCCCGTTGACGTTCGCCGGGGTCAGCCCGAGCTTCTCCAGGTGCTCCACCGTGACCTCGGGGTCGCCGCCGAGCAGCGCCGCCATCCCGGTCTCGGTGACCGCGGCGGCCTCGGCCATGGCGAGCCCACGCGTGCGGACGAAGCGGAGCGCGGCCTCCTCGCCGATGACGCGGGCGAACGAGGCGGCGGTGATCTCACCGACGCTGTGGCCGGCGACGACGTCCGGCGTCGCGTCGAGCGCGGCGGCCGAGAGCAGGCCGGCGGCGACCAGCAGCGGCTGGGCCACCGCCGTGTCGCGGATCTCCTCCGCGTCGGCCTCGGTGCCGTAGCGGACGAGGTCGAGCCCGATGGCGTCGGACCAGGCCGCGATGCGGTCGGTGGCACCGGGGAGGTCGAGCCAGGGAGTCAGGAAGCCGGGCGTCTGAGCGCCTTGGCCGGGAGCGACGAGTACGAGCACCCTCACACTCTCTCTTGTGAACGGTCCGGAACACCCGTGGGGACAGGGACGAAGAACCGTAGGGGGAATTGTTGATGTCCGACAAAAGTCTAGGACTGCGTATCCCGGTCGGCCAGACGCCCCAGGATCAGGGCGATTCGCAGAGTGAACGCCGAGCGCACATCGGAAGGTGACCAACCGGTGACGTCTGTCACACGTCGAAGCCGGTAGCGCACGGTGTTGGGATGCACGAAGAGCATCCTGGCCGCGCCCTCCAGGCTGCTCGCCTGTTCCAGATACACACTCAGCGTCTCCAGGAGTGCGGAGCCCGCCTCTTCCAGCGGTCTGTAGATCTCCTCCACCAACTGCTCGCGCGCGGCAGGGTCGCCCGCCATCGCGCGCTCCGGCAGCAGATCGTCCGCGAGCACCGGCCTCGGCGCGTCCTGCCAGGCTCCGCAGGCCTTCAGCCCGGCGGCCGCGGCCTGTGCGGACCGGGTCGCGGCCAGCAGGTCCGCCACCACCGGTCCGGCCACCACGGGGCCCGCCGCGTACGGCCCGATCAGGGCCTTCGCGACCTGGAGCGGGTTGTCGCTGCCGCCCGCGATGACCACCAGGCGGTTGCCGAGCACCCCGGTGAGGACCTGGAGCTTGGCGTGCCGGGCGGCGCGCCGGATCGCCTCCACGGTCAGTTCGCTGTCCCCGTCCGGGGCGGTGCCGAGCAGCACGCAGACGTGCTCGGGGGAGTTCCAGCCGAGGGCGGCGGCCCGGGAGACGGCGCCCTCGTCGGCCTCGCCGGACAGCACCGCGTTCACCACGAGCGATTCGAGGCGGGCGTCCCAGGCGCCCCGGGCCTCGGCCGCCTGCGCGTACACCTGGGCGGTCGCGAACGCGATCTCGCGGGCGTACACGAGCAGCGCCTCCCGCAGCACCGACTCGTCGCCGGGCGCGGCGACCTCGTCGATCGCGGCCTCCATGACCTCGATCGTGGTCCGCACCATCTCGACGGTCTGCCGCAGCGTGATGGCCCGGGTCAGCTCGCGCGGGGCGGTCCCGAAGACGTCGGTCGAGATCGCCTGCGGGGTCTCCGGATGCCGGAACCACTCGGTGAACGCGGCGATACCGGCCTGGGCGACCAGGCCGATCCAGGACCGGTTCTCCGGGGGCATCGCCCGGTACCACGGCAGCGACTCGTCCATGCGGGCGATCGCGTTCGCGGCCAGCCGGCCGGAGGACTGCTCAAGCCGCTTCAGGGTCGCGGCATGGAGGTGGGCGTCGTTCGCAGCGGGCTGCTCAGGATCGGGTCGGGGCACGTGGACAAGACTGCCCTATCCGGCCGCGCGCCCGGATGGCCGGGGCCGGGGACGGCCGGGTCCGGGGGCCGGCGGGCTACCGTGGACGGGTGATTTCCGTACACCGCGCGGGCGACCGGTTCGAGGGCGGGGACGCGGAGGCCGGCATCGCGTCCCGGCACGCGTTCTCCTTCGGCACCTTCTACGACCCCGACAACCTCCGCTTCGGTCCGGTCCTCGCCTGCAACGAGGAGCGCCTCGCGCCCGGCGCGGGCTTCGAGGAGCACCCGCACAGCCATACGGAGATCGTCACCTGGGTCGTCGAGGGCGAGCTGACGCACCGCGACTCGGCCGGTCACGCCACGGTGGTCCGGGCCGGTGACGTCCAGCACCTCAGCGCCGCTTCCGGCGTCCGCCACGTCGAACGCAACGACGGCGAACGTCCGCTGACGTTCCTTCAGATGTGGCTCACGCCCCTGGAGCCCGGCGGTGAGCCCTCGTACACGACCGTGCCGGGCATCGCCGACTCCACCCCGTACGCCCTCCCCGAGGCGGGCGCCATGCTCCATGTGCGCCGCCTCCCGGAGGGCGGGCGCGCGGAGCTCCCCGACGCCCCCCGGGTCTACGTCCACGTGGTGCGCGGCACCGTGCGCGTCGGCGCGGAGGAGCTGACGGCGGGCGACGCGGCCCGCGTCACCGCTGAACGGGGCCTCGAACTGGTCGCGGCCGACGCGGCCGAGGTGCTGGTCTGGGAGCTGTGCGACTGACCGGCACCCCGGCCACCGGCCCGCGTCAGCGGGCGTGGTGCCGGTCGGCCTGCTGGCGCGGGATCTCGCTCAGCCGCGCCGCCGGACGCCGGCGGCTCCGGCCGCTGCTCCGGCCGGGGAACGCGTTGCGCCGCGCGGGCACCTTAGGGGCCAGGGCCACGAAGGCGAGCGGGGCGAGGACCGCGACGAGGATCAGCACGATGAGGGCGTTCATGTTCCTGCCTTCCGTCGGGTACTGACGGTCTGTCACTACGTGTCGTAACCGGAAACCGGCTCCGTAAACACGATGGGTGACGGAAAATCCCGGTGACGGGGGCGGGCTACCGCCGCCACATCGACCACATCGGCGGCCCCGAGCGGAACGTCATCTCCTCGCGGACCTCGAAGCCGTGGCGGCGGTAGAAGGTGAGGTTGCGGCTGTTGCTCGACTCCAGGAAGACCGGGCGGCCGTCCGCGTCCGCCCGTTCCAGCAGGCCGCCGAGGACCACCGAACCGCGTCCCGTACCGCGTGCGTCGGCGTGGGTGCCGAGGTACTCGACGTACCAGTGCGCGGGGCGGGCCGGGTGCCGGTGCTCCAGGGCGAGCAGGCGGCCGGCCGTGCGGGGGAGTTGTGCCCGGCTCGCCCGCAGCAGCGTGCCCGCGTTGCGCAGCAGGTAGCCCGCCGGGAGCTTCCAGGCGCCGGGTTCCGCCCAGACGGCCGCCACCGTGCGGTCCTCGTCCGTCCACACCCGGCCCGCCGGGATCTGCTGCGCCAGGTGCGCGGTGAACAGCAGCCGCAGCCGCCGGTAGCGGTCGCGGGGCATCAGCCAGGACCAGACCGGGTCCTCGGCGTACGCGCTGGCCAGCACGCCCGCGAGCGCGGGGACGTCGGACGCGGTGGCGCGGACTGTGTCGTCGGTCATGGGCGGGGAGCGTAGCGGCCGTCCGGGACCGGCGGCCAGCGTCCCGGCAAGACCGGCGGACCGGCCAATGGGGCGCGACTTTCGGCTATCACCGTGCGGGATCTCGACTGCATGTCGGGGCCATGTAAATCTGCCGGTGCCTCAGGAATACGTCCACGGTTCGCCCGCCGTTCGTACCGGCGGCCTAGCTTTCGCAGGCGCGCAGACGTCCCTCCCCCTTGTGAACCACTCTCCCCGCAGAGGTGCCCCGATGACCCTTCAGATCAGCGAGATCCCGTGTGCGGACACCCAAGCCGATGACACCGGCGAGCTCACCAACGAGATGCGCATCAGCCGCCGCAGGATGCTGCAGACGGCCGCCGTGTCGCTCGGCGCCCTCGCCGCCGGCCCGGTGGCCGAGGCGGTCGGCGGCGCGCAGGCAGAGGCGGCCGAATACCGCCTGCCCCAAGGATTCAAGGGCGATATCTCCGACCTGAGGCACGTGGTGATCCTCATGCAGGAGAACCGTTCCTTCGACCACTACCTCGGCCAGTTGAAGGGGGTGCGCGGCCACGACGACAAGCAGGTCCTGACGTTCCAGGACGGCACCACCGTCTTCCAGCAGCGCGACGCCGCGGGCGCCATCGTGACGCCCGCCGTCTCGACCGCCACCTGGAGCGACAAGCACAACTTCTACGGTGCCAACGGCGGGCGCTGGGACACCTGGGTGCAGGACAAGGGCGACCACTGCATGTGGTACTACACACCCGACTACATGCCGTGGATGTACTCGCTCGCCTCCCAGTACACCGTTTGCGACATGAACTTCTGCTCGCTGCACGGGCCCACGATCCCCAACCGCTACTACCTGATGAGCGGCACGGCCGGCGGCGAGACCAGCAACGCCGGGCAGAACGACTACACCCGCCGCTGGACCACCGTCCCCGAACAGCTCCAGCAGGCCGGCATCGACTGGCGGGTCTACTCCGACAACAGCGGCAACGGCGTCGGCAAGAGCCTGCAGAGCGGATACGTCGGCGAGTACGGCTGCAACGTCACCAACAGCTTCGCCGCCTTCGACCCCCGCACCGCCGACCCGGCCGAGCTCGAACCGGGCACCGGCAGGGTCTGGAAGGCCAACTCCTTCGTCTACGCGGGCGCCACCACGCCCAACGACGACTCCGAGGCCAACCTGGACGCCGTCCTGCGCGACCTGATCGCCGCCTGCGAACCGGGCGCCGAGCACCCGCTGCCCGAGGTGTCCTGGGTGGTCATGCCCGCCGCGTGGAGCGAGCACCCGGGCTTCGACACGGTGCACGGCGAGCGGTACATGAACAAGGTGCTGAAGACCCTCCAGAGCAACGAGGACATCTGGAACCACACCCTCGTGATCATCACGTACGACGAGAACGACGGGAAGTTCGACCACGTCCTGCCGCCCCGCCCGGAGGCCGGCACCCCCGGCGAGTACTCCGGCACCACCCCGTACGGATTCGGGCCCCGCGTCCCGATGCTGCTGGTCTCACCGTGGACGCGCGGCGGCCACGTCGCCTCGGAGGTCTTCGACCACACCTCGACCGTGAGGTTCCTGGAGACCTGGGCCGCGCATCTGGGCAAGCCGTTCACCTGCCCGAACATCACCCCGTGGCGCCGCTCCATCGCCGGCGACCTGACCAGCGCGATCGACTTCGCGCACCCGCGCCCCGGCCCGGTCGTCATCGCCGACCCGGTCACCGGCACCCCGCCGAGGCCGCCCCGCGACCGGATGGAGCCGCGCGGGCTCTCCTTCCACCCGCACGCCGTGCTCACCGAGGACCGGGCCGCCGGCACGGTGACCGCCGCCATGACGCTGACCGGCGGTCCGGAGGGCAAGGCGGTGAGCCTCCAGGTCTTCCCCGACCGGTACCTCCCGTTCGAGAACATCCCGCACACGGTGAGCGCGGCGTCCCCGCGCTCGTACACCTGGGACACGACCGCCACCGACGGCAGATACGCCTTCTCGGTGTACGGCCCCGACGGGTTCCTGCGCTCCTTCGCCGGGCAGCTGCTCCCCGAGGACGCGAGCACCCGCCGCATCGGCCTGCCGCGCGTCGAGGCGCGGCTGGTCCGGGGCAGGCGCCCGGTGGTCCGCCTGGGGCTGCACAACGACGGCCGCCACCCCGTCCGGTACACCCTGGAGGCCAACGACTACGCGGGCGGCACCCGTAAGGTCACCGTCCCCGGCGGCCACTCCGCGGTCGTGGAGTGGCCCACCGAGCACGGCTACTACGACGTGGTGCTCACCGCCGACACCGGCACCGGCTGGACCCAGCGGTACGCGGGCCGGGTGGCGACGGTGAACGACCGCTGACCGGGGCGGCGGGCCCCGTCGCATCGGTCAGCCCGCCAGCTCCGCCAGCACCGCGTCGGTGAACGGCGGCCACACCTCGACCGCCCACGGGCCGAAGGCCCGGTCGGTGAGCGCGACGCAGGCCGCGCCCGCCGCCGGGTCGACCCAGAGGAACGTACCCGACTGCCCGAAGTGGCCGAAGGTCGCGGGGGAGGAGGAGGCACCGGTCCAGTGCGGGGACTTGGAGTCGCGGATCTCGAAGCCGAGGCCCCAGTCGTTGGGGTTCTGGTGGCCGTAGCCGGGGAGGACGCCCTTCAGGCCCGGGTGGACGACGGTCTGCGCGGCGAGCACGGTGCGCGGGTCGAGGAGGCGGGGGGCCTGCACCTCGGCGGCGAAGCGCGCGAGGTCGGCGACCGTGGAGACGCCGTCCTTCGCGGGGGAGCCGTCCAGGGTGGTCGCCGTCATCCCGAGCGGTTCCAGGACCGCCTGGCGGACGTACTCCGGGAACGGGATCTCGGTGGCCTTCGCGATGTGGTCGCCCAGCACCTCGAAGCCCGCGTTGGAGTAGAGGCGCCGGTTACCGGGCGGGGCCATCACCCGGTGCTCGTCGAACGCGAGGCCGCTGGTGTGGGCGAGGAGGTGGCGCACGGTCGAGCCCTCGGGGCCCGCCGGTTCGTCCAGTTCCACGGCGCCCTCCTCGTACGCCACCAGCGCCGCGTACGCCGCGAGCGGTTTGGTGACGGAGGCGAGCGGGAAGCGGTGCGCGGTCGGGCCGTGCGTACCGGCGACCGTGCCGTCCGCTCGTACGACGGCCGCCGCGGCGGTGGGGACGGGCCAGTTCTCGATCATCGCCAGGCTCTGCATGCGTACGAGAGTAGATTCCGGACCCCCTCTGTCGGAAACCGCACCCAATGGTGCTTGCTTCGAGTGCACTCCAACGTCATAGCGTGGAGGCATGACGGTGATGGAGACCACTTCGACCCGGACCGATATCTGCGCCTCCGCCCCCTCGGCGCACCCGCGCCCCGACGGGCAGGACCGCTACACGATCAGCGAGGTCGCCGCGTTCACCGGGCTGACCGCCCACACCCTGCGCTGGTACGAACGGATCGGGCTGATGCCGCACGTCGACCGGTCCCACACCGGCCAGCGCCGCTTCAGCAACCGGGACCTCGACTGGCTCGCCTTCGTCACCAAGCTGCGGCTGACCGGGATGCCGGTCGCGCACATGGTCCGGTACGCCGAGCTCATACGCGAGGGCGACCACACCTTCGAGGAACGGCAGGAACTGCTGGAGGCGACCCGCCGCGACGTCAAGACGCGGATCGCGGAGCTCCAGGACACCCTGGCCGTACTGGACTACAAGATCGACTTCTATGCGGGCGCCCGCCGGGCGCCGGAAGGGCCCAGTGCCTGATGACCGACCACAAGATCGCCACCGTCGAACTCGGCCGAGGAGGCCCCCGCGTCGGGGTCCAGGGCCTCGGCTGCATGGGCATCAGCGAGTTCTACGGGGACACCGACGAGGTCTCGGCCCGCGAGACGCTGGAAACGGCGCTGGCGGCGGGTGTCACCCTCTTCGACACCGCCGACATCTACGGCAGCGGCGCCAACGAGACCTTCCTCGCGCCGTTCGTCGGGGCGCACCGCGACGAGATCACCCTCGCCACCAAGTTCGGCGTCGAGCGGCGCGTCGACGACCCGGACTACCGGGGCGTCAACAACAGCCCCGCGTACATCCGCAAGGCCGTAGAGGCGAGTTTGCGCCGCCTGGACACCGACGTCATCGACCTCTACTACATGCACCGCCGCGACACCGCGGTCCCGCTCGCGGAGTCCGTCGGTGCCATGGCCGAGCTGGTCCGGGAGGGCAAGGTGAAGCAGCTCGGGCTCAGCGAGGTCACCGGCGCCGAACTGCGCGAGGCTCACGCCGTGCACCCGATCGCCGCCCTCCAGTCCGAGTGGTCCCTCTTCAGCCGGGACGTGGAGCGCAGCGCGGTGGCCGCGGCCGCCGAACTGGGCGTCACGGTCGTGCCGTACTCGCCGCTGGGCCGCGGTTTCCTCACCGGGTCCTTCGCGGACGCGGGCAAGGAGCTCTCCCAGGGCGACTTCCGCGCCTCGCACCCCCGGATGACCGGCGAGAACGCCAAGACCAACGCGGCACTCCTGGAGCCCGTCCACAAGATCGCCGCCGCTCACGGGGCGAGTGCCGGGCAGGTCGCGCTCGCCTGGGTCCAGCAGCGCGCCCAGGTCCACGGCATCACCGTCGTCCCGATCCCGGGCACCCGCAGGAGCCACCGCCTCCTGGAGAACGTCGGCGCCACCCGCCTCACGCTCACCGACGACGAGCTGGCCCTCCTCGAACCGATCGCCGGGCAGGTCGCGGGCGACCGCTACCCGGACATGAGCCTGACCTCCCTCGTCCGCGAGTAGCGCGCGGGTAGCGTCCGTACGAGGGAACCGAGCGAGGAGGAACCGGCATGGCGATCAAGCGGATGGACAACGTCGGCATCGTGGTCGAGGACCTGGACGCGGCCATCGCGTTCTTCCGGGAGCTCGGCATGGAGCTGGAGGGCAAGGGCGAGGTCCAGGGCGGCTTCGCCGAGCAGTGCACCGGGCTCGACGGCACGCACTGCGAGATCGCCATGCTCCGCACCCCGGACGGGCACAGCCGCCTGGAGCTGGCGAAGTACCTCAGCCCCGCGCTGATCGACGCCCCGCGCGACCGGCCGCACAACGTTCTCGGCACGCACCGCGTGATGTTCGCCGTGGACGACGTCGAGGACACCGTCGCCCGGCTGCGTCCGCTCGGCGGCGAACTCGTCGGTTCCATCGCGCGGTTCGAGGACACCTACCTCCTCTGCTACCTGCGCGGCCCGGACGGCGTCATCGTCGGGCTGGCGGAGGAGCTGGGGCGGTAGCCGTACGCGCCTTGGGCGATGGACGTGAACGCGCTCAGCGACTCCGTTCCCGGGGCGAAGTAGCCGGTGTGCCCCTTCGCGTCGTCCGCGGGCACCCGGCGGGCGCCGAACCCCGGTGACGCGGGGTCGGCGCCGTGGCCGAGCCCGGCGAACTCGACGTGCGGGACCTTGCCGATCCAGTCGCCGGGGTCCTTCGCCGCCCACACCCGCGCCCCGGTGCGCAGACCGGCCACGTTGTCCGCGCGCATCCCGGGCGAGCCGAGGACCACCAGGTCGGCGACGCGCAGCCGGTGCGCGGCCAGGCCGCAGACGACCGAGCCGTAGCTGTGGCAGAACACCGTGGTGACGGGCGCCCCGGCGGCCCTCAGCCCGTCCGTGAACCGGACCAGCCGCACGGAGCCGGCCTCCGCCAGCGTCCCCCGGGCCGCGTCGAGCCCGAGGCCCACCGGTGTGGTGTACCCGGCCCAGGCGATCACGGCGGTGCCCGGCCCGGTACGGGCGTACAGCGACCTGCCCATGCCGGCCGGCGTGCCGTACACGTCGGTCGTACGGTCGAACGTGCCGGCGTCGATGTCGGACCCCGGTACCACCACGGACACCCGCCGAGCGGCCGCCAGGTCGCCGAAGACCTCCGCGACCTGGCCCCGGCCGCGCGGGTCGAACGCCAGGAAGCGGCGGGCCGGGTCCTCGGCGAGGCGGGCGTAGCGGGAGTCGTGGGACGCCTTCAGCGCACGGGCGTTGGCGCGGTAGCGCAGTGCCACGGGGGCGCCGTCGAGGTTGCCGACGACGAGCGGATGCCTCGCGGCCAGGGCCTGTCGCTGCGCCTCGCTCAACCCCGCGAAGAACGCCGCGACTTCGGCGGGCGAATCCTCCTCCGGGTCGGGCAGCTCGCGGCCCAGCGTGTGGTCGGCCCGCCAGGAGGCCGTGCCCGGCGGCGGACCCGTGACCGCCTGCTGGGCGTTGCCCGACACCCAGCCCGCCGTCCCCGACACCACGGTGACCGCCAGCGCGGCCGCGACCAGGGTCCTCGCGTAAGGCCTCATCCGCCCCGCCCTCCCTCTCCGGCCGAACCGGCCGGTCCCCGCACGCCGTTCGGCGCGACGGGAGGAAGGTAGGAACGCGGTGGGTGCGCGGGCGTCACACCGGGGGGCCAACTGCCGTGTGATACCCGGGTAGGGGGTGGGGCGGGCGCGTCAGGCGGAGCCGGGGACGACGAGCCCCGCCTCGTACGCGAAGATCACCGCCTGCGCCCGGTCGCGCAGGGACAGCTTCGCCAGGACGCGCCCGATGTGCGTCTTCACCGTCTGTTCGGCGAGCACCAGCTTCCCGGCGATCTCCTGGTTCGAGAGGCCGCGCGCGATGAGTTCCAGGACCTCCGTCTCGCGCGGCGTCAGCCCGTTGAGGCGCAGCGTCGCCCCGCCCCTGGACGCCGCCGAAGGCCCCTGCTTCGCGAAGTCGGCGATCAGACGGCGCGTCACGGAGGGCGCGAGCAGCGCGTCGCCCGCCGCCACCACCCGGACCGCCGCGATCAGGTCCGCCGGGGGCGCGTCCTTCAGCAGGAAGCCGGACGCCCCGGCCCGCAGCGCCTCGTACACGTAGTCGTCCACGTCGAACGTGGTCAGCATCAGCACCCGGGGCACATGGACCACGCCCGGCGGCGGGTCGAGGAGTGCGCGAGCCGCCGCGAGGCCGTCCATCTCGGGCATCCGCACGTCCATCAGGACCACGTCCGGGTGGACACGGCGGCTGACCTCGATGCCCTGGCGCCCGTCCGGCGCCTCACCGACCACGTCGATGTCCGCCTGCGCCGCCAGCAGGGCGGCGAAACCCGCCCGCACCATGGCCTGGTCGTCGACGATGATCACACGGATGGTCACGGTTCCTCCGGACTCAGGGGGCGTCGTCGGGCCCGGCCGGGGACAGCGGCAGCCGCGCGGCGACCCGGAACCCCCCGTCCGGCAGCGGCCCGGCGTCCAGTGAGCCGCCCGTCAACCGTACGCGCTCCCGCATCCCGACCAGACCGTGGCCCGTCCCCGCCGTCTCCAGCGGCGAAACCGGCCGTTTCGGCGGGCCGTTGACGACGAGCACCGTCAACTCCTCGCCGTCCGAGGTGACCGAGACCCGGGTCCGGGCACCGGGCGCGTGCCGGACCACGTTCGCCAGCGCCTCCTGCACGATCCGGTACGCGGACAGGTCAACAGCCGGCGGTATGTCACCCAGACCGGCGGCCAGCGACAGTTCGGCGGGAAGCCCCGCCCGCACCGTCGCCTCCACCAGCTGCTGCAAGCGGCCGATGCCCGGCTGCGGGGCCCGTTCGCCCTCCGCACCGTCACCGCGCAGCACCACGAGCAGCCGCCGCATCTCGGCCAGCGACTCCCGCGCGCTCGCCGCGATCGTCCCGAACTCCTCCCGCGCCTCGTCCGAAAGCTCCGGCAGCCGGTAGGGCGCGGAGTCCGCCTGGACGGTGATCACGGACATGTGGTGGGCGACGACGTCGTGCAGCTCCCGGGCGATCCTGGCCCGTTCCTCCAGCAGCGTCCGCCGGGCGCGCTCCGCCTCGCTGACGGTCTCCTGCTCGGCGAGCCGGCGCTGCGCGACGCGCCGTTCCCGTACCGCGGCGCCGATCACCAGCACCACGGCCGCGCACAGGGGCAGCAGCAGCGCGGTGCCGCCGCTGCGGTCCGCGCGGACCAGGTGGAGGATGAGGCTCGCCGCCCCGGTCGCCAGCCAGACGGCGACGAGAACCCGCCGGGACCTGCGCAGGGCCAGCGCGAGGAGCAGGAAGAGACAGGCGATGAGCGGTGCGGGCGGCCACGGCCACACGTCGTACTCGCGGGCCGGCTGCCCCAGGAGCACCAGCGCGCCCGCGACGTCCGCCGGGAAGACGATCCACCAGGCCCACAGAGGGCGGTGCGCCATCAGCAGCAGGGGCCCGGCCTGGGTGACGGCGAGGGTGGTGGCGACCGCGCCGCCGAGCCCGTACTGATCGAGGAGATTGGCCAGGGTGATGGGGAGGAAGAGCGCCGTCAGGACCACGGCG
The DNA here is from genome assembly GCF_010550605.1 of Streptomyces sp. SID9727. Lineage (GTDB taxonomy): Bacteria > Actinomycetota > Actinomycetes > Streptomycetales > Streptomycetaceae > Streptomyces. Next base: position 24,001 of record NZ_JAAGNI010000357.1, read on the forward strand.
GCGGCCTGCGGCAGGAATCTCGTCCACCGCCGGGGACCAGTGGTGCGCGCGGGGGCGGACGCGGGTATCGGCTCGGCCATCTCGGGCGGCGGCCGGGCTACAGCTCGGCCAGGAGCTGAGCCTTCTTGGCGCTGAACTCCTCATCGGTCACCAGACCGGCCCGGTGCAGCTCCCCGAGGTGGTGGATGCGCTCCGCGATGTCGGCCGGATCACGCCGGGCGGCCGCGGTGAGGGCGCCGGCGGCCGGGGGCGCGGACTGCTTCCTGCGTACGGATTCGAGGACGGCCGCCGCGAAGGGCAGCGACTCGTGGACCGGGCCGTAGCCGAGCCCGAAGATCACCGCCGCGGGATCCTGGTCGGCCCGGGCGGGCCTGGGTATCACCGGCTGGAGGCCGGTGGCCGTCCCGTCCGCCGCGGGGGCGGTGAGCCCTCCGGACGCGGGGACCGCGGTGTCCGTGCCCCTCGGCAGCAGCCGCAGGTAGCCCTCCAGGCCCTCCGGCGAGCGCCACTCGACCCCGCACAGATCCGTGACCGGGAACGTCTGGTCGCCGGCCTTCCACTTCTCCGACGAGGCGCCGGTCCAGGACCAGCGGAAGGAGATCCGCTCACCGTCGAAGCCGGCCCGCCCGTCGTACGCCTTGAACTGCATCGGGGCCTCCGGGGCCGCGACGAGGAAACGGTCGGCGGGTTCGCCCGAGTCCGCGCCGAGGCAGGACCGCAGCTCGTCCGCGTAGTACTCGGCAAGGGTCTCGCGGGCGGCGGGGAGCACCAGCCGGTACGGGTCGCAGCCGTCCTTCAGCTGCCCTGCGGCGGCTTCCAGGAGCGGGTCGGCCCCGGGGCGCGGGACGGCACGCAGCACCACCGTGCCCCGCCTGCCCGGGGTCAGCGTCACCGACGACAGCGCCGCGTGCGGGACGCGGCGCTCACGGAGGCTCTGGAGGAGTCTCGGTGTGCGGATACCCCGTTCGTAGCGGATGAGCACGGAGTCGGCGTCGAACTCCCAGGTGGCATGAATTCCGGCCAGCACATCACCCATGCGCCTCATCGTATGCGGCACTTGCCCGCCCCGTCCCCTCTCGGCGTCGACCGCTTCCGGAGGCCGGAGGCGGTGTCTCTACGCGTGTCAGGCTGTCGCGTTGGCGTACACCCCGTCGTTGCAGGTGCTGTCGGCCGGTGCGCAGGTCACCGACGTGTATGCGCCAACTCCGATCGCGGCGAAGTTGTCCAGGCTCTCGGTGCCCGGTTCGAAGTAGCCGCTGTGGCCGAGCGCGCCGTCCGCCGAGACGACCCGGGCGCCGAAGTCGTGGTCCACCGGATCGGCGCCGTGCCCGAGGCCCCCGAACTCCAGGTTCGGCACGTCCTCGATCCAGTCGCCGCTGTCCCGCATCGCCCACACGCGCGCCCGGGTGTGCAGCTGTCCGGCGTTGTCCGCCCGCATGCCCGGGCTGCCGGCCACGGCGATGTCCTCGACCCGGCCGGGCAGCCTGCTCGCGGCGACCCCGCACAGAACGGAGCCGTAGCTGTGGCAGAACAGTGAGACGGGAGCCGGCCCCGGAAGCGCCCGGACGAGCGCGTCGAGCCGGACCGCCCCGCGTTCGGCGAGGTTGCCGAGGGCGGCGTCCATGCCGATGCCGACGGGCGTGGTGTAGTCGGCCCAGGCGATGACGGCGGTGCGCGCCTCGGGGCTCGCGGCGCGCTCGGCGGCGTACAGCGACTTGGCCATGCCGACGGGCGCGGCGTTGGTCTTGGCGCCGGTGCGTTCCAGGGTCAGCAGATTCGTGTCGACGCCGGGCACGACGAGCGAGATGCGCCGTGCCCGGTCCAGGTCGCCGAAGACCTCGGCGGCGAGCCCGCGCCCCGACGGGTCGAACGCCAGGAAGTGGCGGTCCCCGGCGAGCATCGAGCGGAATCGGTCCAGGCGGTGCTGGGCCTCGGCGCGGCCGGACGCGGAGAGTCTGGTGTCGTGGACGCGTTTGCGTTCGACCGCGCCGGCCTGCCCGATCGCCCGCCGGTTCGCGCGGTAACGCGTGGTGACCGGGGCGCCGTTGAGGTTCCCCACGACGAGCGGGTATCTGTCGGCGAGGTGCGCGCGCTGCCCCGGTGTCAGCGTGGCGAAGAAGTGCGCCAGCTTGTACGGCGCGGTGTCGGCGTCAGGCAGCGGCCGGCCCGCTATCGACCCTTTGGCCCAGGCGGCCAGCGCGAGCGCGCGGGAGTCGCCGGAGCGCTGGTGGTGCACGGCGGTCCAGCCGGTCGTCGCGAGCATCACGAAAACGACCGCGACGGCGAGCAGGGCGCGCCAGGCGGTGAGCGTGGGGGAGGAGTCGAAGGAAGTCACTCCGGACCACCCTAGGAGACGGGTGGAGCCCGTTCGGGAGCAGGGTGACCCAGATCACTCGACTGTGCGGAAGGACACCGCGATCGCCTCACCCTGCGTGCGGCCTTGCGGCACGCTCCGCGCCTTTCGCGTCAACCCTGTGGGGGTTGTCACCTTTCGGGGTGAACTCGGACTCCAACCCTTCCGATTACTCTCCGTAATCAAGCAGAGTGGGTTTCGGGAGATCCGCATCGGTGGACGCCCCGCATCAGCAGTCCGTCACGGCATGTCCATCACACGTCCATCACACGGGGGTTCCACTCACATGCGTACGACCGTAGCCGCAGCCGTCCTGGCCGTCACCGCCCTGTTCCTGTCCGCACCCGCCGGGGCCACCACACCCGCCGCGCCCGTCCGGCTCGGGGACTGCGGGAGCGGGCAGCTGTGCCTCTGGGCGAAGCCCGACTTCACCGGGGCCCGGCAGACCCACGAGCTGTCCACCATCGACATCGAGAGCTGTGTCCCGCTGCCACCCGGCACCACCGCCCAAGCCCTGGCCAACCGCACCGGCCGGCCGGTCACGACCTACCAGTCCGCCGAGTGTGCGGAGACCGGTGAGTTCGAGACGTACCCGGGCGGCGGCACCTGGCTGCCGCGTTCGCCCTACCAGGTGCGCGCCTTCAAGGTGTGGGAGAACTGACCGGCTCCGGACGCGCCGCGGGGCGGCGGCACCCTCCCCGGGTCCCACCGCCCCGCACCGGACCGGTCTCCGCGCCCGCGTTACGCGTCGCCGCCCGCGGCCCCCGGATCGGCCGAGGCCACGTCCAGCAGCTCGTAGCGGTCGACTGCCGTCTTCAGCGCCGACCGGTCCACCTTCCCGTCCTTCGCCAGCTCCGTGAGCACCGCGAGCACGATCGACTGCGCGTCGATGTGGAAGTACCGCCGCGCCGCGCCCCGTGTGTCCGCGAACCCGAACCCGTCCGCGCCCAGCGACTGGTACGCCCCCGGCACCCAGCGGGCGATCTGGTCCGGCACGGACCGCATCCAGTCCGACACCGCCACGAACGGCCCCTGGGCCCCGGACAGCTTGCGCGTCACGTACGGCACGCGCTGCTCCTCCTCGGGGTGCAGCAGGTTGTACCGCTCCACGTCCACGGCCTCGCGCCGCAGCTCGTTCCAGGAGGTCGCCGACCAGACGTCCGCCTTCACGTTCCACTCGTCGGCGAGGATGCGCTGCGCCTCGACCGCCCACGGCACCGCCACACCGGAAGCCAGGATCTGGGCCGGGATCTCGCCCTTCTCCCCGCCGCTGTAGCGGTAGACGCCCTTCAGGATGCCCTCGACGTCGACATCGGCGGGCTCCGCGGGGTGCTGGATCGGCTCGTTGTAGACGGTGAGGTAGTAGAAGACGTCCTCGTTCTCCTCGGGGGTCCCGCCGTACATCCGGCGCAGACCGTCCTGCACGATGTGCGCGATCTCGAACCCGAACGCGGGGTCGTAGGCCACACAGGCCGGGTTGGTCGACGCCAGCAGTTGCGAGTGCCCGTCGGCGTGCTGGAGCCCCTCGCCGGTCAGCGTCGTCCGGCCGGCGGTCGCGCCCAGCACGAAGCCGCGCGCCAGCTGGTCCGCCATCTGCCAGAACTGGTCGCCGGTGCGCTGGAAGCCGAACATCGAATAGAAGACGTACACCGGGATCAGCGGCTCGCCGTGCGTCGCGTAGGCGGAGCCCGCGGCGACCAGGGAGGCCGTGCAGCCCGCCTCCGAGATGCCGTCGTGCAGCATCTGCCCGGTCGGCGACTCCTTGTACGCGAGCAGCAGATCGCGGTCCACCGATTCGTACTGCTGCCCGAGCGGGTTGTAGATCTTAGCGCTCGGGAAGAAGGCGTCCATGCCGAACGTGCGGTACTCGTCGGGCGCGATCAGCACGAAGCGCTTGCCGATCTCCTTGTCCCGCATGAGGTCCTTCAGGATGCGGACGAACGCCATGGTGGTGGCGATCGACTGCTGACCCGACCCCTTCTTCGCCGCCGCGTACGTCTTGTCCTCGGGCAGCGGCAGGGGCTTCGCGCGCACCACCCGGGTCGGGACGTAGCCCCCCAGACCCTTGCGGCGGTCGTGCATGTACTGGATCTCCTCCGAGCCGCGGCCCGGGTGGTAGTACGGCGGGTTGCCGTCCTCCAGCTCCTTGTCGGCGATCGGGATGTGCAGCCGGTCCCGGAAGCGCTTCAGATCCTCGGCGGTGAGCTTCTTCATCTGGTGGGTCGCGTTGCGGCCCTCGAAGTTCGGCCCGAGGGTCCAGCCCTTGACCGTCTGCGCCAGGATCACCGTCGGCTGGCCCTTGTGGGCCTTGGCCGCCGCGTAGGCCGCGTACACCTTGCGGTGGTCGTGACCGCCGCGCCCGAGGTGCAGGATCTGCTGGTCGGTCATGTCCTTGACCATCTCGCGCAGCCTCGGGTCGTCCCCGAAGAAGTGCTCCCGGATGTACGCGCCGGTCTCCGTCGCGTACGTCTGGAACTGCCCGTCCGGGGTCGTGTTCAGCTTGTTGACCAGGATGCCGGTGCGGTCCTGCGCCAGCAGCGGGTCCCAGGAGCGGTCCCAGACCAGCTTGATCACGTTCCACCCGGCGCCCCGGAACTGGGATTCCAGCTCCTGGATGACCTTGCCGTTGCCGCGCACCGGGCCGTCGAGGCGCTGGAGGTTGCAGTTGACGACGAAGGTCAGGTTGTCCAGGCCCTCGCGCGCGGCGATGGACAGCTGGCCGAGCGACTCCGGCTCGTCCATCTCGCCGTCACCGAGGTACGCCCACACATGCGAGTTCGACGTGTCGGCGAGGCCGCGCGCCTCCATGTACCGGTTCATCCGCGCCTGGTAGATCGCGCCGAGCGGACCGAGGCCCATCGACACCGTCGGGAACTCCCAGAAGTCCGGCATCAGCCGCGGATGCGGATAGCTGGACAACCCGTTCGGCGCCTTCGACTTCTCCTGGCGGAACGCGTCGAGCTGCGCCTCGCTCAGCCGGTCCAGCAGGAAGGCGCGGGCGTAGATCCCGGGCGAGGCGTGCCCCTGGAAGAAGATCTGGTCGCCGCCCAGACCGTCGTCCTTGCCCCGGAAGAAGTGGTTGAAGCCGACGTCGTACAACGAGGCCGAGGAGGCGAACGTGGCGATGTGACCGCCCACGCCGATCCCCGGACGCTGGGCGCGCGAGACCATCACGGCCGCGTTCCAGCGGGTCGCGTTGAGGATCTTGCGCTCGATCTCCTCGTCACCGGGGAAGAACGGCTCGTCCTTCGTGGCGATCGTGTTGACGTAGTCCGTGCTGCGCATCTCCGGCACGGCGACGCGCTTCTCGCGCGCGCGCTCGATGAGCCGGAGCATGAGGTAGCGGGCCCGCTCACGGCCGCGCTCGTCGACGGCGGCGTCGAGGGAGTCGAGCCATTCCTGGGTCTCTTCGGGATCAAAATCCGGGACCTGGCTCGGAAGGCCGCCAATGATGATCGGGTTGCGATCGGATCCGGAAGCCACGCTGTTCCTTCGCTGTTCGGTGCTGCGCTTCGGGGCCTGTAACGGGAGTCCTGCCCCCGGACGAGAAGTACGTGTACGCCAACCCATCGTGTACCGCCGAATCGCGTACGTCATCTCTACCGAGAGGTAACCGCGAACGCGTCCCCCGCCCCGTTCCGCCGGGGCGGATGGACGGCCGTCGAGTGGGTATCGGTGCAGGCAGAAGGTCTCGGACAGGATGGGGCACGCGGGGTGAGAGGGGACGGAACGCAACCATACGCCCAAGGCGTGCAAGTGTTCCCAAAAGCTGCTCGGCTCCGAATGCCGGACCGAAACGGCATAAGCTGTCCAAGGACGTAGGACGCGACAGGAACGGAGGAGGACGCGAAGCCCTCGCAGGGAGCTGTCTGAAGGGCGGCGACGTGACAGGAAACGTCACCGTTTAGGCGGTCTCGCACGCTGGGTACTTGCGCGATCCGCCGCTCCCGTGTGGACTACGGCCAACGCCCCGCGCACGCGCGTGGCTGAAGCATTTTCCGAAACATGATCAGGAGGCAACCCGTGAGCGCGACCGCGGACCACGCGGAGGAGCGGACCAACCCGGCGGCACGCCTGGGGTTCGAGCCCGGACAGGTGGTCCAGGAGATCGGCTACGACGACGACGTCGAGCTGGAGCTCCGTGAGGGCATTGAGGCCATTACCGGCCAGGACCTTGTCGACGAGGACTACGACGACATCGCTGATGTCGTCCTGCTGTGGTTCCGCGACGAGGACGGCGACCTTACGGACGCGCTGGTGGATGCCATCGGTCTGCTCGAGGACGGCGGCGTGGTCTGGCTGATGACGCCCAAGACCGGCCGCGACGGATACGTCGAGCCGAGCGACATCAACGAGGCCGCCCAGACCGCCGGGCTCGCCCAGACCAAGAGCGTCAACGCGGGCAAGGACTGGTCGGGAAGCCGTCTCGTCACGCCCAAAGCGGCCAAGGCCAAGCGCTGACCCCACCAACCCCTGAAGGCCCCCGACAGGCATCACGCCGGCCGGGGGCCTTCGTACGTCCGGCTCGCACATCCGTGTCCCGGATACCCGCCGGCTTGATCCACGCGTACGCGGGAAGCTTTCCCGGGTGCCGTACGGGCGCCCGGGGGGTCTGCGTAGGGTGGGGGTCACCCGGACAGTCCAGCCCGGTGACGTAGCGAAGGGACGCGTTTTCATGGCGATCGAGGTCGGCACCCAGGCCCCGGATTTCGAGCTGAAGGACAACCACGGCCGGACCGTGAAGCTCTCCGATTTCCGTGGCGAGAAGAACGTGGTGCTGCTGTTCTACCCGTTCGCCTTCACCGGCGTCTGCACGGGCGAGCTGTGCGCGCTCCGTGACGAGCTGCCCACGTTCGAGAACGACGACACGCAGCTGCTGGCCGTGTCCAACGACTCGATCCACACCCTGCGCGTCTTCGCCGAGCAGGAGGGTCTGGAGTACCCGCTGCTCTCCGACTTCTGGCCGCACGGCGAGACCTCGCGGGCCTACGGCGTCTTCGACGAGGAGAAGGGCTGCGCGGTGCGCGGCACCTTCATCATCGACAAGGAGGGCGTGGTGCGCTGGACGGTCGTCAACGGTCTGCCCGACGCGCGCGACCTCAACGATTACGTCAAGGCGCTCGGCACCCTCTGATCCGGCTTCGGGCGGATCGCGGGCCGACCCGGGGCGGAAAGCCTGTTTCGGCCGGGAACCGGTCACTAGGATCCACTCGTTGATCGGATGTCAACACGACGTGGAGGCGCCGGCACCGGCCGGCCCCCAAGAAACCAATGGGAGGACTCGTGGGAGTCAGCCTCAGCAAGGGCGGCAACGTCTCGCTGACCAAGGCCGCGCCCAACCTGACCGCGGTCATCGTGGGTCTCGGCTGGGACGCCCGTACCACCACCGGCGGGGACTTCGACCTCGACGCCAGTGCTCTGCTGACGAACGCCGAGGGCAAGGTCGCCAACGACGGCAACTTCGTCTTCTTCAACAACCTCAAGAGCCCCGACGGCTCCGTCGAGCACACCGGTGACAACCTCACCGGTGAGGGCGAGGGCGACGACGAGGTCATCAACGTCAACCTGGCCACGGTCCCGGCCGACGTCGACAAGATCGTCTTCCCGGTCTCGATCTACGAGGCCGAGAGCCGCCAGCAGAGCTTCGGCCAGGTCCGCAACGCGTACATCCGCGTCGTCAACCAGGCCGACAACAGCGAGCTCGCGCGCTACGACCTGTCCGAGGACGCCTCGACCGAGACCGCCATGGTCTTCGGCGAGCTGTACCGCAACGGCGCGGAGTGGAAGTTCCGCGCCATCGGCCAGGGCTACGCCTCCGGTCTGCGCGGCATCGCGCAGGACTTCGGCGTCAACGTCTGACCTGCCCGGGGCCCCGGCCCCGGCACCAGCATTCCCGTCCGGCGCCGCACCACGTGCGGCGCCGGACGCGCTCGACGGACAGTTCTTCCGGCCGCAGGGGTTCGGCCGGCGGCTCCGTCCGGTACAAAGACGGTTCATAGACTCGGGGAGGACACACCATGGGCGTCACGCTCGCCAAGGGAGGCAATGTCTCCCTCTCCAAGGCCGCACCCAATCTCACCCAGGTGCTGGTCGGGCTCGGCTGGGACGCACGATCCACGACGGGGGCCGACTTCGACCTGGACGCCAGCGCGCTGCTGTGCCAGTCGGGCCGGGTCCTCGGCGACGAGTGGTTCGTGTTCTACAACAACCTCACGAGCCCCGACGGCTCCGTCGAGCACACCGGTGACAACCTCACGGGCGAGGGCGAGGGCGACGACGAGTCGATCATCGTGAACCTCACGCAGGTCCCGGCCCATTGCGACAAGATCGTCTTTCCGGTCTCCATTCACGAGGCCGACAATCGCGGTCAGACTTTCGGCCAGGTCAGCAACGCTTTCATCCGCGTCGTCAATCAGGCCGACGGCCAGGAACTCGCGCGGTACGACCTCACCGAGGACGCCTCCACGGAGACCGCGATGATCTTCGGCGAGCTCTACCGCTACAACGGAGAGTGGAAGTTCCGTGCGGTTGGTCAGGGGTACGCATCGGGGCTGCGAGGCATCGCTCTAGACTTCGGGGTCAACGTTTCGTAAAGCCGCGCACGGCGCGGGGGAGCCCCGTGCACATCGGGGGAGACCCGTTACATACATGATGGGGTAGCCAGTGCTTCTGAAAACCTTCGGGTGGTCGTTCGCGATCACCGTGATCGGCCTGGTGGCCGCGTTCTTCTACGGGGGGTGGGAGGCGTTCGGCGTTGTGGCGATCCTTTCCGTCCTGGAGATCTCGCTCTCGTTCGACAACGCGGTGGTCAACGCCGGGATCCTGAAGAAGATGTCCGCCTTCTGGCAGAAGATCTTCCTCACGGTCGGCGTGCTGATCGCGGTCTTCGGTATGCGGCTGGTCTTCCCTGTCGTGATCGTGGCCATCACGGCGAGCCTGAATCCGATCGACGCCATCGATCTCTCGTTCAACGACCCGGACCGCTACAAGGAACTGGTCACGGACGCCCACCCGGCGATCGCCGCCTTTGGTGGCATGTTCCTGCTCATGATCTTCCTCGACTTCATTTTCGAGGACCGTGACATCCAGTGGCTCCGCTGGCTGGAGCGCCCGCTGGCCAAGCTGGGCAAGGTCGACATGCTGTCGGTCTGCATCGCGCTCATCGTCCTGCTGATCTCCGCGATGACCGTCGCCACCCACGCCCACCAGCACGGCGGCGGACACGTGGACAAGGCGGAGACGGTCCTGCTCTCCGGTATCGCGGGTCTGATCACGTATCTCATCGTCGGCGGGCTCTCCGGCTACTTCGAGGACAAACTCGAAGAGGAGGAGGAACGCGAGCACGAGCAGGAGGAAGAGGCCAAGCGGAGCGGCAAGAAGATGTCCGCGGTCGCCCTCTCCGGCAAGGCCGCCTTCTTCATGTTCCTCTACCTGGAAGTCCTCGACGCGTCCTTCTCGTTCGACGGCGTGATCGGCGCCTTCGCCATCACCAACGAGATCGTGCTCATGGCGCTCGGCCTCGGCATCGGCGCCATGTACGTCCGTTCGCTCACGGTCTACCTGGTCCGCCAGGGCACCCTGGACGACTACGTCTACCTGGAGCATGGCGCGCACTACGCGATCGGCGCGCTGGCCGTGATCCTGCTCGTCACCATCCAGTACGAGATCAACGAGATCATCACCGGTCTCGTCGGCGTCGTCCTGATCGCCTGGTCCTTCTGGTCCTCCGTCCGCCGCAACAAGGCGCTGGAGGCCGAAGAGGGCAACAGTGAAGTGAGCGCCGGGGTGTGACCCGGTAGGAATTGAGGGAACGCTCTCTGCGGGGCGGCTCGTACGGCAACGGTTCCGGGACACACCCGGAGGCGGCCCGGAGCCGCCCCGCAGTGGTGCGTGCGTCGGATGCGCCGCGTGCGACGGGTGAGGGACCGAGAGGGCGGGGTCGGGGATGGCGTTCTGGAACAACCTGTGGCCGGGGCGGGAAACACAGTTCGAGTCGGGCAGCGCGGCCACCAACTCCATCGTGCTCACCCGGCGGCACGCCACGGTCTCGCTGACCAAGCAGGGCGCGCTGAGCGGCAACCTCCGCGTCAACCTCTCCTGGCGCATGCGCACCTCGGACATCGGGGGCCGCTCCCGGCAGAGCGGCCGGCTGCTGCGCCCCTTCAAGCTCTTCCAGCCGGAGGCCGTCCAGGCGCACACCCAGGGGATGGTCAACGTCGACCTGGACCTCGGCTGCATGTACGAGCTGGCGGACGGCACCCGGGGCGTGGTGCAGCCGCTGGGCAATCTGCTCGGCGATCTGAACGGGCCGCCCTACATCAGGCTCAGCGGCGACGACCGGTTCGGCGCCCCCTCCGGCGAGACGCTCTACGTCAACCTCGACCAGCGCGAGCACATCAAGCGGCTGCTGTTCTTCGTCTACATCTACGACCAGACGCCCGCCTTCGACCGCACGCACGCCAAGGTGACGCTCTATCCGGGCAACGGGCCGCGCATCGAGATCGAACTGGACGAGCGCGCCCCGCAGGCCCGCTCCTGCGCGGTGTTCACGGTGGAGAACATCAAGGACGAGCTGATCGTGCGCCGCGAGGTGAAGTTCGTCTACGGCTTCCAGTCCGAGCTGGACCGGATGTACGGCTTCGGCATGCAGTGGGGGCGCGGCTACAAGAGCCGCGCCTGAGGGCCGCCCGTGCGCCCGCCGGCGATCACGGGACAGCCCTTGGGCCGTGTCCTCAGGGCCGTATGAACTGGGGGCCCTGCGGAGGCAGCACGAAATTCGGGTCGGGAGCGGGCGCCGCCGCCGCAGCGGGCTGCGGGTAGCCGTAGGCGGGCTGCGCGGAGGTCGGCTGGGGATAGCCGTACGCGGGCTGCGGCGCCGGGGCGGCGGTGGGCTGCGGGTAGCCGTAGGAGGGCTGCTGGTGCAGCACGGTCGCCTGCGAGTCCGGTGCGGGGGCCGGGGCGGGCGGGACCGAGGGCGGCGCCGGGGTGGGCTGCCGGGGTTCGGGTTCCGCCTCGTCGACCGAGATGCCGAACGCGGTCGCGAGGCCGATGAGCCCCGTCGGATACCCCTGCCCGACCGCCCGGAACTTCCAGCCGTCCCCGCGCCGGTACAGCTCGCCGCAGATGATCGCGGTCTCCTCGCCGGTCTCCGCGCGCACGTCGAACACGGCGAGCGGTTCGCCACCGGCCGCCGCCGCGTCGTGGATCATGATGCGCAGATCGCGCACGGCGCCGAAGGCGGCCCCGTCCGAGGACGCGGCGATGACCACCTGGTCGACTGACGGGTCGAGCGCGTTCAGGTCGGCCTCGATGGTGTCCGTCAGGCCCTCCGGCAGGCTGCGCTTGGGCAGCCTGCGCACCAGGCCCGAGGGATGGCGCGGCTGGTTGTAGAAGACGAAGTCCTCGTCCGAGCGCACGCGCCCGCCGGCGCCGAGCAGCAGGGCCGAGGCGTCCACATCGGGCACCCCGGCACCCGGCGTCCAGCGCAGCACGGCCCGTACGGCCATGGCGTCGAGGGGGACGTTCGAGCCCTTCACCATCGCGTGCGTCATGCCGGTCATCCTGCCTGCTGGCCGCCCGTGCGGACAACGCGGGGGCGGGGTCCGTCTCCCGGCGGCCGGACGGATTCACCCGGTCCGCCGCTTTTGAAATTCGTACGAAACGGTCATGACACCCGGAATTCACCCCGCATGGGAACTGCCGACACCCGTTCGTACGTACTATTACCGGCCACACGTTGTCCGGTCTGTCAGAGAGTACGGGGGGAATTGCATGCGTCATTTCGGGCATATTGCAGCTGCTGCGAAGGACGGGCTCTTCTTCCAGGAACCCTGTGCGTTCGACGCCGACTCGCCGGCCCCCCTCCTCTCCGCCGCCCTCGGCGCCACGCTCTACAGCCCCGCCACCCGTCCCCGGCTCGCCGACGACATCGTCAAGCTGGCCGGGCGCGGAGTCGTCTCGATGGTGCTGTGCCTGGAGGACTCGATCGACGACTCCGAGGTTCCCGGGGCCGAGGAGAACCTGGTCAGGCAGTTCGCCGACCTCGACGCGCGCGCCATCGAGGTGCCGCTGCTGTTCATCCGGGTCCGCGAACCGGAACAGATCACCGACCTGGTGCGCCGCCTCGGCGCTTCCGGCCGGCTGCTGTCCGGTTTCGTGCTCCCCAAGTTCACGCGCGCCCGCGGCATGCCGTTCATGGAGGCCCTGACCAAGGCCGAGGCCACCGCGGGCCGCCGGCTCTTCGCCATGCCGGTGCTCGAATCGCCCGAGCTCCTCCACCTGGAGACCCGCCGCGAAACCCTCCGCGGCATCGCCGAGACCGTCACCGCGTACCGCGACCGGGTCCTCGCGCTCCGCCTCGGCGTCACCGACTTCTGCTCCGCCTACGGACTGCGGCGCTCCCCGGACATGACGGCGTACGACGTCCGGATCGTCGCCCATGTCATCGCGGACGTCGTCAACGTGCTCGGCCGGGCCGACGGGACGGGCTTCACGGTCACCGGCCCCGTCTGGGAGTACTTCCCCCGCCAGGAGCGCATGTTCAAGCCGCAGCTGCGGAGCAGCCCCTTCTTGGAGAACCGGGCCGAGGCGCTGCGCACCGCGCTCATCGCCCACGACCTGGACGGTCTGCTGCGCGAGATCGACCTGGACCGGGCCAACGGGCTGCTCGGCAAGACCTGCATCCACCCCTCGCACGTCGCACCCGTGCACGCGCTGTCCGTGGTCAGCCACGAGGAGTTCAGCGACGCCCAGGACATCCTGCGGCCCGAGCGCGACGGCGGCGGGGTGCTGCGTTCCGCGTACACGAACAAGATGAACGAGGTGAAGCCGCACCGGGCCTGGGCCGAGCGCACCCTGCTGCGCGCCAAGGTCTTCGGCGTGGCCCGGGAGGACGTCGGCTTCGTGGACCTGTTGGCGGCCTGCCTCGCGGAGTGAGCGGCATCGGCGGGACGATCGGAGAGGGACCCGGCGCCGGGCACGGCACCGGATCCGGCAGACGAGTGGAAAGAGGGACGACGGACGTGGTGTGGTCGGGTAGCTGGGTGGCGGAGCGACTGGGCGTCGGGCTGGTGGGCGACGGGGAGCTGCGCGAGCTGCTGGGCCTCGCCCTGCGGCGCAACCCCAAGCGGGCACACCTGCTCGTGTCCAACGTGCTCGGCAAGCACGTGCCGCAGCGCCCCTCCGTGGTGTACGGAGCCGGCGTCGAGCTGGGCCGCCGGGTGCGGGCGCTCCTCGGCGAGGACGGAGCGCGGCGGGCGGTCGTCCTCGGCTACGCGGAGACGGCCACCGGCCTCGGCCACTCGGTCGCCGACGGCCTCGGCGCGGCGCCCTACCTCCACTCGACCCGCAGGCCCGTCCCCGGAGTGGCCCGGGCGGGCGGCTTCGAGGAAGCCCACTCGCACGCCACCTCGCACCTGCTGCTCCCCGAGGACCCGGAGCTGCTGGCGTCGGCCGGGCCCGGCTCGGCGCTGGTCCTGGTGGACGACGAGTTCTCCACCGGCAACACCGTCCTCAACACCATCCGCGCCCTCCACGAGCGCTACCCCCGCGACCATTACGTCATCGTCGCCCTGGTCGACATGCGCTCACCGGCCGACCGGGGCCGCCTGACCGAGTTCGCGGCGGAGATCGGCGCCCGCGTCGACCTGGTGGCCCGCAACACCGGCACGGTCACCCTCCCGGACGGCGTCCTGGAGAAGGGCCAGGCCCTGGTCGCCGAGCGCGAGGCCGACGAGGAGGGCCCCCAGGACGGCCCCCCGCACCCCCGCCCCCACACCCGCCTCGACCTCCCCTGGCCCGCCGGCGTCCCCGACGGCGGACGCCACGGCTTCACCGGCGCCCACCGCGCCCTCCTGGAGCCCGCGCTGCCCGCCCTCGCCGACCACATCGCCCGGGCCCTCGGCGACCGGCCCCGCCGCGTCCTCGTCCTCGGCTTCGAGGAGCTGATGTACGCGCCGCTGCGCCTGGCCACCGCCCTGGAGGAGCGCACCGACGCCGAGGTCCGCTACTCCACGACCACCCGCTCCCCGGTCCTCGCCGTGGACGACCCCGGCTACGCGATACGCACCCGGCTGGTCTTCCCGGCCCACGACGACCCGGCCGACGGCCCCGGCGAGCGCTACGCCTACAACGTGGCCGGCGCCGGCTTCGACGCCGTCGTCCTCGTGGTCGACTCCGCCGCCGACACCCCGGCCCTGCACGCCCCCGGCGGCCTGCTCGACCGCCTCGCCCCGCACACCGCGCAGGTCCTGCTCGTGGTGATCCCCTCTTACGTACCGGGGGCGATCGCCTCCGAACGCCAGGAAGAAGCCCCCATGCAGCTGCCCGAGCCCCTCCGCGGCCCCGCGTTCTCCTCGTACGCGCCGGACGAGGTCGGCTGGCTGCTCCAGGACCTCTCGGACACCCGCCTCGAAGCGCCCACGGAGGAGCGCGAGGAGGCGATACAGAGCGGGGGCGCGCACTACGCGGAATCGCTCCCCGTCGAGTACCAGCCGTCCGCCGAGTACCAGGAACTGTTCAGGAGCGCCCTCACGCTGTCGGCCGCCCGGATCGCCCGCGCCGTGGGCACGGTCACCGAGACCGTCCTCGCCGAGCGCGGCCCGCGCCCGGTCCTCGTCTCGCTCGCCCGGGCCGGTACGCCGGTCGGCGTGCTGATGCGCCGCTGGGCCCGGGCGCGGCGCGGCCTCGACCTGCCGCACTACGCCGTCTCCATCGTGCGCGGACGCGGCATCGACGCCAACGCGCTGCGCTGGCTCGCCGAGCACCACGACCCGGCCGACGTCGTGTTCGTGGACGGCTGGACCGGCAAGGGCGCGATCACCCGCGAACTGACCGCCGCCGTCGCCGAGTTCGAGAAGGCCGGGGGAGTGGCGGGCTTCGACCCGGAGATCGCGGTGCTCGCCGACCCGGGCGGCTGCGTGCGGACGTACGGCACCCGCGAGGACTTCCTCATCCCCTCCGCCTGCCTCAACTCCACGGTGTCCGGCCTCATCTCCCGTACGGTCCTGCGCGCCGACCTGGTCGGCCCCGACGACTTCCACGGCGCGAAGTTCTACCGCGAGCTGGCCGGCGCCGATGTCTCCGGCCTCTTCCTCGACACGGTCGCCGCACGCTTCGACGAGGTCGCGGACGCCGTGGACGCCGAGGTGAAGGAGCTCCTGGCCGCGGACCGGGCCCCCACCTGGGAGGGCTGGGCGGCCGTGGAGCGCATCAGCGAGGAGTACGGCATCCACGACGTCAATCTCGTGAAGCCCGGCGTCGGCGAGACCACCCGGGTCCTGCTGCGCCGCGTCCCCTGGAAGATCCTCGCCCGGCGCGGCGCCGGCCCGGACCTGGACCACATCAGGCTCCTGGCCGAGCAGCGCGGCGTACCCGTCGAGGAGGTCGACGCGCTCCCGTACACCTGCGTCGGGCTCATCCACCCCAAGTACACCCGCGGGGCGACCGGTGCCGACGGCAAGGCGGTGGAGTCCGCGTGACGGCCTCCCCGGTCACCCTCGTCGCCAGCGACCTCGACCGCACCCTCATATACTCCTCGGCCGCGCTCCAGCTCACCATGGCGGACGAACGGGCGCCCCGGCTGCTGTGCGTCGAGGTCTACGACCACAAGCCCCTCTCGTACGTCACCGAGACCGCCGCCGGGCTGCTCACCGACCTGACCTCCGCCGCCTCCACGGTGTTCGTCCCGACGACCACCCGCACCCGCGAGCAGTACCAGCGCATCCGGCTCCCGGGCGCCCCGGCCGAGTTCGCGATCTGCGCCAACGGCGGCCACATCCTGGTGAACGGCGTGTCCGACCCGGACTGGCAGCGGACCGTCGCCGGCCGGCTCGCCGACGAGTGCGCCCCCCTCGCCGAGGTCCGCGCCCACCTCGTCGCCACCGCCGACCCCGCGTGGCTGCTCAAGGAGCGCGTCGCCGAGGACCTGTTCGCCTACCTCGTCGTCGACCGCGCCGAACTGCCCCCGGACTGGACGAAGGAGCTCGCCGCCTGGGCGGAGCCGCGCGGCTGGACCGTATCGCTCCAGGGCCGCAAGATCTACGCCGTGCCGCGCCCGCTCACGAAGAGCGCCGCCATGCGCGAGGTCGCCCGCCGCACCGGCGCCACGCGCACCCTCGCCGCCGGCGACTCCCTCCTGGACGCGGACCTCCTCCTCGCCGCCGACCGGGGCTGGCGCCCCGGCCACGGCGAACTCGCCGACGCGGGCTGGAACGCCGCGCACATCGAGGCCACCGCCGAACGGGGCGTGGCGGCGGGCGAGGAGATCCTGCGCCGCTTCCTGCGGGCCTCGTAAGCCCGGTAAATCATGCCGGTGACCGTAGAGTTGTGCGATGACCAAGGGAAACTCCACCAAGATCACCGATGAGCTGTACGCGTACATGCTGGCGCACAACCCGCCGCTGGACGCCGTACAGCGCGAGCTTGTCGAGACGACCTACGCGCGGCTGCCCGAGCACGCGGGCATGCAGTCGGCCGAGGAACAGGGCCCGTTGCTCGCCTTCCTCGTCCGCCTGACCGGCGCCCGGCACATCGTGGAGGTGGGCACGTTCACCGGCTTCTCCGCCCTGGCGATGGCCCAGGCCCTCCCGGCGGACGGACGGTTGATCGCCTGCGACGTCTCGGAGGAGTGGACGGCGTACGGCCGCGAGGCGTGGGAGAAGGCGGGCGTCGCCGACCGCATCGACCTGCGTATCGCCCCAGCCCTGGACACCCTGCGCGCGATGCCGGAGGAACCCCACATCGACTTCGCCTACCTGGACGCGGACAAGGGCAACTACATCGCGTACTGGGAGGAACTGGTGCCGAGGCTGCGCCCGGGCGGGGTCATCACCACGGACAACGTGCTGTTCCACGGCCGCGTGACGGACCCGGACGCGACGGGCTCGGCGAAGGCCATCCAGGAGTTCAACGACCATGTGTCGGCGGACGCCCGGATGGACAGCGTGCTGCTGACGGTGTCGGACGGGCTGACGCTGTCGCGCAAGCGGTAGCCGCTCGGGGGCGGCGGGGCTCCCGGGCTTCGGTGCGTCCGGCGGGGCGGTGATCCGAAGGGCCGGGCCGCGGTGCCGTGGTCCCGAGTAGCCGGGCCGCGGTGCGGGCGGTGCCCCGGGTGCCGCCCGGGTCAGCCGCAGCAGCCTCCACCGCAGCAGCCGCCCCCGCCACCGGCGGAGGGCGCGGGCCGGGAGCCGCCGCCCGCCGTACCGCCGACGGCGACGGTGGAGAGCAGCTTCACGGTGTCCTCGTGCCCGGCGGGGCAGGAGGCGGGAACGGAGGACTCGGCCATGGGGCGGCTGAGCTCGAAGGTGTCTCCGCAGGAGCGGCAGCGGTACTCGTAACGAGGCATGCCGCCAGGTTATCGGCGACGGGCCCCTGGCTGTCCAGGGCGAGGCGAGCGGGGCAAGGGGGCGCGGGGCACCGCACCCGCGCCGAAGCACGCCGGAGTCACGCCCGGCGCACGCCGGAGTTACGCGCGGCGCGAGCGGGAAGCGCGGCCGGCGCACGTCCCGACACGCGTCGGAATCACACGTCCCGACACGCGTCGGAATCACACGTCCCGGCACGCGTCGGAGTCACACGTCCCGGCACACGCGGGAAGCGCGCCCGGCGCACGCCCCATACGCCTGCTGCCGGAAGCTCACCCCCGACGCGCGCCGAAGCACACAGCCGACGCCGCACGGCATCAGTGGCTGCCCGCGCCGCGTTCCTCGCGGATGTCGGCGACGACATCCGCGGCGATCCGGCGCAGGCCCTCCGTCACGGTGAGGAAGTGCCAGTAGTCGGGGTGGCGGTTCTCCAGGGCCGTGATCGCCTGGTCCAGCCGGGCCACCGCGTCGTCCAGGGGCCGGGCGTGCCGCGGCTCGGGGGTATGGCGCCCGGCCATGGCGAGACGCTGGGCGTCGCGGATGGCGAACCGGGTGCGCTCGATCTCCTGCTGCGGGTCCTTGGCGACGTCGTCGAGCCGGCGCAGGCGGTCACCGGCGGCGGACACCGCCTCGTCGGTGGCGTTGAGCAGGGCCCGCACGGTGCTCAGCCGGGACGTGGCGTCGGCCCAGCGCTGCTCGTCACGGGCCTGGGCTGCCTCCTTCAGCTTCTCCTCGGCCCGGCGCACATTGACCGCGGCCTGTTCCGGGACCGGCTGGAGGTCCTGCCAGCAGGCGGCGGAGAACCGGCGCCGCAGCTCGCTGAGGACGGGCTCGACGGAGGCGGACCGGGTGGTCAGCGCCTGGGCGCGGGTCCGCAGGGTCACCAGTCGGCGGTCGATCTCGGCGGCGCGCTCGGGCAGCTTCTCGGCCTCGGCCCGGACGGCCTCGGCGTCGCGCAGCACGCGGTCGGCGCGCTGCAGGGTCTCGGGCACGCCGTGGCGCCCGGCGCCCTGGTTGAGCTTGGTCAGCTCGGGGGCGAGGGCGGCGAGCCGGGCGGCGAGATCGTCCGCCCGCAACCCGGACGCCCGCACTGAATCGAGAGCATTGCTCGCGCCAAGGAGCGCCTGTCGCGCACGCTCGACGGCGGGGGCGAGCCGGGCGAGCTGTGTCTCGGCGCTCCCGAGGAGCGGCCCGAGCCCGGCACCGAACCGGTCGAGCTCTCCCTTGACCCGTGTCAGCTGCTCCTTGGCGGAGGCCAGCTCGGACCGGGCCCGGGACGCGACCGACGGTTCGAGATCGTCGCGGTCGAGGTCGTGGGCGTCGACGGCGGTGATGTACGCGTGACTCGCCTCGTCGATGCGCCGGCCGAGTGCGGCGAAGTCGTCCACGGCCTTGCGGGCGGCCGGTGAACTGTCGACCGCGGTGATCGTCTCGATGGAGATCTTGAGGTCGCGCTGGGCGGTGTCCAGCTCGTAGAACGCCTCGGCGGCGGCGTCCTTCGCCGCCTGCGCCTCGGCCCGCTGTCCCTCACCGCGCCCGCCGAACCACCGCCGCGTGCCGCCGCCGGTGACGGCCAGGGGAAGGGCGACAGTGAGGAGGGGGAGAGGGGCGAGAACGAGAACACACAGGTCACGCAGGCCCGAGGCGCGCCGGGCCCGCCGGTCTGACGGGCCGGGAACGTACCGGCCACGCGGATCCGCCCCGCCCACGCGACGCCGACTCCGCTCCCGTACCGCTCCGGCGACTCCCGCCTGCGGCTGCGCGTCTGTCGCCGTCACATGCCTCTCCCGTGCCTGTTCGCCCTACCGGATACATTCTCCCACCAGTAAGGACGAACACACGTGCCGGTTAGTTCACGCCGGGGCCGGTGATCGTGCTCCTGTCTCAGCCGGCGTGCCGGACGGCGACCCCGCCGTTGTCGCTGTGGGCCTTCACCACGTGCCGGCTGCTGTCACTGCGGGGCACCTTCACATCGACGTGCCCGTTGTCGGCGGACGCGGTCACGGCGTACGAGGTCTTGCCGGCGGGCAGGGCGATGGCGATGCGCCCGTTGTCGCTGACGGTGTCCACGAGATCCGGGACGCGGTCGAGGTCGAGGTCCACGGACCCGTTGTCCGACCGCGCCACCACGGACCGTGCGGAGATCCGCTCGCCCCGGACGGACCCGTTGTCGCTCTTCAGCTCCAGGGGCCCGCTGACGTCCCGGACGACGACGCCGCCGTTGTCGGAATAGAGCTTGAGCGGCGTGGTGAACTCGGACGCGGTGACCTTCCCGTTGTCCGCGTCCACGGTCAGCGCGATTCCACGGGGCACCTTCACCTCGTGTCGTGCCTCGCAATCACTGATCATCGCTTTGCACTTCACGCGGAGGGTGAGCGTGTCTCCCTCCAGCTTCCACACGGGGTCCGGCCCGCTCCCGAGGACGACCCACCCGTCGACCCGCCGGGTCACCTGGACCTCCTCCACGTCGGCCGGAACGACGTCCACCACGGAGTTCTCCGCATCGATGGTGAGCGCCTTCCCCCCGAACGCGAACGACTTGTGCTCGACGGGTGCGTCGTCCACGTCCGTGCTCCCGCACCCGGTGAGCGCCGCGACGAGCAGAACGGTGCCCCCGACGGCCACGAGCGCGCTGCGATTACGGATGGTCATGGTGATCAGGTCCCCCTGGGCCGACGCTGCGATGTGCCCCTACGGTAGGCAGCACCGCCCACCCCGGACGATCCGGACGGCTACCGTCTCCGGGGTGGGGCTATCCCCCGTAACCCCACCCCGGACCGATTGTCGGCATGCCCGGCGAGCCATGTAACCTGTTCCTTCATCCGCGGGTGCGTAGCTCAGGGGTAGAGCGCTGCTCTTACAAAGCAGATGTCGGCGGTTCGAAACCGTCCGCGCCCACCAGTGCGAAGAGGAACCCCAGGTCCGGAACTCCCTGGCCTGGGGTTTCTTCATGCCTGCGGCCATGCGGCCCCGGACGGGAACGCATGGCCGCCACCGGCCCCCTACCGTCGCCGCCGCCGGGGCTGGAAGGCAGGCCCGCCGCCGAAGTGGCCACGTAGGGTTCCCCCATGCGTTTCGTGATCCTGCCGCCGCCCGTCCGCTAGCGGGCGGCCCGCAGACCAGTTCCGACCCCGGCAGCACGGCTGCCGGGGCGATGGATGCCGCCCGCTCGCCAAGCGGACCCCCTCCGGCCATCCATCGTGGAGACCCACCACATGATCACGCATGCCTTCACGCCGCTTCGGCGTGGTCTGCTCTCCGTTTCCGCCGCCGCCATTGCCTGGGGCGCCGGCGGAGCGGCAGCAGCGGAACTGTTCCGCATCAGCGGGCTCGGCCCCGTCGCCGTGTCGTTCTGGCGCTTTGCCGTCGCGGCAGCCGTCCTGACCGCCCAACGCCCTCGCCGACCTGCCGACCTCCGGCCCAGCCCGTGCCGACGCACTGCCGTACTCACGGGCGTCGTGCTGGCGGCCTATCAGACGGCCTACTTCGGCGCCGTCCAGGACGCCGGGCTCGCCCTCGGCACCATGATGACGCTCGGCGCGAGCCCGGTCCTGGTCAGCATCGGAGCGCATGTCGTTCTGGGAGAACGGCTCACCAAGCGAGGCGCGGCCGCGATGGGGATCGCGCTGCTCGGCCTGATTCTCCTGGTCGCGGGCCCGGTCTCCGGGCCCCGCCCCGCGGTGGGCATCGCGCTGGCCCTGCTCTCCGCCGTCGGTTACAGCGCCGTCACCCTGCACGCCCGGCGCACCGGGGGAGCCACCGCGGACGCGGCCACGTGGAGTGCGGGCGCGCTGTGTCTGGCGCCCTTCGCGCTGGCTCAAGGAGTCTGGCCCCGCGCGGAGCACATCGTCGCGTCCGGGAGTTGGCTCCTCTTCCTCGGTGTCGTCCCGACTCTGCTCGCCTACCGCTGGTACTTCGCCGGACTGAGCACGGTCCGCAGTACCACCGCGGCCGTGCTCGTGCTCCTCGAACCCGCCACCGCCGCCTTCCTGGCCGTGCTGCTCGGCGAGCGGATCAGTACGTTCCTGGCACTCGGGTCGGTCCTGCTGCTGGCCGCCATCGCCGTCCTGGCACGCGACACCTCGTGAGCTCGTCCTCGTCGGTGCTCACCAGCAGCTCCGGGAGGCCCGGGCCCGCGGCAGTCGTGGCCGAGTCCGCCGGGCTGCCTGGGTGTCACCAGTGCGGAGGCCCCGGCCGACCAGGGCCGGGGCCCTTCACCTGGGCTGCTTGTCCGGCGTGGTGTGGAGGAGCGGCGCGAGGGCGTCGAGGAGGTCTTCGGGCTGTCGGTAGTGGACGGCGGTCATTCCGGCGTCACGGGCCGCGGTGACGTTGGCGGCCGTGTCATCGATGAACAGACAGCGGTGGACGGGGGCACCGGCCCGCTCGGCGGCCAGGGCGTAGAGGCGTGGATCAGGCTTCACGACGCCTGTGCGGGCGGTGTTCACGACGGCGTCGGCGACCTCGTCGAGTCCTTGCCGGGCCAGGTCCCGTTCCAGCCGGGTGGTCGCGTTGGAGACCAGCACGACGGTGGCGACCGCGCGGGCCTGCGCGAGGAGGGACACCACCTTGTGGTCGACGCGTGGCACCGCTTCGGACCAGGCGGCGACCGCGGCCTGGGCGCGGTCGGGCGAGCCGTGGATCTCGGCGAGGTCAGCAGCCACCGCGGAGCGCCACTGTTCGTCGGTGATCTCTCCCGTGATCGCGGGGTGCAGGCGGGCCGGGGCGAAGGCCGTCGCCGCGAATGCGCCTGGCGGGAGGCCGTGGCTGCTCTCCATGTCGCTGAAGGGGGGCCAGTGTCGGAGTACACCGTCGATGTCGCAGAGCACGGCGTCGTAGGGGCGTGTGGTCATGAGTGGGACTCCTCGGGGGCGTTCCAGCGCGCGCGCCGAGGGGTTCGACAGCGGGCCCGTCCAGTGCGCTCTCCGCCGCGGGCGGCGCCCCTCACGCCCTCTCCGCCCGGGCCGCCGTGACCAGGTGCGCCAAGGACGTGCGGGTTTCGCGCAGTGCGGAGATGCGGTCGTCCAGGCCCCGCAGGTGCTGTTCCAGGGTGTCCAGCTTGCAGAGGGCCACCGTGCCGTCCTGGCGTACGCACGGGAGCAGGTCGCGGATGGTGCGGGTGGGCAGGCCCGCGTCCAGCAGTGAGCGGATGCGGCGGACCACGGCGGGGGCGTCGGTGTCGTAGCGGCGGTGACCGCCGGCGAGGCGGTGGGAGGCGAGGAGGCCCTGTTCCTCGTAATACCGCAGCAGTCGGACCGAGGTGTCGGTCTCCGCGGCCAGATCACCGATCTTCATGTGGCGCACCTCACATGCTCTGGGCCTCGCGGCTCTTGAACCTCACATCGGTGTCAGATTCTAGCCTGGGGGCATGACGAATCGGATCGCGAACTCCCTTGCACCCCTTGCCCTTTACGGGTTCCTGCGGCCCCGCGCGAAATACGCCGACGAGGTCCGGCGCGCGCTGTCCGACCTGGTGGAGCCCACCCGGAGCGAACCCGGCAATCTGGCGTACCACCTCCACGAGCAGGAGGACGGGCGGTTCTTCCTCTACGAGGTCTGGCGCTCGCGGGAGGACCTGGACCGGCACAACGCCCTGCCCGCGCTGCGCGCCTTCCTCGGCAATCTGCCGGCCTTCCTGGAAGGTCCGCCCGAGGTGTACGCCGACACCATGATCAGTCCGTACGCGGACTCCGCGGAGAGCGCTCCACTCGGTACAGTCCCCGTGTGACCAGCGAGCCCGAACCGTCGATTCCCGAGATCACCCGCACCGACTGCGCGCGGTGCGGCACCGAGGTGCACGGCCTGGCCGGGCGGTACGCCTGTGCGCTCTGCGGATGGGTCAACCACTACTCGGAGGGGCACGAGGAACTGCCCGGCCTGGACGCGGACCCCGACCACGGGCGCGGCCGGTAACGCGTTGCCCCGGGTCCGCGCCGTGCCCTAGCGTCCCGGTCATGTCACCTGACCAGGAGGCCGGCCGGGCCGTGTCCCGCGCCGCCGTCGAGGAGTTGTGCCGGCGTATCGGCGTCGGCGGTGTACCGGTCGTCCGGTTCTCCGAGGGCTCCGTACCCGTCTACGCGGTCGGTGACGCGCACGTGCTCAAGCTGTTCCCGGAGGCCGACGGGCGGCACGCGCGCGTCGAGGAGCGGGTCCTCGCCCACGTACAGGGGCGGTTGCCCGTGCCGACCCCCCGGCTGTGCGGGGCCGGCCCGGGCGGCGACGGGTGGCGGTTCGTGCTGATGTCCCGGCTGCACGGCGAGGACCTGGCGCCCGCCTGGGGCCGGGTGCCGCGCCGGCACCGGGAACGGATCGTCACCGAGGCGGGCGAGATGCTGGGGGCGCTGCACGCCCTCGATCCGGAACCTCTCGCGGACGTCCTCGGGCCGGCGGACTGGGGCGGGTTCCTGGACCGGCAGACCGCCGGCGTGGTCGAGCGGCAGCGGGAGCGCGGGCTGGCCGACGCCCGGCTGGAGCAGATCCCGGACTTCCTCGCTTCGGTCCGGCTGCCGCGCGCCCCGCGTCCGGTCCTGCTGCACACCGAGGTGATGCGTCAGCACCTGCTGGCCGATGCGGACGGCTGGCGGCTGACCGGCCTCATCGACTTCGAGCCCGCCATGATCGGGGATCCGGCGTACGACTTCGTGGCCGTCGGGCTGTTCGTCACCGGCGGGGACCCGCGCCTGCTGGGGCGGCTGAGCAAGGCGTACGGCCGGACCTTCGACCCGTCCGTGCTGCTGGCGTACACCCTGTTGCACGTGTACAGCGATCTCCCGTGGTACCTCCGGGAGATGCCCGCGCCCGCCGGGGAGACGCTTCCCGCACTCGCCGAGGCGTGGTTCGGGGTGGCCTGACCGGAGCGGGTGCGGGGCGGGGCGTGCGTCGGGCGCCCCCGTGACCCGGGTGCGGTTCCGGCTGTACCGCCCCTACCCTGCCGCCATGGGAGACGGGCGCGAAGGGCTGATGGCTGTCGGTGACCAGGAGAGGGAAGCGCCTCCCCCGCTGCGTTCGCCCGCCTTCCGGCGGTTCCTGCTCGCCCAGTTGGTCTCCGCGACCGGGTCCGCGATGGCCCCGGTCGCGCTGGCGTTCGCCGTGATCGAGCAGGGCGGGGGAGCGCGGTCGCTCGGGATCGTGCTGACCGCCAACACCGTGCCGGCCCTGGTCTTCCTGCTCGTCGGCGGGGTGCTGGCGGACCGGTTCTCGCGCAGTCGGATCCTCTTCCTCGGCAACCTCGGTGCGGGCGTCGCGCAGGCGGCGGTGGCCGTCCTCGTGGCGACCGGTACGGCGACCACCGCCGCGATGAGCCTGTGTGCGTGCGCCTCGGGGGCGGCGGCCGCGTTCACCGCCCCGGCGGCCCAGGGGGTGGTGCCCCGGCTCGTGGAGCCGGAGCGGCTCCAGGAGGCCAACGCGCTGGTCCGGGTGCCCCGCAACGCGGTCAGGGTCGTCGGTCCGGTCGTCGGCGGGTTCGTCGTCGCCCTGACCGGGCCGGCCTGGGCGCTCGGGTGGGACGCCGTGACCTTCGTCCTGGCCGCGCTGCTGCTGGCGGGGCTGCGGCTCGCGGGAACCGTGTCCGCCGGGGGGCCGGGCGCGGGGCTGGTGGCCGATCTGCGCGTCGGGTGGACCGGGTTCAGGTCCCGGGTCTGGCTGTGGAGCTACACCCTCTCCGGTACCGCGGTCGTGGCCGCCTGGCTGGCCGGGTACCAGCTGCTGGGTCCCCTCGTGGCGGACCGCAGCTACGCGGGCGCCGGCTCCTGGGGGCTGGTGCAGGGTGCGTTCGCGGCCGGGTTGCTGGCGGGGACGTTCGTCTGCCTGCTGTGGAAGCCGCAACGGCTCGTGCTGGTCTGTGTGGTGACCAGCTCCGCGCTCTTCCTTCCGTTGGCCGCGATGGGGCTCGGGCTGCCACTGCTCTGGGTGCTGGGGGCGGCCGTCGTCGCCGGGGCGGGGGTGGACGTGGCCGTCGTGGCCTGGTCCACCGTGATGCAACAGCAGGTTCCCGACGAGGAGTTGGGACGTCTCAACGCCTTCAACTCGCTGGGGGAGCAGATCGCCATCCCGCTCGGCTACCTCGCCGTCGCGATCGCGTCCGCGTACTGGTCCAGCGGCACCATCCTCCTGGTGTGCTCGGCCGTCATCCTCGCCGCCGGGGCGGCCAACGCCTGCGTACGCGATGTGCGCCGGATCAGGCGGAGGTGAGAGTGCCGAGCCCGGGGCTTCGAGAGGCCGGGACCCAAGGGTCGGTGGTTTGTATATGTCGTTCACCGACCTATAGTGGCGCCATGGCATCCAAGAAGAACCTCGTCGCCAACCGTGAGTCCCTCGCCCACAAGGTCCGTTACGCCGCGAGCCGCCCGGACCGCATCGCGCCGTATCTGAAGCGGGCGGCCCGCGACCGGTGGCTGGCGTTCAAGCACCCGGACCACGTGAACTACTACCGGGCCGTGATGGCCTCGGACACCCGGCGCAACCCGGAGGCCGCCGTCGGCAGTCAGACGCACGAACGGTGGCTGGCCCTGGGGCAGATGCAGTTCGACTACCTCATGGAGCACGGGCTCGCCCCCGGCGCCCGGATGCTCGACATCGGGTGCGGGAACCTCCGGGCGGGCTGGCGGTTCATCGATCATCTGGAGGCCGGGCACTACTACGGCATCGACATCTCGCCCGACATCCTGATCGCCGCCAAGCGGACCCTGACCGCGCAGGGGCTCCAGGCCAAGGTGCCGCACCTGACCCTCACCAAGGACCTGACGCTGGACTTCCTGCCGGACGCGTACTTCGACGTCGTCCACGCCCACAGCGTCTTCTCGCACTCGCCGATCGGGATCATCGAGGAGTGCCTGGCCCATGTGGGGCGCGTCCTGGCGCCCGGCGGGCACTTCGACTTCACCTTCGACCGCACCACCGGTGCCGAACACCAGGTGCTGCGCGAGGACTTCTACTACCGGACCGAGACCCTGACCGCCCTCGCCGCCAAGTACGGGCTGCGGGCGCGGTTCATGGAGGACTGGGAGGAACTGGGGCACGGGCAGTCGAAGATCCGCGTGACCGCGTGACCGCGTGACCGCACCCCCGCGCGCAGTCAGCCGGTGCTCGCCCCGCCCCGCAGCCGCCACAGGCGCAGCGCCGCCCCCGCCGCCGCCACGACGGCCAGGGCCGGGATCGCGGTGTCCCGGTCCACCACCCCCGCGCAGTACCCCATCGCGAGGAACGGCGCCCCGGCCAGCGCGAACCGGCCC
>NZ_JAAGNI010000368.1 GCF_010550605.1 Streptomyces sp. SID9727
GCCGCCGCTGCCGGGCACCCCGGCGGCCCGCCGCTGTCCGCGCCGCCCACCGGGGCGCGGTCCCGCCGCCACCGCGCCCACCCTCCTCGACCGCTTGGAGCGCCCGTGACCTCGATCTTCCGGCAGGCCCTGGGGGCCGACTTCGACCGCCTCCACCCCCGCCTCCGGCGCCGCTTCTCGGTCGGCCTCGACAGCGGCGAGTCCTGTACGGGGCGCGGGGTGATGGACCGCGTCTGGCACGGCGGCCCGTGGCTGCGGCCGTTCCTCGCGCTGGGCGGGACCCGCAACATCCTGCTCCCGCGCACCGGCCGCGACATCCCCTTCACCATCGAGAACGTGCCCTTCACGGACACCTTCGGCCGCGAAACGGTCACCTTCGTCAGGACGTTCGCCTTCCCGGACGGGCCCCGGCGCTTCGACGCGACGATGGTCCACAGCCCGGAGCGCGGTTGCGTGGTGGACTACCTGGGTACGCACCAGCACCTCGCGACCGACCTGCACCTCTCGGTGGACCGCGAGGGCGCCCTCGTGATCCGCTCCGGCGAACACCGCTTCCGGGAGGGCCCGGTGGACGCCCGGGTGCCCGCGCTGATCGGGGGAGACGCGGTGGTCCGCGAGTCGTACGACGAGGCGTCGGCCCGCTTCCGCATCCGGGTCCGCGTCACCAACCGCCGCTTCGGCCCCCTCTTCGGCTACGAGGGCTCGTTCACGGCGGAGTACGCACCGGCGCGCGGGATACGGCAGGATCTGCGGCCGGTACGCGAGGAGGTACGGGCGTGAGCGGGGCGGCTGCCGCCGAAAGCGACGGTTCCGGTTCCGGGGCGCGGCGGGGCAACACCGGACGCGCGTCCGGCGCCGGGGACACCCGCACCAAGCTCCTCGCCGGCGCCCTGGCCACGCTCACCGAGCAGGGCATCGCGAAGACCTCCGCGCGCAGCATCGCCGCGGCGGCCGGGGTCAATCAGGCGCTGGTCTTCTACCACTTCGGCACCGTCGACGACCTGCTCGCCGCCGCCTGCCGGTACGGCGCCGAGCAGCGCCTCGCCACCTACCGGGAACGCCTGGACGGGGTCCGCTCATTGGGCGAACTCCTCGCCGTGGCACGCGAGCTGAACGTCTCCGAGCGCGCGGGCGGTCACGTCGCCGTGCTGGGCCAGCTGCTCGCCGGAGGCCAGACGCAACCGCGCCTCGCGGCGGCCACGGCGGCGGGCCTCACCCTCTGGACCGACGAGATCGAGCGGGTCCTCGCCCGCGTCCTGGCGGGCACACCGCTCGCCGAGTTCGTGGACGTGACCGGCCTGGCGAAGGCGGCGTCGGCGGCCTTCGTCGGGATCGAACTGTACGAGGGCGTCGACCCGTCCGGCGCCGAACGGGCCCTGGCCGCCCTGGACCAGCTCGCCGCCCTGGCCGCCGCGCTGGAGGGCCTGGGGCCGGTGGCACAGCGAGCGGTGCGGTCCCGGCTGCGCAGGTCGGGGCATCGGGGGCGGGCGTGAGCGTGCGGTGGAGGGCCGCCGCGAGGTGGCGCGTGCGGGAGCGGGGCGCCGAGGCCCCCGGTCCCTGGCAGCGCGGCGGAATCCTCGCCGCACTCGCCGCCCTGACCGCGCTCCTCCTCGTCGCCCCCGGCCTCGTCCCCAACACCCCCGGCCGCCTCGGCAGCCTGCTGGAATCGTTGCTGCCCTGGCTCGGCCTCGCCGTCGTACCGCTGCTGACCCTCGCCGTGCTGCGCCGGTCGGCGCTCGCGCTGGTGGCGGTGGTGCTGCCGGTGGCGGCGTGGGCGTACGCGTTCGGCGGGCTGCTGCTCCCGGCGGCGGACCCGGGCCCACGTGACCTCGTCGTGGTGCAGCACAACGTCAGCGACGTGAACGAGGACCCGGCGGGCACGGCCCGTGCGCTGGCGGCCCGGGGGGCCGACCTGATCGCGCTGGAGGAACTGGTCCCGGAGGCGTTGCCGGCGTACGAGAGGGAGCTGGCGGGGGCGTACCCGTTCCACGAGGTCCGGGGCACGGTCGGGATCTGGTCGGTCCACCCCCTCACCGGCACCCGGGCGGTGGACATCAAGCCGGAGTCCGTCGCGGGGCCGTGGAGCCGGGGCTTGCGCACGGTGGCCCGCACCCCGCACGGCGAGGTCGCGGTGTACGTGGCGCACCTGCCGTCCTTCCGGCTCGGCGCGGGCGGCCTCGGCACCGCCCGCCGCGACGAGAGCGCCCGGCTGCTGGGCCGGGCGCTGGACGCGGAGGCGACGGGTCCGGTGATCCTGCTCGGCGACCTCAACGCCACGGTGGACGACCGGGGGATCGCCCCCCTGACGTCCCGGCTCGACGTGTCGCGGCGCGGGTTCGCGTTCAGCTTCCCGGCGTCCTTCCCGCTGGCCAGGATCGACCAGGTGCTGGCGAGGGAGGCGACGGTGGGCCGGGTCCGCACGCTTCCGGCGACGGGCAGCGACCACCTGCCGGTGACGGCGCGGGTCACGCTGGACTGAGGGTGCCCAGAAATCGGGATGCCCTTCCCGTACGCCGTCCCTAGGATGCGCGGGCGAAGCGCCAACGAAGCGGAGAAGTACGGCACATGAGGCCCCACCTTGCAGCGATCGGCTTCCACGCCACGGACCCGTCGGGCCTGGCCCGCTTCTGGGCCGGGCTCCTGGACTGGGAGCGGTCCGGCGACGGCACGCTCGTCGTCCCCCCGGACAGCCAGGGGTACCCGCTCCGCTTCACCGGGAGCCGGGCGCCCAAGACCCGGCAGAACCAGGCGCACTTCGACCTGACGAGCGCGACCCCGGAGGCCCAGCGGGAGGCGGTGGCCCGCGCGCTGGAACTCGGCGCCCGGCACATCGACATCGGCCAGACCCCGGAGGAGGGCCACATCGTCCTCGCCGACCCGGACGGCAACGAGTTCTGTGTGATCGGGGCCGGCAACACGTTCCTCGCGGACACCGGGGTGATCGGCGCGGTCTCCTGCGACGGCACCCAGGCGGTGGGCTACTTCTGGAGCGCGGCCCTGGGCTGGCCGCTGGTCTGGGACCAGGACGAGGAGACGGCGGTCCAGTCCCCGGAGGGCGGCACGAAGCTCACCTGGGGCGGCCCGCCGGTGCGCGAGAAGCCGGACGTGAACCGCCTGTACTTCGAGCTGACGCTCCCGCCGGGCGCGGACGGGGAAGCGGAGACCGCCCGGCTCATCGCGTTGGGCGCGCGGCCCGGACCGGACGGGGTGTTCCTGGACCCGGACGGCAATGAGTTCATGCTGAGGGCCGTCCCGTAATTCCCGGCGGGCGCACGACGACAGCCGGCGGATCCGGAGGGCAACGAATTCTGCGTGGTCCGCACACTGGCGCCGTAGCAGCGCCCCCGCACCCTCCGGTGCGGGGGCGCACCCCGGGGCTCACCGCCCCCCGCTCCCCGGCAGCCCCAGCTTCCCCGCCCGCAGCCCCGCCTGGAAGCGGGACGCGGCCTGGAGCGTCACCATCAGGTCCGCCACCCGGCGGCGGTACGTGCGGAGGGAGAGGCCGAGGTGGCGGGCGGCCGAGTCGTCGGTGCGGCCCGTGCTCAGCGCTTCCAGGATGCGGCGGGACTCCGGTGTCAGCTGCGGGGTGTCCGTGGCGAGGTAGGTGCCGTAGTCCGCCGACCGGTCCCACATCGCGTCGAACAGCGAGTGCACCCCGTCGATCATGTTCTTCGCGGTCGTCACGGAGTACTCGCGGCCGGTCGGCGCCTCGCGGCCCGCCAGGATCATCACCCGGCGGTCGATGATGATCGTCTCGTGCGGGAGCTCCGCGTCGGTGATGCGCACCTGGGCACCCGCGCCCAGTACGAGGCGCAGGTGTTCCCGCGTCGCCTCGTCCGCCAGGGCGGCCGGGGTGAGCAGCTTCCGGGTCGTGAAGCCGGGGCCCGGCGTGGTCCAGGTCTGCGGCCGTGGCCAGGTCGTCAGGGTGCGGGCGGCGCACAGGAACTCGGTGCGGGCGGATTCCAGGAGGTGTCCGGCGCGCGCCAGCAGTTCCGCGTCGCCGTGGACCGAGAAGATCTGTTCGTTCCGCATCCCGCAAGTCTGGCAGTACGGCTGGCAGTAACCTGCCACGCGCTGGGCCGTCCCCGGGCCCCCGGGGAGCATGAAGCCATGACGACCACCACCTTCGCCCTCGGCGGCGACCTCCCCGTCAACCGTCTCGGCTTCGGCGCGATGCGCCTCCCCATGGGCACGTTCGACGGCCCCGCCCGTTCCCCGGAGAACGGCATCGCGGTCCTGCGCCGGGCCGTCGAGCTGGGCGTGAACCACATCGACACCGCCGCGTTCTACGCCCGGGGCGATGTCCGTGCCAACGACCTGATCCGGGAGGCGCTGGCCCCCTACCCCGACGACCTGGTCATCGCGACGAAGGTCGGCCCCCTGCCCGGCCCGGACGGCATGCCCAGCGGCCAGGCCACGGCCGACCAGCTGCGCGCCCTCGTCGAGGCGGACCTGACCGCCCTCGGCGTCGACCGGCTCGACGTCGTCAACCTCCGGGTGGGCGGCATGAGCGGTCCCGGCGGCGAGTCCGTGGCCGAACGCTTCGCCGCCCTGGCCGCCCTCCGCGAGGAGGGCCTGATCCGCCACCTGGGCGTCAGCAACATCGACGCCGCCCAGCTCGCGGAGGCCCGCGCGATCGCCCCGGTGGTCTGCGTCCAGAACCCGTACGCGGACGACCTGGCCCTGCTCGCGGAGTGCGAGGCCGCCGGTATCGCGTACGTCCCCTTCTTCCTCCTCGGCGGCGGCCGCGACCCCCTGGACACGAGCCGCCTGGACAAGGTCGCGGCCCGCCTGGGCGCGACGGCCCCCCAGGTCCAGCTGGCCCGCCTCCTGGCCTCGTCCCCGGTCATGCTCGCCATCCCCGGCACGGGCGACCTCACGCACCTGGAGGAGAACATGGCGGCGGCGGACCTCGTGCTGAGCGAGGAGGACGTGGCCGAGCTGCGGGGCTGACGGCCGGGGGCGGGACGGATCCGGTCACCCGGAGGAGGGCGTCTCGACGGGTGGCGGCTCTCTGCGCGAGGGTGGGGCGGGAGGGGATTTGCCATGCGGGGGACGTTGGCGGGGGCGGTTCGGTGGGTGGTGCCCTTTGTCGTGCTGGTCGAAGTGGGGCTCGTGTGGGGCGGGGTCTTCGGGGTCGGTGAGGCCGTCGTCGTGGGGCTTACCGTCGAGGGGGTGCTCGGCGGGGTCGTGCTGGTCGAGGTCGTCCTCGCCGGGCGGGCCTATCGGGCGTCCCGGCGGGACGGGGCCGACGGACAGGCCGCGCTGGAGCGGTCCCTCGGGGTCGTGCTGCCCGGGCCCCTCGCCAGGGTCGTCGGCATGGAGTTCGGGCTGTTCCGGGCGCTGTGGCGGTGGGTGCGGCGGAAGCCGGACGTGCCCGACGGGTGCGCGGTCCTGGCGTACGGGGGCGAGATCAGGCCCATCATGTGGGTGATGGTCTTCCTCGCCCCCCTGGAGATCGCGCTCGCCGAATTCCTCGTGCCCTGGGCCCCCGTGCGCGTCGCCCTCCTCGTCCTCTCCGCGTACGGCGTGCTCTGGCTCATCGGGTTCGTCGCGGCCCTGTCCGTCCGGCCGCACGTCGTCGGGGGCGGCCGGCTCGTCCTCCGCTTCGCGCACTTCGTGCAGGTCGCCGTCCCCCTCGACCTCATCGAGTCCGTGCGCACGAGCCGCCACAGCGGTTACCGCAGGGCCGTCCAGATCGACGGCGGCGTGCTCGCGATGCCCATCGGCGACTCCACCACCCTCAGCGTCACCCTGCGCGAGCCGTACTCCGTCGCTCCCAAGCCGGGGCAGCCGCCGCAGGACGTCCGCGAGGTGCGGTTCGCCGTGGACGACCCCCGGGAGGCGGTGCGGGTCCTCAAGGCGACGGCGTAGGGCCTGTCCGCGAAGCCCGTCCGTGGCACCCCTGCGGCGGCGGTCCAGTCGCTCAGATGCATGATGGACGAGCCACGGCCACGGGGGAAGGGACGAGAGATGGCGCACTGGACGGTTGCGAGACCGGCGGCAACTCCTGGAGGACCGGCGCGTGTCGGCGGCGCGGGCTGGACAGCGGCGTGGCTGACCGGGGCCGTGGCGCTGGCGGGGGAAGGCGCCCTCACCGCAGTGGTCTACTTCCTGGCGGGCTTGCGGGACGAGCACTATTTCGCCACCGGTATCGGCGCCTACGTCGGATACCTCGTCGTGATCGTGGTCGCGGCGGTCGTGCTCGGCCTGGCGGGTTCGATCGGCTCGGCGGTGGTCGTCCTGCCGGTCGTGCAGCTGTCGCGCTGGTCGGCCCGCAGGGCCGGGCGGGCGGAGGGGACGCGCTGGTGTGTGGCCGTCTGCGGGGCGGTCGCCGCGACGGCCGCCGTAGGTGCCGGGGTGCCGACGCTGCTCCTCGGTGGCGGTTGGACCGTGGTTCCCGCGGTCCTCGCCGCGACCTTCCTCGGCCTGGCTCCCGCCGTCCTGTGTACCCGGGCCGTGACCGTCGTGCGCCGCAACGGAGCCCGGTTCGGGCTGGCCGCGCTCGTCCTGGTCTGCGGGGCGTCGCTGTCGGCGGTGGTCTTCGCCGGCGGTCTGGTGGCTTACGGGACCGGCCTGATCCAGGCATACGAGCCGCCCCGGCTCACCGCCGCACAGCTCGTCGGCACCTGGTCCGACGAGCACGGCGGCACCCTCACCCTCCGGTCCGACGGCACCGCCGCCGCCCACGACATGGGCGCCCGCGCGAAGGAAGAGGCATCCGACGGGGGCGCCTCCGAGCGGTGCGACGGCACCGGCACGTGGACCACGGGCACCTCGCCGTCCGGAACCACAGAGCTCGAACTCAGCGTCAGCGGCTGCACGGAGGGCCCCGGCTGGTACTTCGGCGGCACCGGGGAGCGGCCCACCCTCTTCTACTGGATCGGCGACCCGGACTCGCTCAACCAGTACGCCCTGGCGCGCCAGTAGCGCACTGCCCCGCCCACTCCGCCGCCTCCGCCATCAGCGCCTCCACCTCATCGACCAGGCGCGCCGTATGGAATCCGTCCGCCGCCGCGTGGTGCACCTGCACCGCCAGCGGGAGGAGGACCCGGCCCTCGCGTTCGACGTACCGGCCGAGCGTGAAGATCGGCGCCAAGTGGTCGTAGCCGTCCCGGATGTTCAGGTTGAACCCCGTGAACGACCGCCACGGCAGGCTCGACACGTCGAACGCGTTCGGCGGCGGCGGGCCCTGCGGGAAGAACTCCGTCGCTCCCGCGTGCTCCGCCAGCAGTGGGGCCGCCGCGTCGTGGAACGCCCCGAAGTCCGCGTCGTAGGCCGCCCACACGCACGCGAACGTCTCCCGCTCCGCGTGGAACACCGTGAACGCCGGATGCACCACCGGCCACACCGCCGGGTCGCCCGACTCCGTCAGGCACAGCCGGAACTCCTCGTGCCGGTTCACCACCGTCGCCAGCGCCCACACCTGCGCCACGTACGACTTGCGCGGCGAACGCCGCAGCGCGGCGGTGAACTCCGTGACGTCCACCTCCACCGTCATCGAGTACGTGCACGGCACGCGGCGCCGGTAATGTGCGAAGTGCTCCCGGCGCGGCCAGGTGTCCAGGTCCAGGGGGGTCGGAGCGTCCATCCGGGCATCATCGCAGTCACCGGTGCGCCCGCTCGAAGGGTTTTCGCGGCACTCGCTTGCGTTGGAGTGCACTCCAACTCCTACCGTCTCCGACATGACCAGCGAACAGCAGAACGACCGGTACGAGCGTGGTTACGCGGCCCTCAGCGAGGTCGCGAACGGAGCCCAGGACGCCGTCATCGACGGCCTCGCCGACATCGCCCCGCACATGGGCCGCTACATCGTGGAGTTCGGCTTCGGCGACATCTACACGCGCCCCGGACTCACCCGCCGTCAGCGCCAGTTGAGCACCGTCGCCGCCCTCGCCGCCATGGGCAACGCCGCGCCTCAGCTCCGCTTCCACATCGGCGGCGCGCTCAATGTCGGCTGCACGCGCGAGGAGATCGTGGAAGTCCTCATCCACGTCTGCGTCTACGCCGGTTTCCCCGCCTCCCTCAACGGCCTCACCGCCGCCCGCGAGGTCTTCGAGTCCCGCCCCGACGAGCCCGCGTTCGTCCCCGCCGACTCCTCCGCCGACCAGGGCGGCGACCGCCTCGAACGCGGTCGGCAGGCGCTCGCCGACATCGACGGCCACGCCGGGCAGCAGGTCATCGACTCCCTCAAGGACATCGCGCCCGACCTCGCCCGCTACGTGCTGGAATTCTCGTTCGGTGACGTGTACTCGCGTACGGGCCTCGACCTCCCGACCCGCGAACTCGTCACCGTGGCCCTGTGCACCGCCCTCGGCACGGTCGGCCCGCAGCTGCGCGTGCACCTCCACGGCCTGCTCAACGTGGGCGGCACGCGGGAGGAGGCCGTGGAGATCATCACGCAGATGGCCGGCTACGCCGGTTTCCCGGCCGCGCTGAACGGCCTCGCGGCGGCGCGCGAGGTGTTCGCGGAGCGGGATGCCGCGTAAGTGCCTTACGCGGCGGTGTGGCGGATGAACGTGTCCCAGGCGCCGGGGGAGACGGCGAGTGCGGGGACGGTGATGTCCTTGGAGTCGCGGACGTGGACGGTGTGGGGGCAGGTGGCGACCTCTACGCAGTCGCCGCCGTTCGTGCCGCTGTAGCTGGACTTGGACCAGGAGAGGGCGACCTCGATGCAGTTGCCGCCGCCTTCGCCGCTGTAGCTGCTCTTGAACCACCTGAGGTCAGTACTCATAGTCCTTCTATCGTCCGCTTGATCCACTCGCGCGACTCTTCGAGTCCGTGGGCTTCGGACCGCAGCCTCCCATATTTGGCGAACAGGTCCCCCAGGTGGGGTTGTTCAGTGACGAGGAAGTTGCGGTCCTGTACCTCCAGATATGCCAGCCGCCGCCGATCGTCGGTCTCCAGGAGGACGAAGGAACCACTCAGGCCCGAGTGGGTCTCCCGTTCGGGGGACATCACCTGTAGCTGCACATGTCGTAACTGGCTGATATCAAGAATGTGCTGCAGCTGGGCCCTGTGCGCATCGCGCCCACCGATGGGACGCAGGAGCGCGCTGGGTTCGAGAACGAAGCTGATGTCCGGAAGCGGCCTGCGTGCCAGCAGAGCTTGCCGCGCCATGCGTCCGGCGACCAGTCTCTCGATCGCTTCGTCGTCCAGGGGCGGGCAGGCTTGGCTGAACACAGCGCGCGCGTGCGCCTCGGTCTGCAGCAGTCCGGGTACCACGTGGCACTCGTACTCGTAGCGCGCTACGGCCCTGGCTTCCTCGTCGGCGAACGGTTCGAACCAGGTCGCCACGCTGCTGAACTTCAACTTCAATGCCGCAGCGATCATCGCACCGTTCGCCCCCGTTGCCGAGTCCGCCTTCGGGACGAAATTTCCCTTCGGCGGCCTGTGGCCCCGTTCCACCATCGCCACCTGCGACTTGGAGAAGCCGATCTTGCCGCCCAACGCCTCCTGCGAGAGATCCGCCAGTTCGCGGTAATGCCGTAACAGCGCACCGAACATCTCAGCGGTCCCGTCACCGGTACTACTGGAGTGCACAGCCCCACCTCCAAGTGCACAACAGTGCACAGACGCCTTGTGTCCCTGGTCACGGTAAGTGCGGGCGCCGACGCTTACCGTATGGAACCGAAAAATTCACCGAACCCGGTGCCCTCCTGGATCCCCGCCAGCGGTCACGCCCTGCGGCACGCGGGCATCCACTTCGACGCGGTCCGGATCTCCGGCGTGCTCGGCGAGCAAGTCTCGTACGAGCTGATGCAGTTCACGGACTTTCAGGCCGGGCCGATCATTCGGTCCTGGATCGGGATGCGGAGCGTGTACTTCCTCGTCGAGCCCGGCACGGCGCGTGCCTACCGCTGGCCGGCGGGCGTGGACGCGCTCGTGCGCAAGGGTTCGGACTTCGTGGGCGTGCCCGCGCTACGCGGGCTGACGTACCCGCTGGACTGGCGTTCGGAGCCGACGGCCGACGATCCGTTCGTGGATACAGCACTTCTGTTCGAGCTGGTAACCAAGGTGGTGTCGGACGGAATCACTGCTGTACGGTGACCGGGTCGTTACGCTCCGTGCGCGCCGCGCACGGGGCGGCCCTCGGGGGTGCTACCAACACCCGATCCGAGGGCCTTCACCCCTGATGGATTCACGAGGTCCACCGAAGATGCTTTGGCATGCTATCTCGCCGTCCCGCGCCTATGTGAAGGCCACGCACGATGTCGTACGTCACCCGAATCTGAGCAGCGACGCAAAGCTTCTGATCATGTATGTGCAGGGTTTGCCCGAGTCCCGCGCGAGCGAAGCGCTGAGCGATCACGCGAAGAGGCTCGGCATCAAGGGCCGGGCGTACCAGAAGGCCAAGGGCCAGCTGAAGGAGGCCGGTTACGTCCACGAGTGGCGGTGGCAGGGACCGGGCGGACTGTGGATGACGGACCAGCTGTTCTCCAACGTGCCGCTCACGGACGAGGAGGCGCGGGCGCTCAGGGCGGCGAACGCGCAGGCCAAACCGACTGATCGGCCACGGGCGGGCGGTCAGGCGGGCACTCGGCCGGTCGGGGCTTCCCAACCAGAGGTTGTGGAAGAACGTGAGGAGAACAATCCCCACCCACCCACCGAAGCGCCTGCGGCGGCCGAGGCGCCTGCGACCGAAGCGGCCGGGTCGGTCGCGGCGACCGATCCGGAAGTCGTGCAGGCCGAGCGCGTGTTGCTCTCGCTGCGGCATGCGAACCCGCAACTGCACCTCGGCGTACGCGAGGCGCGCAGCCTGTCCGAGACGGCGGCGGACTGGCTGCGGCGGGGCGTGAAGGCGGCGGAGCTGCGGCAGGCGCTGGTGAACGGCCTCCCGGCGGAAGGCGTACGGTCGGCCTACGGCTTCGTGCGCCACCGTCTCGTACACAAGCTGCCGGAGGCACCCGCGCCGATCGCGCCGGTGGCGACGGTGAGGCCGCACGTGACGTGCGAGGGGGACGGGCCGGAGCATGTGTTCCGGCCCAGGGCGGACGAGACGCTGTGCGGCCCGTGCGCCCGGCAGGCGGCCGAGGAGGCGCACTTCGCGAAGTACCCGCCCCGGCAGCAGCCCTGGCGGGAACGGGTCGCGACGATTCTGGAAGCGGGCGCGGCAGCGCCGTGAAGCGCACGTCCGTTCGTGGTGTGGCGGTCTTTGCCGTGGATGCGGCAAGGCGTGGACAGTGGTGGCCGGGGGCCGGTACGGACTGAGGAGGACCCGTGGTGAATACCGTGGTGCGGCTTTGGGACGGCGTACGAGCGGTGCGCGACCCCGCGCGGGTGCGTGCGCAACTCATGGAGGCGGGGCGGACGTTGTTCGCCGTGTACGGCTACGCCCACACGTCCGTCGAGGACCTGTGCGCGGAGGCGCAGGTGGAGGTGCGGGACTTCCACCGCGAGTTCGCGTCGCGCGAGGCGCTGCTCACCGACCTGTACGACGAGGTCGCGATGACCGGGATGCAGGCGGCGCAGGCGGAGCTGGCGGCGGAGGGCATGGACACCTGCCCGACCGAGGAGCGCGTTCACAGGCTCTTCGACGCGTACGTCCGGGCCGTCACGCGGGACCCGCGAGCGGCCCGGGTGGCCTTCGTGGAGGTGCTGGGCGTGAGCCGGGCGATGGAGGAGCACCTCACGATGTGGCGCTCCGTGTGGGTGGAGTTCCTGACGGCGGAGTCCGAGCGGGCCCGGACGCGGGGGCACGGGGTGGACGGCGACCTCGCGGTGGTGGTGAAGGTGCTGACGCGGTCGGTGGACGAACTGCTCGCCCACCACGGGCGGAGGCCGCGCCAGGTGCCCCCGGCGTGGCTGACCAGTGAGTTCACGCGGCTGTCGATGGCGATGATCGGTCCGGCGCATCCGGACGCTCCGGGGGCCGCCGGTGGCGCCACCGTTTGACAAGACGCGTTGCCGGGTCGGCAAATGGAACCATGGCAGACCCCATGGGTGACGATGACCTGGCCGCCGTCCTGACCGGTGTCGGTCCCCGCCTGCGCGCGCTGCGCACCGAGCGCGGGACGACGCTGACACAGCTGAGCGAGACGACCGGCATCTCGCTCAGCACGCTCTCCCGCCTGGAGTCGGGCGGCCGCAAACCGACGCTCGAACTGCTGCTGCCCCTGGCGAAGGCGTACGGCGTCCAGCTGGACGAGCTCGTCGGCGCGCCGGACACGGGGGATCCGAGGGTCACCTTCCGCCCCTTCAAACGCCACGGGATGACCTTCGTCCCGCTCACCCGGCATCTGGGCGGTGTGAACGCGTACAAGCAGGTCATGCCGGGTGCGACGGGCCCGGCCGGCCCGGTCGAGCAACGGGTCCACGAGGGCTACGAGTGGCTGTACGTCCTCTCGGGCCGCCTCCGCCTGGTCCTGGGCGACCACGACCTGGTCCTCACGGCGGGCGAGGCGGCCGAGTTCGACACCCACACGCCGCACTGGTGGGGGGCGGCCGGACCGGAACCGGTGGAGTTCCTGAGCCTGTTCGGACCGCAGGGCGAGCGGATGCACGTACGGGCGAAGCCCTCGGGGCGCGAGTGAGGCGGCAGGGGCGCGGTCACGTCCAGGCGACGGCCACGACGACCGCCCCGGCGGTGAGTGTGCCGACGCCGTAGAAGGCCCATGCCTGCTTGTTCCGCATGCCGATCAGCGCGACCGCCGCCACCAGGACGTCCAGGGCGAGCTTCACCCACATCTTCGCGTCGATCACCGGCAGGTCCAGGGCGTGCCGGGTCCAGATCAGCCCCGCGCCGGTGACCAGCTGGACGACGGCGCTGACGGCCATGTAACCGGCGGTCACCGGGTCCTTGCCCCGCAGCTGGTAGAAGAGCCCGCCCATGATCGCGGCGAAGCCGAAGAGGTGGAAGACGAGGAAGACGTACCGGAGAGCGTCCATGGCGATGACCCTTGATCCTTCTGAGCTCACGGGGCGACGCGCGGAACCCGAGGGGACGCGGCCGGCCCTGAACGACGGCTTTCTCCTCTGCGACGAAACGACGGACCGGCTTGTGAGGCCCGGAGGCCCGGGTGCGGGGAGATGTGGGTCACACGAAGGCGGGACCCGCTGAAGCGGTCGCCGCCGCTGCCGCCCCCGCGTACCGGCCGCCCACCTCCCACGCCTCGTGCATCGCGTCCGCGAAGGCCGCGGCCAGGTGGTGTTCGCCCGTGGGGCCGGGGTGGGTGCCGTCGTACGTGTCCGTGTGGATGTCGTACGTCGCGGGGTGGGAGGCCAGGAGGAGCGGGGACGGCGGGGTGGACAGGTCGGCCACCGCCTTCGCCAGGAGGTCGTTGAAGCGGGCGCACTCCGCCGCGAACGGGGCGTCCGTCTCGGCGCGGATGTTCGGGATCACCGGGAGCAGGACCACGCGGATGCGCGGGTTCGCCTCGCGGGCCGCCGTCAGGAACGCGGCGGCGTTCTCCGCCGTCCGGGCGCTGTCCGTGTAGAAGCCGAGGTCTATCAGGCCGAGGGAGACCAGCAGGACGTCCGGGCGGTGCGCGGTCACCGCCTCCGCGATCAGCGGGGCCATGTGGAGCCAGCCCTCGCCCCAGCCCGCGAGGTGGCGGCGCGCGGCCGGCGGGAAGTCGTCGGCGGCGTACGCGGAGGACGAGGCCGTGCCCGTACCGGCGTCGTAGAGGCCCGTGCGCGGGCCCACCAGCTCGTGCGGGCCGTCCGCTGCCGCCTCCAGGTGCTGCCACATGCGGTAGCGCCAGGTGAAGTCGCCGGCGCGCCCGATGGTCATGGAATCGCCGACACACATGAAACGCATGGCGTCATCATCGCGGATCACGGCTACGCGCCGGTAGGTGACGATGGACACTTGTGCCATGCGTTCGTACCGACTGACCTCCGCCCTCGGCGCCGCCGTGCTCCTCGCCCTCGCCGCGGCCCCCGCGCTCGCCGACGGCGGGGCCGACCGGAGCTTCACGATCGAGGACCCCCGGATCACCGAGTCCAGCGGCCTCGCCGCGAGCCGCCTCCACCCGGGGATCTACTGGACGCACAACGACAGCGACGACGGTCCGTACGTCTTCGCGGTCGACTCGCGGACCGGGAAGACCGTCGCGACCGTCACGATGAAGGGTGTCGGGCAGCCCCGCGACGTGGAGGCCATCTCGATCGGGCCGGACGGGAACATCTACGTCGGCGACATCGGCGACAACCTGAACGGCAGCTGGGACCACGTCTGGATCTACCGCTTCCCCGAGCCCAGGACCCTGAAGGACGCCACCGTCCGGGCCACCCAGTTCGACGTGAAGTACGCCGACGGGCCCCGCAACGCCGAGGCGCTGATGGTCCACCCCAGGACCGGGCGCGTCTACATCGCCTCCAAGAACGAGGACGGCGGCGGCCTGTACGAGGGCCCCGCGAAGCTCGGCACCGGCGGCGACAACGTCTTCAAGCGGGTCGGCGAGGTCCCCTGGGTGACGGACGGCGCCTTCTCGCCGGACGGCGGGGAACTCGTCCTGCGCTCCTACTTCAGCGCCCGCGGCTACACCTTCGCGAACGGCCGCCTCGGCAAGGACTACGACGTCGAGTCGCCGCTGCTCCCGCAGTCCGAGTCCGTGACGTACACGGCGGACGGCTCCGCCCTGATGTACGGCTCCGAGGGCGAGCGCAGCAGCGTCGTGCGGGTGGACCTGAAGAAGACCGGGGACGGGGGCGGCGGCGCCACGCACCGGGCCGGGGGGACGAAGGACACGGCCGACGGGGGCGGTGACGGCGTGCCGGTGAAGGGCACGACGCTGACCGGCGTGGCCGTGCTCGCCGGGATCGGGCTGCTGCTCCTCCTGGGGCGGCGCCGCCGCAAGGGCTGAGGGCGCGGGATCCCCTGACGCGGGGGCGTCCGGTGCGTCATCCTGGGGCGGCAGGGTTCGGGCACGTACACGCCACGGGGGTGCGGCACCACGATGGTCCCGGGAACGGTGCAACAGCTGACCATCCTGCTGGTCCTCGTGCTGCCCGGCGTCTTCCACCAGGCCGTCCGGGAGCGCCTGCGCGGACCGCTCGCCGCCGAGCAGGAGCCGCAGAACCGCCTCGTACGCGCGATCGCCGCCGGCGCCCTGCTCGACACGCTGTACGTGGTGGCCGCCGGGCCCTGGCTGCTGCGGCTGCTCCTGGGCGACGGCGAGGGACCCCTCGCGGGTGCGGCCCGGCAGCCCCGGCAGGCGGGTCTCGCCGCGCTGCTGCTGATCGTCGTCGTGCCGGCCGCGCTCGCCTGGGCGGAGGCGGCCTGGCGGCGGCGGGACGCACGGGCGCGGTACGAGCCGACGCCGACCGCATGGGACGCGCTGTTCCGGGGGCGGGACTCCTGCTTCGTACGCGTACGGCTCAAGAGCGGTCTGTGGGTGGGAGGTTGGCTGGGGACCCGGTCCGCCGTCTCGGCGTATCCGCACAGCGGGGACCTGTATCTGGAGGCCCAGTACCGGATGGCCCCGGACGGCAGCTTCGTGGGCCGGGTGCCCGGCACCGGGGGCGTGTACGTACGCGCGGAGGAGATCGACGTACTGGAGGTGCTGCTGCCGCCCGAGCGGCGGCGGCCGGTGGTGAGAGGGGTGGACGAGGGTGAGCGAACGGGAACCGGAGCCGGGCAGTGACGACGAACTCGCGGAGTGGGTGGTGGAGTTCCGCTCCACCAAGACCTACCGGCCCACCCGCCTCATGGTCGAGCCGGACGAGCTGCCGCAGGGGCCCTCGGGCTCGGTGATGAGCGGACCGGCGGAGCAGGGCGGCGAGCCGGGGGAGCCGGACGAGGACTGAGCGTCCTCACGGCCCCGGGCTCTCACGGCCCGGGGTCACGGCCCCGTGTGGATGTGCGCCGCCCAGAGGTGCGGGGCGGCCGTGTAGCGGTCGCGCAGGGCCCGGACCGGGCCGTGCAGGGCGGCGGCCGGGTCGATGGGGCGGCCGTCGGAGACGTCCTGCGCGAGGGCCGCGTAGAACGCCTCGGTCACCCGGGTCGCCAGCGTGTCCGCGATGGGCCACAACGTGCCGATCACATGGGGATACCCGGCGAGCTGGAAGGCCGCCGCCAGCTGGACCGCCTCGTCGGAGAGCCGGGTGCCGCCCCGGGACGCGGAGCACGCGGACAGCACGGCGAGCTCCGGGGCCGCCGGGCGGCGGGCGGCCACGTCGGAGACGGTGAGGCGGCCGTCGTGGAGGACGAGGCCGCTCCGGGACGGGGCCAGCAGCTCGCTGACGCCGTGGCAGCTGAAGTGGACCCAGGGGTGCGCTTCGAGCGCCCCGCCGACCGCGTCCACGGTCGCGTCGGGCCCGGCCAGCAGCCGCCCGCCCGGGAACAGCTCCGCCACCACCTCCGCCTCCCGCGCGACCCCGGGCAGTGGCGAGGCCCCCGGCGTCTCGGCCAGGGCCACCACCAGCGGCGTGGGCCGGCCGCCCCGGGCACCGGTGGTGAGCCCGGTGCGGGCGCGGGCCAGGGCGCGCAGGGTCGGGGTGTACGACGAGACGGCCCGGTCCATGACCCAGGTGCCCGAGTCCGGCCCGCCGCGCCCGGCAGCGTGCAGGGGCAGGAAGGACAGCAGGCCGGTCGGGCACCACCACAGCCGGGGCCAGGGCTTTCCGGGGGCCGGTGCGGTGTCGAGGCCGAGGCGGCCGAGCACGGGCTCCGCGACCGTGTCCCAGAGCAGGCCGAGCGTGCCGGACAGGGTGCGCATCATGGCGACGGCCTCGTCCTTGCCGTGCGCGCCGTACGCCGTCTCGACGCCGTCGACGTACTCCGCCGCCCACCCGGCGACGGTCTCCCGGGTGAGGCCGGGCAGCGGGACCACGTCGATTCCGGCGGAGGTCACGACCAGGGCGTCGCAGCGGTAGGTGCTGACGTTGACGACCACGACCGGGCCGCCCTCGGCCGCCGAGAGCAGCTCCGGGACGGAGGGCGGGCGCAGGAAGTCCGCGAGGCCCGGCAGCTCCCGCACCTCCGCGAGGAGCCGGTCCCAGCGGTGGGCCAGGGCGTGGCGGGCCTCGGCGCTCTCACCGGCTCCGGGCGGCCCGT
This sequence comes from Streptomyces sp. SID9727, assembly GCF_010550605.1. Lineage (GTDB taxonomy): Bacteria > Actinomycetota > Actinomycetes > Streptomycetales > Streptomycetaceae > Streptomyces. The sequence goes on from NZ_JAAGNI010000368.1 coordinate 17,000, forward strand.
CCGGGGCCGGTGAGAACGCGGCCGGAGCGCTCAACTCGTCGCGGACGCGCTCGAACTCCGCCGCGCGGACCGGGTCGACGGCGTGCAGCCGTGACACGTCGGCGCGGTTCTCCAGGCCCTGGCCCAGCAGCACGCCCCGGCCCTGTTCGAGCAGGGCGAGCGCGCGTTCCGGAGCGCCCGCTTCGAGGGCCAGCGCGGCGGCGTCGCTCGCCAGCCCGTCGGTGCCGCCGAGGCGGGCCTCCTGATCGACGCGGGCGAGGCCGCGCGGGGCGATGCCCGGCAGCAGCCCCACGGCGTACGCGTAACCCTC
>NZ_JAAGNI010000379.1 GCF_010550605.1 Streptomyces sp. SID9727
GTGGTCCGGGCGTTGCGCACGGAGCGCAGCGCGCCGCGCAGCCGGTCGCGGGTGCCCTCGCCCGCTTCACCGGACGCGGTCTTGGTGTCGGCGACGCCCTTGGGCAGCGCCATGAGCTGCGTGGCGTCGGCGGGGGCCGGGGCGGGGCGCTCCGGCTGCTCGAAGGAGCTGATGACGTCGTTGAGCAGGGCCCGCGCCCCGGCGTCGTCCAGCCGCTGTTCGGGGTCCCGGGTGAGCAGCCCGTAGATGACCTCCTCCAGCGGGCCCGCGTTCTTCGGCGGGTCCAGCGGCTCGGTCATGACGGCGGTCAGGGTCGCGATGGCGGAGCCCTTGTCGTACGGCGGGGTGCCCTCGACGCTCGCGTACAGCAGGCCGCCGAGCGACCACAGGTCGGCGGGCGGTCCCGGCTTGTGGCCGCGCGCCCGCTCGGGCGAGATGTAGGAGGGGGCGCCGACGAGCATGCCGGTGGAGGTGACCGACGGGTCGCCCTCGACCTGGGCGATCCCGAAGTCGGTCAGCACGACCCGGCCGTCCTCGGCGATCAGCACGTTGGACGGCTTCACGTCACGGTGCAGGATGCCCTCGCGGTGCGCGGAGCGCAGCACGTCGAGGAGGGCGAGGCCGATCTCGGCGGCCCGTTTCGGCTCCAGGACACCGTCCTCGCGGACCGCCTCGGCCAGCGACTTGCCCTCGATCAGCTCCATGACGATCCACGGCCGGTCGTCCTCGTCCACCACGTCGTAGACCGTGACCGCGCCGTTGTTCCGGATGCGCGCGATCGCCTTGGCCTCGCGCAGCGTACGCGTGATGAGGCGGCGTTTCTCGTCCTCGTCGATGGCCGACGGGAACCGCAGTTCCTTGACCGCCACCGTGCGGCCCAGGGTCTCGTCGACTGCGCGCCAGACCGTACCCATACCGCCCCGGCCGAGCACCTTCCCCAGCCGGTACCGCCCCGCCAGGAGACGTCCGTCCTTGTCCCCTTGGGGCTCCCGTGCCTGCTCCGCCTCCGACATGCGTCCCCTCTGCGATCAACCCGCCCTGGCAGAGCGTTCATTGTCCCTCACCCCGGGACCGGCCCCGGTGCCGGGTCCTGGTGCCGCTCCCGACACGCGGGAACCGGGGGTCCTGGAGGCGGAGTTCCGCCGGAACGGGGCTGAGGCGGCGTCACAGCAGCGGCACGATGTCCGGTGCCCCCAGCCTCGCCGCGTCCGCCGTCAGGTCGTCCGGCTGGCGCTGCGACTCGCGTTCCGCCTCCACCCGCTTCTCGTAGTGCTCGACCTCGCGGTCGGTCCGGCCGGCGTCCCAGCCCAGGACCGGCGCCATCAGCTCGGCGCAGAGCCGGGCGGAGCGGGTACCCCGGTCGAAGGTCTCGATGGAGATCCGGGTGCGCCGGGTCAGGACGTCGTCCAGGTGGCGCGCGCCCTCGTGCGAGGCGGCGTACACGATCTCGGCCTTCAGGTAGTCGTCGGCGGCCGGCAGCGGATCGCCCAGCGCGGGGTCGGCGGCGATCAGCTCCAGGATCTCCTCGGTCATCGATCCGTACCGGTTGAGCAGGTGCTCCACCCGGGCGACGTGGAGGCCGGTGCGGGCGGCGATCCTGGCGCGCGCGTTCCACAGGGCGCGGTAGCCCTCGGCGCCCAGCAGCGGGGTGTCCTCGGTGACGCAGTCGGCGACCCGCTGGTCGAGAGCGTGCACCGCCTCGTCCACGGCGTCCTTGGCCATCACCCGGTACGTCGTGTACTTGCCGCCCGCGACCACGACGAGGCCCGGCACCGGGTGGGCGACCGTGTGCTCGCGCGACAGCTTGCTGGTGGCGTCCGACTCACCGGCCAGCAGGGGCCGCAGGCCCGCGTAGACGCCCTCGACGTCGTCCCTGGTCAGGGGCGTCGACAGGACCGCGTTGACGTGTTCCAGCAGGTAGTCGATGTCGGCGCTGGAGGCGGCCGGGTGCGCCTTGTCCAGGTCCCAGTCGGTGTCCGTGGTGCCGACGATCCAGTGCCTGCCCCAGGGGATGACGAAGAGCACGGACTTCTCGGTGCGCAGGATCAGGCCGGTCGAGGAGTGGATGCGGTCCTTGGGGACGACCAGATGGATGCCCTTGGACGCCCGTACGTGAAACTGGCCGCGCTCGCCGATCAGCGACTGGGTGTCGTCCGTCCAGACCCCCGTCGCGTTGACCACCTGTTTGGCCCTGACCTCGTACGTGCCGCCCGCCTCGACGTCCTCCACGCGGGCGCCGACGACGCGTTCCCCCTCCCGGAGGAAGCCGGTCACCCGGGCGCGGTTCGCCACCTGCGCGCCGTACGCGGACGCGGTGCGCACCAGCGTGGCGACATAGCGGGCGTCGTCCATCTGGGCGTCGTAGTACTGCAGGGCCCCCACCAGGGCGTCCCGCTTCAGGGCCGGCGCGACGCGCAGGGCCCGGCGGCGGGAGAGGTGGCGGTGCGCGGGCAGGCCCCGGCCGTGCCCGGAGGAGACCGACATCGCGTCGTACAGCGCGACGCCGGAGCCGGCGTACAGCCGCTCCCAGCCCTTGTGCTGCAAGGGGTAGAGGAAGGGCACCGGCTTCACCAGGTGCGGGGCGAGCCGTTCGAGGAGCAGCCCGCGCTCCTTCAGCGCCTCCCGTACGAGGGCGAAGTCGAGCATCTCCAGATAGCGCAGGCCGCCGTGGATCAGCTTGCTCGACCTGCTCGACGTGCCGGACGCCCAGTCGCGCGCCTCGACCAGACCGGTCGAGAGCCCTCTGGTGACCGCGTCGAGCGCCGTTCCGGCGCCGACCACCCCCGCTCCCACGACCAGCACGTCCAGTTCGCGCTCGGCCATGGCGGCGAGCGCCTCGGCGCGCTCCGCGGGTCCCAGTGTCGCTGTCCTCACCGCTGCCTCCCGGTTGCTCGGGGTCCGGCACGGATCGCGGCCCCGACCATGCGTTCGGCGCCCGTGCCCACAGATCGATTCTGTCCGCGCCGCGCGACTTCAGCCACCGCCTGTGGACAACACCCGGACGACAAGGGGCACACAATGCGGCATATCGGTCATATTTACGCCTAACCTGACATAGCGCTGTCCACAGCGGTTGCGCTTTCTGCCTCCTGGTCTTAAGGGAAGGACGGCCCACCCAGTGCCTGCAGACCTCGCCGTCATCGGACTCGGTCACCTCGGCCTGCCCCTCGCGCAGGCCGCCGTCCACGCCGGTATCCACACCATCGGCTACGACACCGACCCCCGGGCCTTCGCGGAGGTCGCCGCGGGCCGTGCCCCGGTCGAGGGATCGCTGCCGGCCTCCGACATCCGCCGCATGCTCTCGCTGGGCTTCCGGCCCACCACCGACCAGGCCGAGCTGGGCCGGGTCCGCACCGCCGTGATCTGCGCGCCCACCCCGCTCGGCCCCGACCGCACCCTCGACCTGAGCGCCGTCGCCGACGCTGCCCGCGCCCTGGCCGCCCGGCTGCGCCCGCACACCACCGTGCTCCTGGAATCGGCCGTGCCCCCCGGCACCACGGAAGGCTTCCTGCTCCCGATCCTGGAGGAGGGATCGGGCCTGCGCGGCGGGCGCGACTTCCACCTCGCGCACTCCCCCAGCCGGCTCGACCCCGGCAACCGCACCCACGTCTACGCCAACACCCCCAAGGTCATCGGCGGCCTCACCCCCGCCTGCACCGAGTCCGCCGCCGCCTTCTACGGCCGGCTCACCGACAAGGTGGTCCGGGCCCGGGGCACCCGCGAGGCCGAGATGACGAAGGTCCTGGAGACCAACTTCCGGTACGTCAACATCGCCCTGGTCAACGAGATGGCGGTCCTCTGCCACGACCTGGGCGTCGACCTCTGGGACGTCATCCGGTGCTCCGAGACCAAGCCCTTCGGCTTCCAGCCCTTCCGCCCGGGCCCCGGCGTCGGCGGCCACGGCGCCCCGGTCGACCCGGGCCATCTCCCGTACCACCACCGGACCCCCGGTCCCCCGCTGCGGATGGTCTCGCTGGCACAGGAGATCAACGAGCGGATGCCGCAGTACGTGATCCAGCGCTGCGCCACCCTCCTCAACGAACACGGGAAAGCGGTGCGCGGCGCGAGAATCCTCCTGCTCGGCGTCACCTACAAGCCGGACCTCGCCGACCAGGAGGCGTCCCCCGCCCGCGAGATCGCCACCCGGCTGATGGACATGGGCGCCCAGATCGGTTTCCACGATCCGCACGTCCTGGACTGGCGCGTCCGCCAACTCCCCGTCCCGCGCGCCGACTCGCTCTACGAGGCGGCCGCCGGCGCGGACCTCACGGTGCTGCTCCAGCACCACCGCACGTACGACCTGCAGGGCCTCGCCGTGAAGGCGCAACTACTCCTGGACACCCGTGGCGCGACCCCGGCCGGAGCCGCCCACCGGCTCTGATGACGGGCCCTCAGCCCAGTCCCCCCAAGGATTTCGATGGGCCGATGTCGGAACCGGCTGCTAGCCTGCGGCGTCACTCCTCGCACAGCAGTGCGTAGACGTCCCCAGGGGGAGAACCCAGCATGAGCCAGCCCGTACCACCGCCGAACCAGCCCTACGACGCCCAGCCCCAGGGCGGCAACCCCTTCGCCGGCCAGCAGCCGGGCGCCCCGTTCGGCGCTCCTGCGCCGTTCACCCCGGCGCCGCCGGCGCGCAAGAACATCGCACTCGGTCTCGGCGCGGGCGTGGTGGCGGCCGTCGTGGGCGCGCTCGTCTACGGGCTCATCCTCGGCAACACCGATTACCAGATCGGCTATCTCGCGGTCGGCGTCGGCTTCCTCGTCGGCTTCGCGGCGAGCAAGCTCGGCGGCGCCAACCCCGCCGTGACCGTCGTCAGCGCCCTGATCTCCATCGGCGCCGTGTACATCGGTCAGCTCGTGGGCGTCTCGATCGCGCTCTCGGACCTCGCACACGAGTCGGCGACCAGCATCTTCTTCGACCACTTCGGTGCCCTGACGGACGCGTACAGCGAGGGGGCCGGCTTCAAGGACTACCTCTTCCTGGCCCTCGGCGCCGTCGGTGCCGTCGCCGGTGCGCGGAAGGCCGCGTGAGCGCGAACAACAGGCGTTGGAGACCCTGTACTCCTGGCATCCGCGCCAACGCGAGCTGACATGAAGGCCCCCATACCTATCACGGTCTGGGGGCCTTCATGTGCCGTAGCGTCCACCCTAGGCATGCCGAACAGGTGACCGAGCTCCTGTCCGACGGAGATGTCAGCGGGAACTGGCTACTTGTAGCAAACGCATGCGTCGGAGTTGATCCAATGCGTCCAGCGGGGGCGTCCGGCGTTCTGCGCAACCCTCACCGATACCTGATGCTGCGTGGCGCGAGTGCCTGTCACCTTCCCCTTCCAGTACGAACTCATTTTGCCATCCTCAGCGTACTTGTAGATGTTTTGCTTCTCGCAGTGCGTGTAGCTACCCCCAACCGAGAGAGGGCCAACCGATACAGAAATACCCTTGTCCCTGCAGTCGCCATTCGAGTCGGCAGCAGGAGCCCAATCGTCCCACTTCACCACCGGCCCCTTTGCCGCGTTTCGCTCCACTCCATGACCACACGAGGTCAGATAAGTCCCTCGCGCAATATGGCACGACGACGGAGCCTTGACGCTGTAGTAATTCCACGACGAGTTTCCGTCATACTTCGTCACATAGTCGGACCAGCAGGAGTCGTTGTATGAGACTTCCAAATAGATGCCGTAGATGTCCTTCCACTGTGATTTCCGCGCGAAACAGGCGCTCGCGTACTTCTCTGTGTACGGTCGAACTGGTGCAGAGGCTGCGGGATCGTCATCGACTTCCGGCGATGCACCCTCATCCCAGAACAGATCGGGGTCACACCGATTCCCCTGCTTGGCCGGATCGTAGTTGGGGTCTCGCTGAGCATCACCGCTGAGCTCGTAGCGTATGTTCTCCGCGTTGCGCGGGGCGACGATCACGTCTTCAGCGCGAGAGTTGCCATCACCATCCACACAGGCAACGCCAGGCGCGAATTGTGCACGTACCTGCTTCATATCGACTTTGAGCACTCGATAGTCCACAGCAAGATCCGATACGCTTCTCGCCGCCAGCTCGGGCGCTTCATCACGAACCGCCTCACCGAACTCCGCGAGTTCACTCTTCCCCTCAACCGACGCCGTAATATCCCCCGAGTTCACGGACGTCACCGTGACTGAACTGACGGCGGTTGCCGCCTCGGCTGGATTCGATGCGAGCAGCCCTCCGAACAGCATGGCTGCCACCGACGCAATAGCCGCTATCTTTCGCCTACCCATTCCCATTCCTTCAACCCTCTCATCGGCGTTACGGACGAAGGAGATACTGCTACACAAAATCGCCGCACACGCCAGGTTTCTGGAAAGTTGAGCTAAATATGAGGTTCAAATTTCGTGCAAAATTCAACATCTCTACCCTGCGCCGATACACGCCCCAGCGTTAGGGTTTCCCGAATGTGCACGCGACCTCCAAAGTGCGTACCAGCCGGCAGATTTGACACATATCGACCAGCATCTTTCGTGTCCTAACGAGGCTGTGCACACCGAAAGACATCGCTACGCAATCAATGAGACCGACCTCAAGTACTGCGCTGATCAGGCATGTACGTGGCTGATCAGTCGTCTGAGCCTCTTCCGCAGTCGCTGTCTCACTCAGCACGAGCATCGGCGCTGCAGCACACGACTGGCTGACTTCAGCAAGCAGACGACCGCGACATTGGAGGATTGGCGCCTGCAGCGAAGAGCCCCCCGCCAGGGCCACCGCGTCACCACGATGGTCTAGCTGTTCCTCGCCCCCCCTGACGCCTCGGCGTGATGGGAGAAGTCAGATCCAGTGCTGGCGGAGTCCACGCCATGCGATTCAGTCTCCCCGTACGCATGCCGGAGGGCCCGGACCGCGCGTGCGGTCCGGGCCCTCCGGCGTACGTACGAGAAACTCAGCGGCGGTGCTGGGAGTCCGCGACCGTCACCTCGACGCGCTGGAACTCCTTGAGGTCGCTGTAGCCCGTGGTGGCCATCGCGCGGCGCAGGGCGCCGAAGATGTTCATCGAGCCGTCCGGGGTGTGCGAGGGGCCGGTCAGGACCTCCTCGGTCGTCCCGACCGAGCCCAGGTCCACCAGCTTGCCGCGCGGCACGTCCTCGTGGACGGCCTCCATGCCCCAGTGCCGGCCGCGGCCCGGCGCGTCCGTCGCGCGGGCCAGCGGGGAGCCCATCATCACGGCGTCCGCGCCGCAGGCGATGGCCTTCGGCAGGTCGCCGGACCAGCCGACGCCGCCGTCCGCGATGACGTGCACGTAACGGCCGCCGGACTCGTCCATGTAGTCGCGGCGGGCACCGGCCACGTCGGCGACGGCGGTCGCCATCGGGACCTGGATGCCGAACACGTTGCGCGTGGTGTGCGCGGCGCCGCCGCCGAAGCCGACGAGGACACCGGCCGCGCCGGTCCGCATCAGGTGCAGGGCGGCGGTGTACGTGGCGCAGCCGCCGACGATCACCGGGACGTCCAGCTCGTAGATGAACTGCTTCAGGTTCAGCGGCTCGGCGGCGCCCGAGACGTGCTCGGCGGAGACCGTGGTGCCCCGGATGACGAAGATGTCCACGCCCGCGTCGACCACGGCCTTGGAGAACTGGGCGGTGCGCTGCGGGGAGAGTGCGGCGGCGGTGACGACGCCGGAGTCGCGCACCTCCTTGATGCGCTGCCCGATCAGCTCCTCCTGGATCGGCGCGGAGTAGATCTCCTGGAGCCGGCGGGTCGCCGTCTCGACGGGCATCTCCGCGATCTCGTCGAGCAGCGGCTGCGGGTCCTCGTGCCGGGTCCACAGCCCTTCCAGGTTGAGGACGCCGAGGCCGCCGAGCTCGCCGATGCGGATGGCGTGCTGCGGGGACACCACGGAGTCCATGGGGGCGGCCAGGAACGGCAGCTCGAAGCGGTAGGCGTCGATCTGCCAGGCGATCGAGACCTCCTTCGGGTCGCGGGTCCGGCGGCTCGGGACGACGGCGATGTCGTCGAATGCGTATGCCCGGCGGCCGCGCTTGCCGCGCCCGATCTCGATCTCAGTCACGATGATGTGGCCTTTCCCTCTGCGTCTGCGCTGTCCAGTATCCCCGACACGCGCCGGAGGGGCGGTCCGGGGAACCCCGGGACCGCCCCTCTCGCACGCGTGGCGCGTCTACTTCCTGCTGTAGTTCGGTGCTTCGACCGTCATCTGGATGTCGTGCGGGTGGCTCTCCTTGAGGCCCGCCGAGGTGATCCGCACGAAGCGGCCCTTGCTCTCCATCTCGTCCACCGTCGCGGCGCCCACGTAGCCCATGGTCTGGCGGAGGCCGCCGACGAGCTGGTGCAGCACGTTGGCGAGGGGGCCTCGGTAGGGCACCTGGCCCTCGATGCCCTCCGGGACGAGCTTGTCGTCCGAGGCGACCTCGGCCTGGAAGTACCGGTCCTTGGAGTAGGAGCGGCCCTGTCCGCGGGACTGCATCGCGCCGAGCGAGCCCATGCCCCGGTACGACTTGAACTGCTTGCCGTTGATGAACAGCAGCTCGCCCGGGGACTCCTCGCAGCCCGCGAGGAGCGAGCCCAGCATGACGCTGTCGGCGCCGGCGGCGAGCGCCTTGCCGATGTCGCCGGAGTACTGGAGGCCGCCGTCGCCGATGACCGGGACGCCCGCCGCGCGGGCGGCCAGCGCGGCCTCGTAGATCGCGGTGACCTGCGGGACGCCGATGCCGGCGACGACGCGGGTCGTGCAGATGGAGCCGGGGCCGACGCCGACCTTGACGCCGTCCACGCCGGCGTCGATCAGGGCCTGGGCGCCGTCGCGGGTCGCCACGTTGCCGCCGATCACGTCGATGCCCACGGCCGACTTGATCTTGGACATCCAGTTGAGCGCGTTGCTGTTGTGGCCGTGCGAGGTGTCCACGATCAGGAAGTCGACGCCCGCCTCGGCCAGCGCCTGGGCACGGTCCAGCGCCTCGGGGCTGGCGCCCACGGCGGCACCGACGAGCAGCCGGCCGTCGGCGTCCTTGGCCGCGTTCGGGTACTGCTCGGCCTTCTTGAAGTCCTTGACCGTGATGAGGCCCTTGAGGAGGCCCGCCTCGTCCACCAGCGGCAGCTTCTCGATCTTGTGGCGGCGCAGCAGCTCCATGGCGTCCACGCCGGAGATGCCGACCTTGCCGGTGACCAGCGGCATCGGCGTCATGACCTCGCGCACCTGGCGCGTGCGGTCCGACTCGAAGGCCATGTCACGGTTGGTGACGATGCCGAGGAGCTTGCCCGCCTGGTCGGTGACCGGGACGCCGCTGATGCGGAACTTGGCGCAGAGCGCGTCCGCCTCGGCGAGCGTGGCGTCCGGGCCGACCGTGATCGGGTCGCTGACCATGCCGGACTCGGACCGCTTGACCAGGTCGACCTGGTTGACCTGGTCCTCGACCGAGAGGTTGCGGTGCAGCACGCCGACGCCGCCCTGCCGGGCCATCGCGATGGCCATGCGGGCCTCGGTGACCTTGTCCATGGCGGCGGACAGCAGCGGGATGTTGACGCGGACGTTGCGCGAGATGAGCGTCGAGGTGTCGACCGCGTTGGGCAGCACTTCGGATGCGCCCGGCAGCAGCAGCACGTCGTCGTATGTCAGCCCGAGCGTCGCGAATTTCTCGGGCACTCCGTCGACGTTTGCAGTCATGACACCTTCCCCAAATGGCCTTGATCGGTGCGGATGTCCATGCTAACGGGCTCGGGAGGCGTCTCATTCCACGAGCAAGATCACCCGCAGTTTCTGTAGCTTTCTACGTCTGTGGCGTACGTCTCCGAGGGGCCGGGCCCACCCGTCCGGCCCGCCCCCGGCCCACCGCCCGGCTCACTGTTCGGCGAGGGCCCGCAGCCGGCTCAGCGCGCGGTGCTGGGCGACCCGGACGGCGCCCGGGGACATGCCGAGCATCTGCCCGGTCTCCTCGGCGGTCAGCCCGACGGCGACGCGCAGCACGAGCAGTTCGCGCTGGTTCTCCGGGAGGTTGGCCAGGAGCTTCTTGGCCCAGGCGGCGTCGCTGCTGAGCAGCGCGCGCTCCTCGGGCCCGAGCGAGTCGTCGGGGCGCTCCGGCATCTCGTCGGAGGGCACCGCGGTCGAGCCGGGGTGCCGCATCGCGGCGCGCTGGAGATCGGCCACCTTGTGACCGGCGATGGCGAAGACGAAGGCCTCGAAGGGTCTGCCCGTGTCCTTGTAGCGCGGCAGCGCCATGAGCACGGCGACGCACACCTCCTGCGCCAGGTCCTCCGTGAAGTGGCGGGCGTCGCCGGGCAGCCGGTTCAGCCGGGACCGGCAGTAGCGCAGGGCGAGCGGGTGGACGTGGGCCAGCAGGTCGTGGGTGGCCTGCGCGTCGCCCTCGACGGCGCGGTGCACCAGGGCACCGATCGCCGTCGTACCGTCGTCGCGCATCGAACCATGGTGCCCCGGTCCCGCTTCATCCGCGGCACCGCGTCCGTAGTTGTGCACCGAAGCGTTATGAGCGGGTGCGCCGGAAGTCATGTCCTGCGCCCTCCCCTTCCGCTCGACCGAATCGTTCCCGAGGAACTCCACGTCTCAAGGATGCGGCATCGGCCGGGAAGCGTCACATACCGCCGGATCGGCGGGGTACGGCTCGCGCCGCACCCCCTGCGCCCGGGCCACGCGGGCCCGGGCCGACTGTCAGCGCACCAGACCCCACCGGAAGCCCAGGGCCACCGCGTGGGCGCGGTCCGAGGCGCCGAGCTTCTTGAAGAGCCGCCGGGCGTGCGTCTTCACCGTGTCCTCGGAGAGGAACAGCTCACGGCCGATCTCCGCGTTGGAGCGGCCGTGGCTCATCCCCTCCAGCACCTGGATCTCGCGCGCCGTGAGCGTGGGCGCCGCCCCCATCTCGGCCGACCGCAGCCGACGCGGGGCGAGCCGCCACGTCGGATCGGCCAGCGCCTGGGTGACGGTCGCCCGGAGCTCGGCCCGGGAGGCGTCCTTGTGCAGATAGCCGCGGGCTCCGGCGGCGACCGCGAGCGCGACGCCGTCCAGGTCCTCGGCGACGGTCAGCATGATGATCCGGGCGCCGGGGTCGGCGGAGAGCAGCCGGCGGACCGTCTCCACCCCCCCGAGCCCGGGCATGCGCACGTCCATGAGAATCAGATCCGAACGGTCGGCACCCCAGCGGCGGAGGACTTCCTCGCCGTTGGCGGCCGTCGTCACACGCTCGACGCCGGGCACGGTCGCGACCGCGCGACGGAGCGCTTCTCGGGCAAGCGGGGAGTCGTCGCAGACGAGGACGGAAGTCATGACCGCCCTCCGCAGCTGATGCGCGTCACCTTGAGCCTCCAGGCTGTTACAAGTCGTCACCTGTGCGGTTGACGCTCTCGGACATCTGCCCGATCGCTCTTTCTGCCAACCGCCTCCGCACTCTCAACGATGGTCACTCGAAAGAGTTACGGGTCGGAAGACCGGGTTCGGCACTCTACGTGAGTAAGCGCTCACGGAGGAGAGCGCCACGGGTCGTCCAGCCGTCAACCGAAATTCTTGGCGGGAGCGTGCCCCATTTAGCGGGATTTCTTCCCTTTTGGTGGTGTCTGTGGCTAGATTCGCAATCAGTCATATTTACATCTACTAACACCGTAGATGTACGGTTTTGTACGCGGTCATCGACGAGCACCCACCCACGACACACACGACGCTTCCGACTCAGCACGGTTTCGAGGGGACAAGCAATGGCCGATTTCTCCCGACTTCCGGGACCCAACGCCGATCTGTGGGACTGGCAGCTGCTGGCGGCCTGCCGCGGGGTCGACAGCTCGCTCTTCTTCCATCCCGAGGGGGAACGCGGCGCCGCCCGGAGCGCCCGCGAGACCTCCGCGAAGGAGGTCTGCATGCGGTGCCCCGTACGCGCGGAGTGCGCGGCGCACGCGCTGGCCGTTCGCGAGCCCTACGGGGTGTGGGGCGGGCTCACCGAGGACGAGCGCGAGGAGCTGATGGGGCGGGCGCGCAATCGGCTGATCACCGCGACGGCGCCGGCGTCGCCGCCGGGGCATGGGTGAGCCGGAACGCGCGCACCACGGCAGAAACGATTCTTCAGCGTCCCGCCCCGCCCCTTGCCGAGAGCGGGGCTCCGCCCCGGCCCCCGCGCCTCAGACGCCGGACGGGCTCGATGGTGCGTCCGGGCCGGAAGAGGCCAGCGCCAGGTGGTCCAGGGTGGCCGCCACCGCCGGGACCCGGGCCAGGTCGGGCAGGGTCAGCGCGACGATCTCGCGCTCGATGGCCGGCACCACCGTGACGGTCCTGGCGCCTCGGGGGCGTACCGACTCGATGGCCAGCGACGGCAGCACGGCGACCCCCAGGCCCGCGCCCACCAGGCCGATCACCGCCGGGTAGTCGTCGGTGGCGAAGTCGATGCGCGGGGTGAAACCGGACTCCTCGCACACCTCCACCAGCTGCCTGCGGCACCGGGGGCATCCGGCGATCCAGGACTCCCCGGCCAGCTCCGCGATGCCGACCTCGTCCCGGTCCGCCAGCGCGTGCCCCCCGGGCACGAGCCCCGTGAGCCGGTCCGTGAGCAGCGGACGGACCACCAGGTCGTCCCATTCCGCGCCCGTACCGCCGTACCGGAAGGCGAGCGCGATGTCGCAGTCGCCGTCCCGCAGCATCTCCACCGACCGCGGCGGCTCGGCCTCCACGAGGGAGACCCGCGTGCCGGGGTGGGCGGCGCGCAGCGCGGCGAGGGCACCCGGGACCAGCGACGAGCTGCCGCTCGGGAACGAGACGAGCCGGACCCGGCCCGCCCGCAGTCCGGCGATCGCGGCGACCTCCTCCTCGGCGGCGGTGAGCCCGGCGAGGATGCCGGAGGCGTGCCGCACCAGCGCCTCGCCCGCCTCCGTCAGCCGCATCTCGCGGCCGGTCCTGATGAGCAGCGTGGTCCCCGCCGAGGACTCCAGGGCCTTCATCTGCTGGCTGACGGCGGGCTGGGTGCAGCCCAGCTCACGGGCGGCGGCGGAGAAGGAGCCGGTGGTGGCGACGGCACGCAGGACGCGGAGGTGGCGGGCTTCGATCACCCCTCCAGCATAAGCAGCGCTTGGGTAGTCGCGAAAATATCGGCGTGCACCTTTGAGCCGGCCTTGGATACCGTTCCGGCATGACCGCGATGACTGTGCTGACCGTGAACGCGGGGCGTCCGACGGCGGCGTCCTACACCGATGCCCCGGGCGGCAGGACCGGTATCGACAAGCGGCCCGTCGACGGGCCCGTGCGGGTCTCCGACCCCGGCCCCAGGGGTGAGGGCGGCAGCGGTCTCGCCGGGGACGCGGTGTGCGACCTGCGCCACCACGGCGGCTCGGACCAGGCGGTGTACGCCTTCGCCCGGGAGGACCTGGACGCCTGGGAGCGGCAGCTGGGCCGCCCGCTGGCCAACGGCTCGTTCGGCGAGAACCTGACCACGGCGGGGCTGCGGGTCGGCGAGGCCCTGATCGGCGAGCGCTGGCGGATCGGCGGGGAGCTGGTCCTGGAGGTCGCCTCCGGCCGCATCCCGTGCCGTACGTTCCAGGGCCACCTCGGCGAGGCGCGCTGGGTGAAGCGGTTCACGGAGGCGGCGGCCCCGGGGGCGTACCTGCGGGTGGTCACGCCGGGCTCCGTGCGGGCGGGCGACCCGGTCGAGGTCGTGCACCGGCCGGACCACGAGGTGACGGTGGAACTGCAGTTCCGGGCCGTGACGACCCGGCGCGACCTGCTGCCGCTGCTGCTTCCGGCGGGCGGGGCGCTGACCCCGTCGACGCTGCGCAAGGCGCGGGCGTACGCGGCGGAGCTCACCGCTTCCTGAGCGCGCGGGAGCGCCGGGAGGCGCCGCTTCCCGATGCTCTACCGTGCCGCGTATGACGACTGCACTGATCACGGGCGCGACGGCGGGTATCGGTGCCGCCTTCGCCCGGCGGCTCGCCGCCGACGGGTACGACCTGGTCCTGGTGGCCCGGGACGCGGAGCGGCTGCGCGAGCAGGCGACCGAACTGCACGACCGGCACGGCATCGAGGCGGAGGTGCTGCGGGCCGACCTGTCCGACGACAAGGGCATCCGCGCCGTCGAGGAGCGCCTCGGGGACGTCCGGCACCCGGTCGACCTGCTGGTGAACAACGCGGGCTTCGGCAACAAGGGGCGCTATCTGGAGGTCCCGATGGCCGACGAGCTGACGATGCTGAAGGTGCACTGCGAGGCGGTGCTGCGGCTGACCTCGGCGGCGGCGGCCTCGATGCGGGAGCGCGGCCGGGGCGGCATCGTCAACGTGGCGTCGGTCGCGGCGTTCGTGCCGCGCGGTACGTACGGCGCTTCGAAGGCGTGGGTCGTGCAGTTCAGCCAGGGCGCGGCGAAGGACCTGGCCGGGTCCGGGGTGCGGCTGATGGCGCTGTGCCCGGGCTTCGTGCGTACGGAGTTCCACCAGCGGGCCGGGATGGGCACGGGCAACATCCCGGGCTGGATGTGGCTCGACGCGGACAAGCTGGTGAGCTCCGCCCTCGCGGACCTGGCGCGCGGGAAGTCGGTGTCGATCCCGGACCCGCGCTACAAGGTGCTGATGGGTGCGGTGAAGCTGGCCCCGCGCGGCCTGCTCGGCGGGCTGACCTCGCGGACGGGGCGCAAGTACGGGCCGCAGTAGGCGCGGCGGGCGCGGGTGCCGCGCCGCCCCTACGCCCCCCGGTCGATCCCCGGTCGCTCCTCCGGTCACTCCTCCGGGAGACGGAGGACCGCCGTACCGCCGTCGTGCCAGGTCACCCGGATCTCGTGCGGGCCTCGTACGCGGATCTCGGCGAGGGTTCCGACGGGAGCCGGGTCCGGCTCGCCGGTGAGCGAGGCGAGCGCGACGAAGAGGGACCGGGGCCCGGCGGTGGCGCCCTCGACGGCCAGGATCCCGGAGGTCTCGCCGAACATGGTGTCTCCGCCGGGCAGTTCGCGGACCCCGTCCCGGTAGCCGTGGACCGGGTGGAGCTGGGCGGTGAGCGTCCGGTCGCCCCCGGCCGCCCACCCCGTCTGGCGGACGGGCGTGCCGTCGGGCGCGCCGGTGACCAGATGCGCGCGGACCTCGGCGCGGCCGTGGGCGAGGGTGGCGGAGACGACGCGGACGCCGGGGCACGGGGTGTGCGCGGAGGCGCCGGGGCCGAGCGGGTCGGCGGTGAGGCGGGCGGTCGGCTCGCCGTCGGGGAGCAGCGCGAAGTGGTTGTCGCGCTCGGCGGAGCCGTGCGTGGGGCCGGTCCGGGTGGAGTACGCGAAGCGGGCGTAGCCGGGGTCCTCGTCGTCGCCCACGTGGTTCGAGCCGTGGTTGTGGAGCCGGACGAGGCCGTCCGCGGCGGTGGACTGGAGGAGCATCCCGGTCGGGCCGAGGACGGTCACGGCGTCCTCCCGCTCGGCGGGCAGCGGCTCCTCGGCGGCCGTCCAGACGGGGTGGTCCGGGGGCATCAGGAGCCCGAGGAAGCCCTTGGAGGCCCAGTACGGGGAGGCGGGCCCGGAGTACGTCTGGAGCATGGGCTCGTACGGGCGGTGCCAGCCGAGGGTGAGGAGGCCGTCCGGGTCGGTGGCGCCCCGGTCCAGGAAGTGGCGGAGGGTGCCGGAGGCGAGGCGGCGGGTCGCGCCCGGGGTGAGCGGGGTGTGGCCGGTCAGGGCGCCGAGCCAGGGGGCGGCCGCGGCGGCGAAGCGGTAGACGAGGGAGCGGCCGAACGGCATGGGGGCGCCGTCCGCGCCGAACATGCGGCTGTAGTCGTCCAGGTGGCGGTGCAGCCGGGGCCCGTAGCGGTCCAGGAGGTCGCGGTCGCCGGCGAGGTGGGCGTGCAGGACCGGGTAGAAGTGCATCGCCCAGGCGTTGTAGTGGTCGAAGGAGCGGTTCGGGCCGTCGCTGTACCAGCCGTCGCCCAGGTACCAGTCCTCCACGTGTTCCAGCGCGCGGTCGATGGTCTTGCGGGCCCGGTCGGTCTCGATGCCCGCGTCCTGGAGGAAGCCGGCGACGGTGAGCCCGAAGAACCACCAGTTGTTGTTCACCGGGGACGGGCCGAGGGCGGGGAGGAGCCAGTCCACGGCGCGCTGCCGGGTGCGGTCGTCCAGGGTGTCCCAGAGCCAGGGCCGGGTGAGGCGCAGGCCCAGGGCGACGGAGGCGGATTCCACGACGGCCTGGGGGACGTCCGCGACGCGGGGCCAGGCGTCGGGGCCGCCGGCCGGGTCCGACGTACCGGCGGCGAGTCCTTCGGCGTACCGGCCGAGGAAGCCGTGCGGGTCCTCGCCGCGCGCTCCGGCGGTCCGCAGCGCGGCGAGCAGCCAGGTGCGGGCGTAGCCTTCGAGGCCGTCGGAGAGGGGGCCGGACCAGCTCGGCCGGGGGCCGGGGAGGTCGATGCGGCCGTGGCGGGGCGAGGCGTGGGGGCGTACCGCGAGCAGCAGCCGGTCGGCCGCCCGCTCCCAATCGGCACGGGTGTATCCCGTGTACGGACTCGTCGTGGGCATGATGCTCCCAGGGGAGGCGGACTTCGGCGTCGCCGGGAATCCTGGACCGCGGGTTGATCGAACGTCAATGGCGAAGTAGCGAATGATCGAAACTTCCGTCAATCGATCACGTTGGATTAGGGTCTGGCGAGCCGAGCCACCACATCGCGATGTACAAGGGGACCACCGCCGTGCGCGAGAGTGCAGCTGAACGTCATGACCGACTTCTGGCCCTGGTGCGGGAACGCGGCTCGGCCCGCGTCTCCGATCTGGCCGGCCTGCTGGGGGTCTCCCCCGTCACGGCGCGCCGCGACGCCGAGGCGCTGGCCGAGCGCGGACTGCTGGACCGGGTCCACGGCTCGGTCTCCTGGCCCCGGGACGTGTCCGCCCCCGCGGCCCCCGGGCCGGGCGGCGGCCCGGTGCTCGGGCTGATCGCCCCCTCGGCGACGTACTACTTCGCGGAGGTCATCCGGGGTGCGCACGAGGCTGCCGCGCGCGCCGGGGGCCGGCTCGTGCTGCGGATCTCCGACTACCGGCCCGAGGGGGACCGGGCGCGCGCCGAGGGGCTGCTCGCCTCCGGGGCCGACGGGCTGCTCATCGCCCCGGCCTGGCGGGGCGCCGAGGACCAGGCGGCGTACGGGGACTGGATGGCGGAGCTGCCGGTGCCCGCCGTGCTCCTGGAGCGCACCCCGGCGCCCGGGTCGCCGCTGGACGGCCTGGACCGGGTCTGCTCCGACCACCGGCACGGGGTGCTGCTCGCGGTGCGCCATCTGATCGGCCTCGGCCACGGGACCCCGCTCCTGGTGGCCCGCGCCGACAGCCCGACCGCGCTCGCGGTGCGCTCGGGGTACGAGGACGCCCTGGCGGTGCTGGGGCTGGCCGACGGCGCCCCGGCGATGATCGGGACCTCCGGGCCCGAGGTGGACCCGGAGCGCTTCGAGGAGGCGGTGCGCGAGGTGCGCGACGCGGTGGTCTCCGGCCGGGCCACGGCGGTGGTCGCGCACAACGACGTGGACGCGATCCACCTGGTGCAGCGCCTGTCCGAGCTGGGCGTGCGGGTGCCGGAGGACCTGGCGGTGATCGCGTACGACGACGAGGTGGCGGCGCTGGGCGACATCCCGCTCACCGCGGTCAGCCCGCCCAAGCGCCACGTGGGGCGGTACGCGACGGAGCTGCTGATCGGCCGGCTCGGCCCCGGGCGGGACGGTTCCGGGCGGGACGGGGACGAGCCGGGCAGGCATCTGGCGCTCCTGCCGCGGCTGCGGGTGCGGGCGTCGACCGCTCGATAACTTTCTGATCTTTTCTCGATCAATCAATCTTTCGCTCTTGACTTCGGTCAACGGTGGACCAAGGATCACGCCCAACGTCCCTGTCACCGTCGACTCAGGAGCCCGTCGTGAACCGCAGTTGGAGCAGAACGACTCTTTCCATAGCCGGAGCCGTCACCGCCCTCGCCGTCGTCACGGCCTGCGGCGGGAGCGGGGACGACTCCGGGGGCGGCGGCACCGGCACCGCCGCCAAGCCCGTGACCATTACCTTCTGGGGCTGGGCCAAGGGCACCAAGGAGGTCGTGGACGCGTTCAACGCCTCGCACGAGAACATCCGCGTGAAGTTCGAGGAGACCCCGTCCGGGAACGCCGGCGGCTACGCCAAGATCTCCAACGCGATCAAGGCGGGCAACGCCCCGGACCTGGTCTCCGTCGAGTACCCGCAGCTCCCCGAGTACGTCAGCCAGGGCGGGTTCCAGGACATCGGCGCGTACCTCACCGACGACGTGAAGAAGAAGTTCCTCCCGCAGGCGGTCGAGCAGACCACGCTCGGCGGCAAGAGCTGGGCCGTCCCCTTCGACGCCGCGCCGCAGGCGTTCTTCTACCGCAAGGACCTCTTCACCAAGTACGGCATCGACGTCCCCAGGACCTGGGCCGCGTTCAAGGCCGCGGCCGAGAAGGTGAGGAAGGCCGACTCCAAGGCCCGCATCGGCACCTTCTTTCCGGACGACCCGACCACCTTCGAGGCCATGGTCTGGCAGGCCGGCGCCCAGTGGTTCAAGACCGAGGGCGACACCTGGAAGGTCGACACCACCGACGCCGCCTCCACCAAGGTCGCCGACTACTGGCAGGGCCTGGTGAAGGACGGCCTGGTCCGCACCGACGCCTCCTTCTCGCCCGCCTGGACCAACTCCCTCAAGACCGGCTCCACCATCGGCTACCTCGGCGCCTCCTGGGGCGGCGGTGTCCTCGGCTCCACCCTGCCCGAGCAGAGCGGCAAGTGGGCCGTCGCCCCGATCCCGACCTGGGACGGGAAGCCCGCCGGCGGCATGCTCGGCGGGACCACCTTCGCCGTGCCGAAGAACAGCGGGAAGGCCGCCGCGGCCGTCGAGTTCGCGACCTGGATGACCACCACGGAGGACGGCATCAAGGCCCGTATCTCCTCCGGCACCTCCAGCGCCTTCCCGGCCGCGCTCGCCCTGCGCCCGGCGGCCAAGAAGGCGTTCGACACCACGTTCTACGGCGGCCAGGACATCTACCAGGTCTTCGAGGACGGCGGCGCCGCGATCAAGCAGGGCTGGACCTGGGGCCCCGCCATGGGAACCACCAACACCACGCTCAAGGACCGCTTCGGCAAGCTCGCCGGGGGCGGCACCACCATCCCCGACGCCGTGAAGGCCGCCCATGACGCGACCGTCGCGGAGCTGTCCAAGCGCGGCCTGAAGGTCGAGGGCTGACCGGATGAAAGCCCGCACCCGCGCCGCCGCGGCCCTGCTGACCCCGTTCTTCGTCCTGTTCACGGCGGTGATGCTGATCCCGATCGGATACGCGGTCTGGCTCAGCCTCTTCACCGAACAGCAGTCGGGGCTCGGCTTCGGCGGCTCCGAGACGGTCTTCACCGGACTCGGCAACTACACGGCGGCGCTGGGTGACCGGGTCTTCCGCGACGGCTTCCTCGTCCTCCTCGGCTACTGCGCCGTCTACATCCCCCTGATGGTCGGCGGCGCCCTCGGGCTCGCCCTGCTGCTCGACTCGGCGCTCGCCCGCGCCCGGCGCTTCTTCCAGCTCGCGCTGTTCCTGCCGCACGCCGTGCCGGGCATCATCGCCGCGATGATCTGGCTGTACCTCTACACGCCCGGTCTCAGCCCCGTCGTCTCCGCGATGCACTCCGGCGGCATCGGCTTCGACTTCTTCTCGCCGAGCGGCGCGCTGCCCTCGATCGTGAACATCGCGCTGTGGGAATGGCTCGGCTACAACATGGTGATCTTCTACGCCGCCCTCCAGGCCATCGACCGCTCGGTGCTCGAAGCGGCCACGGTGGACGGGGCGGGCGGCGGGCGCGTCGCGTTCAGCATCAAGCTCCCGCTGATCCGGTCCTCGGTCGTGATGGTCGTGCTCTTCACGATCATCGGCTCGCTCCAGCTCTTCACCGAGCCGCTGATCCTCAACACCGGATCCGGGTCCGCCGTCTCTTCCTCCTGGACACCGAACATGTACGCATACACCGCGGCCTTCGCCCGTAACGACTTCGGACTCGCGGCCGCCGCCTCCGTACTCCTGGCGCTCACCGCCGCCCTGCTGTCCTTCGTCGTCACCCGCCTGACCGGCCGGAAGGGCGCGCACGCATGAGCACCACGACCCGCAAGAACCCCTGGCTGTCCAAGGCGGCCGTCAACGGAGCGCTGCTGCTGGCCGTCCTCTACATGCTCTTCCCGCTCGTCTGGCTGGTCACCGCCGCCACCAAGGACACCGGCTCGCTGCTCGCCGGGGACACCTTCTCCTTCAAGGGCTTCGACCTCTCGAAGAACCTCTCCGACATCGCCTCGTACGGGGACGGCGTCTACTTCCGCTGGTACGGGAACAGCCTGCTGTACGCGGGAGTGGGCGCCGCGGTCTGCTCGCTGATCTGCGTCGCCGCCGGGTACGCCTTCGACAAGTACGAGTTCCCGGGCAAGGAGAAGCTGTTCGGGCTCGTCCTGCTCGGAGTGCTCGTGCCCACGACGGCCCTGGCCCTGCCGATGTACCTGCTGGCCAGCAAGCTGGGCCTCGTCAACACGTACTGGTCGGTGCTGATCCCGGTCCTGGTGAACCCCTTCGGCGTCTACCTCGCCCGGGTGTTCTCCGCCGGCTACATCCCGGGCGAGGCGCTGGAGGCCGCGCGCATCGACGGCGCCGGCGAGCTGCGCACCTTCTTCTCCATCGGGCTGCCGATGGTGATGCCGGGGTTCGTGACCGTCTTCCTGTTCCAGTTCACCGCGATCTGGAACAATTTCTTCCTCCCGCTGGTGATGCTGTCGGACCGCAAGCTGTTCCCGCTGAGCCTCGGCCTGTACTCCTGGAACACCAACACCCACAGCGAGCCCGGCTTCTACCCCCTCGTCGTCACCGGGTCCCTCCTCGCCGTCATCCCGCTGATCGTCGCCTTCGTCTCCCTGCAACGGCACTGGAAGGCCGGACTCACCGCCGGCAGCGTCAAGTAGCCCCTATCCCGAGGGAGTCGTACACCACCATGCAGTCCACCACGGACCCCCGCCCCACGGTCCTGCTCGCCATGGGCCGGGACATCCACGCGCGCCTCTTCGAACCCCGCCACCGCGACCGGCTCGCCGCCCTCGCGCGTACGGACCCGGTCCTCGTCGCCCACGACCTGGCCGCCCCGGACCCCCGCGTCGCCGCCGCGCTCGCCGAGGCGGAGGTCCTGTTCACCTGCTGGGGCGCCACCCCGCTCACCGCCCCGGTCCTCGCCGCCGCGCCCCGCCTGAAGGCGGTGATCCACGCGGCCGGCTCCGTCAAGCACCACATCACCGACGCCTGCTGGGAGCGCGGCCTGGCCGTCTCCTCGGCGGCCGGGGCCAACGCGCTGCCGGTGGCGGAGTACACCCTGGCCACGATCCTGCTGGCCAACAAGCGCGTCCCGCGCTCCGCGCACGTCTACCGCGAGGTCCGCGCCGCCCACGACTGGCGCGCCGAGCTGGACGGCGCCGGCAACTACCGCCGCACGGTGGGCATCGTCGGCGCCTCCCGCATCGGCCGCCGCGTCATCGAGCTGCTCCGCCCCTTCGACCTGGCGGTCCTGCTGTACGACCCCTTCGTCACCGCGTCCGAGGCAGCGCACCTCGGCGTCGAACCGGCCACCCTGGACGAGCTGTGCGCCCGCGCCGACGTCGTCTCCGTGCACGCCCCCCAGCTCCCCGGGACCCATCACATGATCGGCGCCCGCCAGCTGGCCCTGATGCGGACCGGCTCGACGCTGGTCAACACGGCCCGGGGCTCCCTGATCGACGAGGCGGCCCTGCTGCGCGAACTGGTCCCGGGCCGGCTGCACGCCGTGCTCGACGTGACGGACCCCGAACTGCCCCCCGCCGACTCCCCGTTGTACGACCTCCCGAACGTCCTCCTGACCCCGCACGTGGCGGGCTCCCTCGGCAACGAGCTGCACCGGATGACCGATCACGCGCTGGACGAGCTGGAGCGGTACGCGCTGGGGCGGCCGTTCGCGGAACCGGTGCATCCGGCGGCGCTGGACCGGTCGGCGTGAGATCCGGCCCCTCCGGCGTTTGAGGAGCGGGGATCCGGGGGCAGCGCCCCCGGACAAGCAGAGAGGCCCGGCCCCCACAGGGGACCGGGCCTCCGCGCTACGCGCTAGTGCGAGTGACCGTGGCCGTGGCCCGCGGCGTCCGGCTCCTCCTCGGCCGGCTTCTCGACGACCAGGGTCTCGGTCGTGAGCAGCAGCGACGCGATGGACGCGGCGTTCTCCAGGGCGGAGCGGGTGACCTTGACCGGGTCGATGACGCCGGCCTTCACCAGGTCGCCGTACTCGCCGGTGGCGGCGTTGAAGCCCTGGCCCTTGTCGAGCTCGGAGACCTTGGAGGTGATGACGTAACCCTCCAGGCCGGCGTTCTCGGCGATCCAGCGCAGCGGCTCGACGGCGGCGCGGCGGACGACCGCGACACCGGTGGCCTCGTCGCCGGTCTTGCCGAGGTTGCCCTCGAGGACCTTGACGGCGTGGACGATGGCGGAGCCACCACCGGAGACGATGCCCTCCTCGACCGCGGCGCGGGTCGCGGAGATGGCGTCCTCCAGACGGTGCTTCTTCTCCTTGAGCTCGACCTCGGTGGCGGCACCGACGCGGATCACGCAGACCCCGCCGGCCAGCTTCGCCAGGCGCTCCTGGAGCTTCTCGCGGTCCCAGTCGGAGTCCGTGGCCTCGATCTCGGCCTTGATCTGGTTGACGCGGCCGGCGACCTCGTCGGCCTTGCCGCCGCCGTCGACGATGGTGGTGTCGTCCTTGGTGACGGTCACGCGGCGGGCGGAGCCCAGCACGTCCAGACCGGCCTGGTCGAGCTTGAGGCCGACCTCCTCGGCGATGACGGTCGCACCGGTGAGGGTGGCGATGTCGCCGAGCATGGCCTTGCGGCGGTCGCCGAAGCCCGGGGCCTTGACGGCGACGGCGTTGAACGTGCCGCGGATCTTGTTGACGACCAGGGTCGACAGGGCCTCGCCCTCGACGTCCTCGGCGATGATCAGGAGCGGCTTGGAGCCACCGGCCTGGATGACCTTCTCCAGGAGCGGCAGCAGCTCCTGGATCGAGCCGATCTTGCCCTGGTGGATCAGGATGTACGGGTCGTCGAGGACGGCCTCCATACGCTCCTGGTCGGTCACCATGTACGGGGACAGGTAGCCCTTGTCGAAGGCCATGCCCTCGGTGAAGTCGAGGTCCAGACCGAAGGTGTTGGACTCCTCGACGGTGATGACGCCGTCCTTGCCGACCTTGTCCATCGCGTCCGCGATGAGCTCGCCGACCTGCGGGTCCTGCGCGGAGAGCGCGGCCACGGCGGCGATGTCGGACTTGTCGTCGATCGGGCGGGCGGTCGCGAGGAGCTCCTCGGACACGGCCTTGACGGCGGCGTCGATGCCCTTCTTCAGGGCGGCCGGGGAGGCGCCGGCGGCGACGTTGCGCAGGCCCTCGCGGACGAGCGCCTGGGCCAGGACGGTGGCGGTGGTGGTGCCGTCGCCCGCGACGTCGTTGGTCTTGGTCGCCACCTCCTTCACCAGCTGGGCGCCGAGGTTCTCGTACGGGTCGTCCAGCTCGACCTCGCGCGCGATGGTGACACCGTCGTTGGTGATGGTGGGGGCGCCGAACTTCTTGTCGATGACGACGTTGCGGCCCTTGGGGCCGATCGTCACCTTCACCGTGTCGGCAAGCTTGTTGACGCCGCGCTCAAGGGCGCGACGGGCGTCCTCGTCGAACTTCAGGATCTTCGCCATGGAGCTGAACTGTTCCTCTCAAAAACAAGAACTGCGCCCCTGCCGCCCGGCTGGTTAGTTCGCAGGGGGCCAGGGGCGCAGAACAGAAGCAAACGTGGGTGAGTTACTTCTCGATGATCGCGAGGACGTCGCGCGCCGAGAGGACGAGGTACTCCTCGCCGTTGTACTTCACCTCGGTGCCGCCGTACTTGCTGTACAGCACGACATCGCCGGTCTTGACGTCGAGCGGCAGGCGCTCGCCGTTCTCGAAGCGGCCCGGGCCCACGGCCAGGACGACGCCCTCCTGGGGCTTCTCCTTGGCGGTGTCCGGGATAACCAGGCCGGAGGCCGTGGTCTGCTCGGCGTCGAGCGGCTGGACCACAATGCGGTCCTCGAGCGGCTTGATCGCAACCTTGGAGCTGGCGGTCGACACGATCCGGTCTCCCCCTTCGGAGATCTCGCGGGGTTTAACAGTCTTTGGGTGGCGACCAGGTGAGCCCGTCGTCGCGGGTGCCGGACCTGCCGGTCGCGCAGTACTGCTGGCACTCTCCAGTGGGGAGTGCCAGAACTGAGACTATGACCGCGATTAGCACTCGGTCAAGCGGAGTGCCAATTCACGCCCCTCGTGGCGTACCCGGGAGCCGTACGGCTGCGACCGGGCAACGTTCCGGACACCGTAGGGACAACGCCGGGGCCGCCCGGACCGTTCCGGTGGACGGTGGCGGCATGCGCATACGACCCGCCGGCCGGGACCGCCCGGCCGCCACCCGCCCGGGGCCGGTGGCGACCGGCTGCCTCGACGTGGTGCTCGGCCTGCTCCTCATCGCCCTGGAGGGGGTGAGCAGCGCGGTCTTCTTCTACGCGTACGCGGGCTCCGATCCCCGGCCGCCGAACCCGGACATGGCGGAGGCCGGACCGCCCGGCATGGACTGGTCCGGCACTCTCGTCCTCGCCACCGTCACGGTGGTGGCCTGCGTGATCGGCGTGGTGCTGCTGCGCCACGGGCTGCCGATCGCGGGCGTCGTCCAGCTGATCGGCGTGTGCCTGCTGCTGGCCCTCACGCTGACGGCCTGGCACGACGCCTACGAGGACGCCCACCCGGAGCCCGGCGACGCACGCGCGTACGCCGCTTCCTATACGTAGTCCTCCAGGCGGGCCACCGCGTACCCCTGGTCCGTGATGACCTTCATGACGGACCGGACCAGGTCGGGCATGCTCCCCGTCCAGTCCGCCTCGCCCCGGAAGTGCGTCAGGATGATGTCGCCGGGGTGCAGCTTCCGGTCCTCCTCGCGCCAGTCCATGTGGTCGGGGAACGCCTCCGCCCCCCACAGCGGCACGGCGGTGATGCCGCAGGACTTGGCGACCTTCAGCGTGTCGGTGTTGTAGTTGCCGTAGGGCGGCCGGAAGAGCCGCGGCCGCTTGCCGAACTGCTGCTGGAGGATGTCCTGCTGGCCGCAGATCTCGCGCTTCTGCTCGTCGTGGGAGAGGCCCGGCAGATAGCGGTGGTTGAGCGTGTGGTTGCCGAGCACGGTCCCGCGCGACTGGGCGTCCTTGAAGTACGTGTAGTCGTCGCGCACCAGGTAGTCGGTGAGGAAGGCGCTGTACGGGATGTTCAGCTCCGACATCATCTTCAGCAGCTCGGGGTCCTTGTCGTCCCCGTCGTCCATCGTCAGGAAGACGACCTTGTCCGTGGTGGGGACCCGGGTGAAGACCGGCGGCAGCGAGTCGTCCTGGCCCTCGACCTCGAAGCCCTTGCGGGTGGTGAGGTGCGGCTTCTTCGCGGGCGGTACGGGCGCCGCGAGCGGCGTGCCCGCCAGGCCCCACTTCTTGGCGGCGACCGCGCGGGCGGCCTGGGCGAGCCTGGCCCGCTCCGCCTGCGCCGCGCGGG